>JBEEJT010000377.1:0-9149 GCA_041169085.1 Pseudomonadota bacterium | reverse complement strand
CTGATCGTCAATGCCGCCGCCCACACGGCGGTGGACAAGGCCGAGAGCGAGCCCGAGCTGGCCCGCGCCCTCAACGCGCTGGCGCCCGGCGTGCTCGCCCGCGAGGCCGCCGTCCTCGGCGCGCTGCTCGTGCATTACTCCACCGACTACGTCTTCGACGGCCGCGGCGGCGCCCCGTGGACCGAAGAGGCGCCCACCGGCCCGCTGTCCGTCTACGGCCGCAGCAAGTGCGAAGGCGAAGAACTGATCCGCGCCAGCGGCTGCCGCCACCTCATCTTCCGCACCAGCTGGGTTTATGCCGCGCGCGGGGGCAACTTCGCCAAAACCATGTTGCGCCTGGCGGCCGAGCGAGACCAGCTCAACGTCATCGCCGACCAGATCGGCGCGCCCACGGGCGCCGATCTGTTGGCCGACGTCACCGCCCACGCCATCCGTGCCACCTTGAGCCGGCCGGAGCTGGCGGGCCTCTACCACCTTGTGGCGGCCGGCGAAACCAGCTGGTTCGACTACGCCCGCTTCGTCATCGAATGGGCGCGGGCCAATGGTGTGGCCATCCGGGTGGCGCCCGAGGCCATGGCGGCCATCCCCACCACGGCTTACCCCACGCCGGCCAAGAGGCCGCTGAACTCGCGGCTCACCAACCGGGCCATTGAACAAGCCTTTGGTGTCACCTTGCCCCACTGGCAAATCGGCGTTCAGCGCATGTTGGTTGAACACCTCGGGCGCTGAAACCCCTCCGAATGCGGGGGCAGCCACCTTGGGAAATCCGGCCAAATTTTCCGCAATTCGCAAATTGTCGTGTCCAAACGGTCCGACTCCCTCATCAAAGGGCGTGACATTGCCACACCCTACCCGTTAGAGTGGGCCTCATCAGATCACGCACCATCGAGGTAGTTCATGAAATTCGCCAAACTTTTCGCAGCCGGCGCCCTGCTGTCCGCAGCGGTGGGCGCCCAAGCCGCCACCCAATACCTGAGCTTCACCGCTCTGAGCACCGAGTCGATCACCTTCTCGGCAGCGCCTGATGTTGGCAACAGCATCCTGGGCCTGAGCCTGATCTCCTATTCCAGCGCGGCGGCCCCCTCGGTGGCCACGCCTTCGGTCGACCCCGACTTCGCTTCGCTGTGGATCTTCAGCGGCGTGGTCACCGGCGCCACCTACACCGTCAAGCTTGACACCTCGGGCGCTGCCCTGGTCGCCGGCCAATACGACGCTTCCACCCCGACCACCAGCCTGAACGTCACCGCCGTGCCTGAGCCCGGTTCGGTCGCCCTGGTCCTGGCCGGCGCTGGCGTGGTGGGCCTGGTGGCTCGCCGCCGCAAAGCTGCTTGAACGCACATCCAGAAGGGAACACACCATGCAATCCACCCGCAGCAAGCTGGCAGCCCTGGCCACCGGCGTGCTGGCGCTGAGCGCCACCGGCGCCCACGCCACCACCATCGTCACCGATGTCCTGGACGACCAGCTCTACCAGATCAACATCACCCTGTCGGCGGCCTCCGGCCCCGTCACCTTCAGCGCCAAGGCCAAGAGCGGTGCCTCCGCAGCTGCCATCTCCACCTTCACGGTGAGCGGCGCCACCCCGGCCTCGATGACCTCGGCCCTGGGCTGGACCAACCTCGGCTTCACCAGCCTGAGCGCTGGCACCCACACCATCACCGTGGGCTCCAACTCGTTCAGCTCGCTGAGCTACTCGCTCAAGACCAACCTGGCCGCTGGCGCGTTCACCGTGTCGCAAGTGCCTGAAGCCGAATCCGCGGCCCTGGCCCTGGCCGGCCTGGGTGTGGTGGGCTTCGTCATGAGCCGCCGCCGCGCTGCGGCCTGAGCTTCGCGCTCCTGCGCCTTTCTGGCGCGGTGATCTGATCTCCAAGCCGGGCTTCATGCCCGGCTTTCTTTTTGCTTGTGTGGCGTTGCGTCCTGGGCTCAAGGGCCACAGCCTTGACATGGGGCTGGCCTACACTGTTTCGCAAACACCTATCTGGCTATTCGTTTCATGACCACATCCACCACACGCAAAGGCATCATCCTGGCCGGCGGTTCCGGCACCCGGCTCCACCCGGCCACGCTGGCGGTCAGCAAGCAACTGCTGCCGGTCTACGACAAGCCCATGGTGTATTACCCGCTCAGCACCTTGATGCTGGCCGGCATCCGCGACATCCTGGTCATCAGCACCCCGCAAGACACCCCCCGCTTCCAGGCGCTGCTGGGCGACGGCAGCCAGTGGGGCCTGAACCTGAGCTACTGCGTGCAGCCCAGCCCTGACGGCTTGGCGCAAGCCTTCATCTTGGGCAAGCGCTTTGTGGGTGGCCACCCCAGCGCCCTGGTGTTGGGCGACAACATCTACTACGGCCACGACCTACAGCGCCAGCTGCTCAGCGCTGACGCCCAAACCAGCGGCGCCAGCGTGTTCGCCTACCACGTGACCGACCCCGAGCGCTATGGCGTCGTCGAGTTCGACGCCGACAAGCGCGCGCTCAGCATCGAAGAAAAGCCCAAGGCGCCCAAAAGCAACTACGCCGTGACCGGGCTTTACTTCTACGACGAACAAGTCTGCGACATCGCCGCCAACATCCAGCCCAGCCCCCGCGGCGAGCTGGAAATCACCGACGTCAACGCCCACTACCTGGCGCAAGGCCAGCTCAGCGTCGAGATCATGGGCCGGGGCTACGCCTGGCTCGACACCGGCACCCACGACAGCCTGCTCGAAGCCGGCCAGTTCATCGCCACCCTGGAAAAGCGCCAGGGCCTCAAGGTGGCTTGCCTGGAAGAGATCGCTTACCGCTCGGGTTGGATCTCGGCTGAACAGGTGCAAAAGCTCGCCCAGCCCTTGCTCAAGAATGGCTATGGGCAATACCTGCTCAAGGTCATCAACGAAGCCATCTACTGAGCTTTCCAGACGAACCAGGGTAGACCCCACCTGTTCAAGTGGCCCCATTGGAGGGGGGCAGGTGACTTTTGACTTGTTTGCTTGCAGTGCAGCATGTTAAAAATTACCCAAGTCCAGCGCTTTGTTGTCATTGACGGGGCGCAAACCTTGTAAAGGAGTAACCTCATGACTTTCAAACGTGCCCTCGTGGGCCTGGCCGCTGCGGCCGCTTTCGCTTCGGCTCACGCCGCTGTGCCCGTGGCCGCCGGCCCCGGCTCTGACCTCAGCTTCACTGGTGGTTCCGCCAGCTTCGCTTCGGCCTTCGTGCCCTCGGCCACCTTCGGCTTTGACCTGGCCGCCGGCTTCAAGTACGACCTCGGCCTGAGCTTCTATTCGATCTTCGGCCCGGTCACCGTCAGCAGCATCGTGCTCGCCGGCCCCAGCGGCAGCAGCGTGGTGCCCGCCGCCGGCACCGCTTCGTTCACCGGCCTGAAGGCCGGCAGCTACGACCTGACCTTCAACTTCGCGCCTGGCTCCACCGGTTTCTTCACCGGCACCGCCTCGTTGGTCGCCACCCCGGTGCCCGAAGCTGAAACCACCGCTCTGGCCTTGGCTGGCCTGGGCGTGGTGGGCCTGCTGTCGGCTCGCCGCCGCAAGCAAGCCTGAGCTTGACGGGGGCCTTGCCCCAACTGCCAAAAGCCGGGCTTGCCCGGCTTTTGTTTTTTTTGAGCCATCATTCCGCCATGAAACTGATCGCCACCGCCATCCCCGACGTCGTCATCCTTGAACTGCCCCGCTTTGGTGACGACCGTGGCTGGTTCATGGAAACCTTCAGCCAGCCCAAGTTCGAAGCCGGGCTGCGTGAACTCGGCCTGCCGCTGCCGCGCCCTTTTGTCCAAGACAACCACTCGTGCAGCCAGCGCGGCGTGTTGCGAGGCTTGCATTACCAACTCACGCCCCGTTCGCAAGGCAAGCTGGTGCGCGTGAGCCAGGGCCGGGTGTTCGACGTCGCGGTAGATTTGCGCCGCCACTCACCCACCTTCGGCCAGTGGGTGGGCGCAGAGCTGAGCGCCGCCAACGGCCGCCAGCTCTGGATCCCTGAAGGCTTCGGCCACGGTTTTGTGGCCCTGGAAGACGACACCCACTTCCTCTACAAAACCACCGACACCTACGACAAAGCCAGCGAACGCGCCGTGCGCTGGAACGACCCAGCCATCGGCATCGACTGGCCGCTTGAAGGCATAGAGCCCTTGCTGTCCCCCAAAGACCTGGAAGCCCCCTTGCTGGTGCAAGCCGATGTGTTTTGAGCGGCACACCACTTGCTTGACGATTTACGCCATCACAGCTTTGGAGTGCCGTCATGCTTGAACAGATCTTCCTGCCTGCCACCGAATCCCCAGAGCCCATGGGCCTGGCCCTGAGTTTGGTGGGTTTGGCCGTGGTGCTGGCCGTGCGCCGCGCGCGTGACCGCAACCGCTGAACGGCCCGTAAGATGGGGGCTCACACCCCAAACACAGGTTGAGCCCCCATGTCGCAAGCAGTCCTGTCGCCCTCAGGTCGGCCTGGGCGCCTTTTCAGAGGCGCCTTTTCCCTGTTCGCCTGCTCACTCGCTTTGAGCTTGGCGGCGTGTGGTGGCGGGGGTGATTCCACAGCGGGGGCCCAACCTCAATCGGTGACCTACCCCTCGGGCCAGACCGACGCCCAGCGCTTCCTCACCCAGGCCACCTTTGGCCCCACCGACGCCAGCGTCCAGCAACTCCAAGCCCAGGGCTTCGAGCCCTGGATCGACGCCCAGCTCGCCACCCCACCCACCGAAACCCACGTCGCTTACTGGGCCCGTCGCCACGAGGCGCTCAAGGCCGAAGGCAAGGTCGCGGGCCTCTTCGAAGTCAACCACAGCTTCTGGGCCCATGCCCTGGCTGGCCCGGACCAGCTGCGCCAGCGCGTGGCCCTGGCGCTGTCCGAGGTCTTTGTGGTGTCGTCGCTCAGCGATTGCGTGGGCAGCCAACCCCAGGCCCTGGCCGGCTACCTCGACATGCTGGCCGACAACGCCTTCGGGCCTTACCGCCAGCTGCTCGAAAAGGTCAGCCGCCACCCGCTCATGGGCTGCTACCTCTCCCACCTGCGCAACCAGCGAGAAAACCTGGTCACCGGCCGCGTGCCCGACCAGAACTACGCCCGCGAAGTCATGCAGCTGTTCAGCATCGGGCTCTACCAGCTCAACGCCGACGGCACCCCCCGGCTCGACGCCAGCGGCAACCCCATCGAAACCTACACCCCGGCCGACGTCGCTGGCCTGGCCAAGGTCTTCACCGGCTTCAGCTGGGACTGCCCCGACCGCCCCTCAGACGCCTGCTTCGGCAGCGGCAGCGCCAACCTCAGCGGCAGCGCCAGCAGCTACGCCGACCGCTGGTGGCGCGACATGTTTGGCTACGAGCAATTCCACAGCCGCAGTGAGAAGGCCTTCCTGGGGGTGGTCATCCCTGCCGACGACCACGCCAGCCCCATGGCCGACCTCACCACCGCGCTCGACTTGCTGGCGCTCACCCACCCCAACGTGGGCCCCTTCCTGGGCAAGCAACTCATCCAGCGCCTGGTCACCAGCAACCCCAGTCCCGCCTACGTGGGCCGCGTCACGGCGGCTTTCGAGGCCAGCGGCCGCAACCTGGGTGCCATGGTGCGCGCCATCCTGACCGACCCCGAAGCCCGCGACACCGCCACCGCGCTGGCCGACCCTGGCTACGGCAAGGTGCGCGAGCCCCTGCTCAAGCTCAGCGCCTTCTTGCGCGCCATGGGGGCCACGTCTGAAAGCGGCAACTGGTGGCTTGACCACACCGACGACCCGGCCAACCTCAACCAGACCCTGTTTCGGGCCAGCTCGGTGTTCAACTTCTTCCGGCCGGGCTACGTTTACCCAGGTGGGCAATCGGCCGCCAAAGGGCTGGTGGCGCCCGAGCTGCAAATCGCCAACGAAAGCTCGGCCGCAGGCTACGTCAACTACATGCGCGACGTGGTGGCCGGTGGCGTGGGCCGCACCCAGGCCAACAACCCAGGCAAGGTCAGTCGCCGCGACATCCAGCCCGCTTACGCGCTCGACACCACCAACGACTGGTATGTGCTGGCCAACAACAAAGACGCCAGCGCCCTCATCGAGCGGGTCAACCAAAAGCTGCTGATGGGCACGCTGCCCGATGCGCTGCGCGCCGACATGAAAAAGGTGCTCGACACCTTTGCGCTCAGCGCCACCCCCACCGAAGAGCAGGTGCGCAACCGCTTGCGCGCCGCGCTGCTCATGGCCGTGGTGTCGCCCGAATTCCAAGTCCAGCGCTGAAGCCCTACGCCAAGAAAGGCCCGTCATGATCACCCGCAGACACTTTCTGCAAGGCTCGGCCGCCTGGGCGGCGCTCCAAACCATGGGCCAGGCCAGCGCCCAGACCGCCAGCGACTACAAGGCCCTGGTGTGCGTCTTCCTGGCCGGCGGCAACGACGCCTTCAACACCGTCTTGCCCACCGACGCCACTTCGTGGGACGCCTACGCCACCGTGCGCAACCAGGCCCCCCAGCCCATTGCGCTCATGGCCCCCGGCACGGCGCCCGTGGCCAGCGCGGCCGTGGGCAGCCCTGAGCGCCTGGGCGGCGTGTTGCCGCTTGTTCGGGCGGGCACCGGGGCCGACCTGGCCCTGGCGCTGCACCCCAAGCTCACGGAAGCCCAGCGCCTGTTCAACGTCGAGCACCGCCTGGCCATCGTGGCCAACGTGGGGCCGCTGTTGCAGCCCCTCACCAAAGAGCAATGGACGGCGGTTTCGCGCGGCCAGGCCGGCTCGTCGCAATTCAAGCTGCCGCCCAAGCTCTTTTCGCACAACGACCAGCAAAACACCTGGCAAGCCCTGGGCCCCGAAGGCACGGCCGTGGGCTGGGGCGGCCGCCTGGTCGACACCTTTGTGCCCGCCAACAGCCAGCCCGGCTTTTATGGCGCCATCTCGCTGGCGGGCAGCGCCGTGTGGCTGGCGGGCAACCGGGTGCGCCAATACCAGCTGGGCACCAGCGGGCCCATCGTCATGGGCAGCACCAATGGCCGCGTCTATGGCTCGACCGCCCTGCACGACGCGCTGCGCAACATCGCCAGCCACGGCCTGGCCGGCCCCGGCGCCCCAGGCGTGTCGCGCTCGCCCCATGTGCTCATGGCCGACGTGGGCAACGTGTCGGCCCGCAGCGTGAACGCCGAAACCTTGCTCACCCAGGCCTTCGCCGCCAACCCCATCAACACCGACTTGCTGGGCCTCAACGCCCGGCTGCAATACACCACCCTCAACGGCGGCCAGGCCACCAACAGCCTGGCGCAACAGCTGCAAGCCGTGGCGCGGGTGATCGCGGCCCGCAGCAGCCTGGGCGTGGGCCGGCAAGTGTTCTTCGTGCAAATGGGCGGCTTCGACACCCACGACAACCAGAACACCGGCCACGGCGAACTCATGGCCCGGCTCGACCACGCCCTGGCCTATTTCGACGAAACCCTGGGCAAGCTCGAAGCCGCCGGCCACACGGGCTTGCGCAGCAAGGTCACCGCCTTCACCGCTTCAGACTTTGGCCGCACCTTCACCAGCAACGGCGACGGCACCGACCACGGCTGGGGCGGCCACCACTTCGTGATGGGTGGCGCCGTGGCGGGGGGCCGGGTTTATGGCCAGGTGCCCAAACTGGCCCGCAAAAACGCCAACGACAACAACTTCGACGGCAGCACCGTCCAGATCGGCAACGGCAGCCTGTTGCCCACCACTTCTGTGGACCAGCTGGGCGCCACCCTGGCCAAGTGGTTCGGGGTGGCCAACCCTGGTGCGGTGTTCGGCAACCTGTCGAAATTCGGCGTTCAGGATTTGGGGTTCATGGGTTGAGGCACTGGCGTCCCCTCACCCTGGGGGTCTCACCTGATGAATTCTCGCCCCTGGTGGGTATCCAATAAGCACTGAGCCCTGGCGCTGCTGACCGGGCCAAGGCCGACTTCGTCGGCCTTTTTGTATTGGGGGCCTGCATTGTGTCGAATGTAAGGGTGTGTGACACCCGTGCAGGCTTGCCGCCCTGGGCGTTTCAGCAGCGGTTGCGCTTTCAAGCCCTGCGTGGCCTGGGCCGATAGCACGTGCATCATGAAGAAGTTCGGCAGTGATTCGATTCGGTGGCTGTTGACCAGCCTCAGCGCAGTGGTGCTGGTGGCTTGTGGCGGCGGTGGTGGTGGCGGCGGCGAAAAGCCGAGCACGGGCAACAAAACGCCCACCCAGGTGGCGCAAGTCACCTACCCGACGGACGACAACGACGCGCGACGCTTCCTGACCCAAGCGACGTTTGGGCCGACCGATGACGACGTAGCCGAGCTCAACACCCTTGGGTTTGAGCCTTGGATTGCTGCGCAAATTGCACAAGCGCAGAAGTACCCTCACACGGCATACTTTGACGACCGAGACAAGGCCATGCAGGTTGCATCAGGCTCGTCCGCTGGTTTTGGTGAGGTGGTGCAAAGCTTCTGGTACTCAGCGATGAAATCGCCTGATCAACTGCGGCAACGAGTCGCGTTCGCACTGTCTGAAATATTTGTTGTGTCTGGCGCAGATGGATGCGCAACCAATAATCCGCGAGGTGCAGCTGGATACTATGACCTACTAGCTGACAATGCATTCGGGAACTTCAGAACCTTGCTAGAAAAGGTGGCACTTCACCCTGTAATGGGCTGCTACCTTTCAAGCTTAAGAAATCAACGGGAGAATTCGGCAACGGGGCGGGTGCCGGATGAAAACTTTGCCCGTGAAATACTTCAATTGTTTTCGATTGGATTGTACAAGCTGAATTTGGATGGGTCATTGTCGTTGAATGATCGAAAAGAGCCAATAGAAACATATAACTCAGAAGATGTTGCCGGTCTGGCAAAGGTTTTCACGGGATTGAGCTTTGACTGCCCCGATTGGCCAGCTGACAGTTGCTTTTACTGGGGACATAAAGATAACATCAAGTACTCAGATATGTGGAATAGGCAAATGGTATGGTATCCACAGTATCACAGTTACTCCGGTGACAAAAGCTTTCTGGGGAAGACCATCAAAGCGACCGCTAGGCCAATGCCTGAAGCGGATATCAAAGAGGCTTTGGATTGGATTGCGCAGCAACACCCCAATGTGGGGCCATTCATAGGTAAGCAGTTGATTCAGCGCTTGGTCACATCGAACCCATCTCCAGCCTACGTTGGTCGAGTCGCCGCTGCCTTTGAGGCTAGCGGAAGAAATCTGGGGGAAATGGTAAG
>JBEEJT010000376.1:0-3498 GCA_041169085.1 Pseudomonadota bacterium | reverse complement strand
CGAGCGCTGGAACACGTCAGGCATCAGGAACCAATCGGCGGCCAACTGCCCCATGATCAGCAGGACGGACATCACCCCGAACAAGGTCAGGATCTGCACGCGTTTCTCGGCGGTCTGCCTCAGGAACTGGCCTTCCAGCCGCCCGGGGAACACCAGGGTCGGGATGCCGCTGTCGATCGCGCGGTCCACCAGGTCGGCGTCTTCCAACACGGAATCCGTCAACTGGCTTTCACGCAATACAACTTCCACGTTGGGCAAACCTGACTCCCAAAAGGTGAATGCACGTTGGCTTTCGGCCCGCGCGCCTCGCACCCAATGTCGTCAATCATGCCAATTTGCTGCCGCATGGGTGCGGGGGTTTACGCGAGCGGCAACTACCCTGACAACGGCCATCGGCCCTTGTCTGGCGCCCTGTATTTTCAAACGCTTCGCCCCCTTTGGGACTCGCGTCAGGGCTCATGGTGCGCCAGTTGGTGTCCAAACGTGTGATGTCACACAGGTAACCGCCGGAAACCTCCGTGAACAGGGGGGTCGCATTGGCGCCCCTTCTTCCCTCACGGGGCGGCTTGGACAGCCAGGTTGAACGGCAGACGCACCCGAGCGCGTTCGATCATCACCGGCAGGTGGAGGGCGTCGGTCTGCAAAGCGAAGGTGGTCTGCCCTTGCACTGCTGCTTTCAGCTGCGTGTCGATGACCGGGTGCAACACCCACGATGCCTTCAGGGGCACCGTCATCTCGTGACGGAGTTGGCCGCTCACCAGCAACGACATGTTCACCGGCACCTTGGCCTTCACCGGCACCTGCCAGTCGACCGGCACCTGGAAGCTGACGGGCAAGGCCACGTCCACCGCAGGCAAGGACTCGCGCACCTTGACCTTCATCTGCAACGTGGTCTGCACAGGCACCAGCATGCGCACCGCCACCGTGGTGTCGATGGGCAACACGCTGTGGACCGCCACCCTGGCCAACAGGTCCTGGTCCAGCGTGGCCCGCACGCTCTGATCGAGCGCCAGGGACACCTCCGGCCGCACATGCAAAGGCACCGACACCGGCTTGTCGATGGTGGCGCGCGCCACGAGTCCGGCAGGCAAGCGCAAATCCAGGGGCTGGTGCTGCACGTCGACTGCCACTTGCCAGTGGCTGTAGAAATACCAAAGCCCCGCCCCCATGGCCAGCGCCCACAAGGCCCCCACGGTCGCCGTCACCCAGATCAGCGCCCTGAGCCCCACCGGTTTGCGCCACCAGGCTTGTGCTTGCATGGCATCAACCTGCCGTTCAGCGGGCGGGCGGCGCCGTGCCCGGCGCCGCTTCACGAGGCAAGACCCGCACCGACTGGAACGGGATGGACAAGGTCATCAGGTTGAGCCCTGCCTGCACGTGCTGCTGCGGGAAGCGCAGCAAGGCGTCCACCGGGTCGGCCACAGGCAGGGACAACTGCCGCTTGAAGGGCACGTTGGCCTTCACTTCGGTGTCGATCGTGGCCTTCAGCGGCGCATCCAGGTGGACGGTGGCGGGCGTCAGCAAGGCGACAGGCAACTGATGGCGGATGGGGATCACCATGTCGATGGGCACCTCGGCCCGCACCGGCACGTCGCCCTGGATGGGCAAGGTCATCGGGATGCCCAAAACCTTGGTGCGCACATGGGTGTCGACGTGCACCACCTGATCGAGTTTCAAGGTCTGGCGCACCGGCACGTCCACCGACACCGGCACCATGGTGTCCACCGTCACCTGCACAGGCAAAGCCTCGCGGATGGGCAGCTCCAAAGTCTGGTGGATGGGCACCGTGACCGGGATGGTCTGGTCGATCTTGACCTGGAGTTGCTGCTCGACTTGCGCCTTGACCTGGAGTGACTCAGGCAAACGGATGTCTGCGGACTGCTCGCTCAAGACCACCTGGGCAGCGAGGTGGCGCCAGGCCCACCAGGCTCCGGCCGCCGACACACCGGACATCAACAGCAGCAAGACCACCACCACCACGATGAGCACGCCCCAATTGAGGGGATACCCGTAGATGGCGAGCACCGGGGGGCCATCAGGGCTGGCCGGCGCACGCGGAGACGTCGTGAAGGGGTCCGTCGAAGACATTCAGAGCATGATGCCACGCCCCATGCCTGGCCCCTCCACCTGTGGGGGCAGGCAGACGCGGTGCGCCGCACGCATCGTTCACGCCAGCGGCCACAATCGCGCCATGTCCCAGTCCCTTGAAGCCGCGCTGGTGTTCACGCTGACCGAAGCCGAGCGCCTGCACCCCATGCCCGACCTGCCCACCGCGCGCAAAGTGTTCGCCGCCTTGAGCCAGGCCGCCGCCGAGCGTCAACTGGACCTGCGCCCGCCGCCGCCTGAGCCCACCAGTTGCTGTGGGCGCGGTTGCAATGGCTGCGTGTGGGAAGGCTTCTACGAAGCCGCCCACTACTGGCGAGACGAGGCCCTGCTGATGCTCAGCGACTGAGTCCCAAGGGCCTCAGCGCACCACGAAGCGGAATTCACCTTCCGGCGTGGCCGTGGCTTCGATCGCAGCGATCGCCTGGCCCTCGGCCATGCGCGCCAACACGGCGTCAGCCACCTCGGGCAACAGGCTGCCGTTGAGGATGTGATCGACCGCGCGAGCGCCGGTGTCCACTTCCGTGCAACGGGCCAGCACGGTGTCGACCAGCGCGTCGTCGTGCACCAGCTCCGCCGCGTGGTTGGCCTTCACGCGGTCGGCGATGCGCTTGAGCTTGAGCTCGATGACTGCCACGAGCACATCGTCGCTCAAGGGGTAATACGGCACCACCTTCGTGCGGCCGATGAAGGCCGGCTTGAAGGTCTTGTAGAGCACCGGGCGCAGCGCCTCAGCCAGCTCGTCGGCCTCGGGCAAGGCGTCTGCGGCCTTCATCACGGTGCCGCCAGCGGCCTCATCGTGGTGGAAGCAAGACTGCATGATCTGCTGCGAACCAGCGTTCGACGTCAGGATGATCACCGTGATGCGGAAGTCGATCTCGCGGCCCTCGGCGTCGTCCATGCGACCCTTGTCGAACACTTGGAAGAACATCTCCAACACGTCCGGGTGGGCCTTCTCGACCTCGTCGAGCAGCACCACGCTGTAAGGCTTGCGACGCACAGCCTCGGTCAGCACCCCACCTTCGCCGTAGCCCACGTAGCCCGGGGGCGAGCCCTTGAGGCCGCTCACGCTGTGCGCCTCCTGGTATTCGCTCATGTTGATGGTGATGAGGTTGCGCTCGCCGCCATAAAGGATGTCGGCCAGCGCCAGCGCGGTTTCGGTCTTGCCCACGCCACTGGGGCCCACGAACAGGAACACGCCCTTGGGCTTGTTCGGGTCTTCCAGGCCGGCGCGCGCGGTGCGCACACGCTGGGCGATGGCGGCCAGCGCGTGGTCTTGCCCGATCACGCGCTCTTGCAGCAGGTCTTGCAGGTTGCGCACGGTCTTGATCTCGTCCTTGACCATCTTGCCCAGCGGGATGCCCGTCCACGACGAGATGATCTCGGCCACCACGT
>JBEEJT010000375.1:0-11818 GCA_041169085.1 Pseudomonadota bacterium | reverse complement strand
GACCTGGCGGCAGGCATCGACCCCAGCGCCAAGCGCAAGGCAGTGAAGGAGGCCCGCACCGAGATGGCAGCGAACACCTTTGAAGCCGTGGCCAGGGAATGGCACAAGGCGGTGCACACGGCCAAGGTTTCCGAAGGCCACGCCGCCCGAAACCTGCTGCGCCTGGAACAAGACGCCTTCCCATGGATTGGCGCCCGCCCCATTGCCGAAGTCACCGCGCCGATGCTGCTGGACATGCTGCGCAAAGTCGAGGCGCGGGGCGCCATCGAGACAGCCCACCGCGTGCGCCAGGTGTGCGGCCAGGTCTTCCGCTACGGCATCGCCACAGGCCGGTGTGAGCGCGACCCCGCTGCCGACTTGCGGGACGCCCTGCAACCCGTGATCGTGAAGCACCACGCGGCCATCCTTGAGCCCAAGGAAGTGGGCGGGCTACTGCGGGCCTTTGACGATTACCAGGGCTACCCGGCCACCCGTGCCGCCTTGCGCCTGGCCCCGCTGGTCTTCCTGCGCCCTGGCGAGCTGCGGCAAGCCGAGTGGGCGGAAATCGACCTGGACGCGGCCTTGTGGACGATCCCCGCAGCACGCATGAAGCGCACGAAGCAACAGAAGATCAGCGGCGCCCCTCACCTGGTGCCCTTGTCGTGCCAGGCCGTGGCCATCCTGCGGGACATGGAGGCCCTGACGGGCCGTGGCCGCTATGTGTTCCCCAATGCACGCGGCGGCGTGCGCCCCATGAGTGAAGTTGCCGTGCTGGCCGCACTGCGGCGCATGGGGTACAGCAAAGAAGAGATGACCGGCCACGGCTTCCGCGCCATGGCCCGCACCCTCATGGCGGAACGCTTGGGCATTGAAGAAAACGTGATCGAAGCGCAGCTAGCCCACAGCGTGCGGGACAGCCTGGGCCGTGCCTACAACCGCACCGAGTTCGTAGACCAGCGGCGGCAGATGATGCAGCGGTGGGCCGACTACCTGGACAGCCTCAAGCAAGGGGCACAAGTGCTGCCCTTCAAGACGGCCTGACCCGCCCCCACCACAGCACCAGGAAGCGGCCCCGTGGCCGCTTTCTCTTTTTGGGCCATTGTTTCCCGTGGGAACGCGTGGACAGACAAGGCAAACCGCCCACAACCCCGATGAACACGGGGCCTGCGGTGTTTTGGCCTAGTGGGGGCGATGTGTGTTCATTCAGTGTACAGAGTGGGGACACTTCACCTTGTGTAAGGCTTCACCCCTCTTGCATGGCCCTTTGCCCCGCCTGCCCTGCCCGCCCGCTTCCGTGGCCATCTGCAGCCCTTCGCGGAAGGGTGCGGAAATGCGGCGCGAAGCCTTCCCCCTGGGTCCACCGTAATCCGCGCTAGCCCGTCCAGACGTTTGGATTGCGGCTGATTGCAGATGTGGCCAAAAAACAGTTTTAAGGAATATGAATTTATTGGATCGTGTGGATTCAAACCATCCCAAGGGGTCCCACATGGTTGGCAACGCCGCAACTAATCAATCAGACCAAGACAGATTCATTCGACTCAGTGAAGTAATCGCATTGACATCACTTAAACGAAGCGCCATCTATCGGCAAATCACCGCAGATCCGCCAACATTTCCCCGACCGCTGAAGCTCGATCAGCGGACCGTTGCCTGGTCTCGTAACAAGGTGCTTGATTGGATGAGCAATCGTCCGATCAGTTGTGTGAAATCTCCTGGAGGCGCACATGTCTGAGGGATCAGTCTTCAATACGGTGGTCACGGCTGATCCATCCTCCTTTGAACGGGGGATGGATCGAATGGCCGAAGCCGCCGCTACAGCATCTGGCAAGGTTCAAAGTTCCGTGAATGGCGTTGCCGACGTTTTTGAGCGGATGCAGAAGCCCCTAGCAATCATTGGCGCCATGCTGGCCGGTGGTGCGGGCTTCAAAGAAGCGATTGGCGTGGCGAACCGCCTGAACGGCGAAGCCACGAAACTGTCGAAGTCCTTGGGCATCACGGGCGAAGAGGCTGCGGCCTTGCGCACGGCGCTGGGTGACATCGGCAGCGACAGCGACACGTACATCGGTGCGTTCCAGAAGTTCGCCGGCCAGTTGCGGAAGAACGAAGACGGCCTGCGTGCCATGGGCCTGGAAACCCGCGATGCAAACGGCAACCTGCGCGACAGCAAGGAGCTGTTCACTGAAGCGCTGGGCGCTGTGGGTCAATACAAGCCTGGCCTGGACCAGACGACGGCAGCCATGACCTTCTTCGGCAAAAGCGTGGACGAGGCCATGCAGCTGCAAAAGCTGAACAACAGCATCGTGGACGACGCTCGCGAGAAGAATCGGCAGCTGGGCACCACGCTGACCAAGGAAGGTGTGCAGGCCACACGTGAGTACAAGGCCGCGATGAATGACGTTGGCGACGTCATGGAGGCGGTCGAGAACCAGATCGGCAAGGCCGTCATGCCGATCTTCACGGAGCTGGGCAACTACTTTGCCCAGTCAGGCCCCTACGTCGTCAACGTGTTCAAGGGCGCGCTGACGGGCTTGGTTGCTGCGTTCCGTGTGGTGCAGGGCGCTGTGCAGACGGTGGCCGGCGTGATCTTCGAGACCATCAGCCTGGTGGTCGATGGTGCCGGCATGATGGGCGATGTGCTGTCCAAGCTGATGTCGGGCGATTTCTCTGGCGCGATGGAGTCCGCCAAGGGCTTGGGCGCGCGGATTGGTCAGGCGTTCAAGGGGGCGCTCGCCAACTTTGTCGAGGTGGGCAACGATGTGGATCAGAAGGTCCGGCAGGACTTCGACCGCATCTGGGGCGAGGGGACAGAAGTTGGTGCACCCAAGGGCGGCAAGGGTCGCATGGGCGACTTTGGCAAGACGAATGGCGAAGGCAAGGCGCAATCTGCCATGCCCGAGCTAGAAGCCGGCCTGGAAGCGCTGCGTGTGGCAACCACGCAGCGCGGCATGATCGAAGGGCAGTACCGCGAACTCAGCAAAGCGGAAGAAGCCAAATACTGGAACGAGATCAAGGCGCGGCAGGACCTGTCCGTTGCAGATCGGGCTACGGCGGCGAAAAAGGCGTCCGAAGCCGAAATGGCTGTCAACAAGCAGGTGTTTGAGCTGCGTGTTGCGGACTTGCAGACCGAAGAGGCTCAGATAAAAAACAACGCCGATCGAAAGCGTGAGATCCAAAAGCAGATACAGGCCATGTACCAGGAGGGCACAAAGGAGTACGAGGCAGCATCAAAGCGGATCGCTGAAATTGATCGTCAGGAATTGGGGCAGAAGCGTCAAGTCAAGCAGATTCAGACCCAAATGCAAGTCAATGCAGCAATGTCGGCTTTGGCAATTGAAGAACAGTCTGCTCAGCAGTCCCAGCAGCTTGGTCTGCTGACTCAGCAGGAGTTGCTGGCGGCGCAGGTGGCATTTGAAAATAGAAGGATTGAAATCGCCCGCGAAGCCAATAAGGAGCGCCTGGTTTACGCAAAAGATGATCCTGTTGAAGCCGAGCGTTTGCACGCTGATCTTCAGCAACTGGAGCAACAGCACCAGTTGAAGATTGGGCAGATCCGGGGGGCGATGCAGCAAAACACGCTGGCGCCCGTCGAGAACGTGTTCAAGGCTACGGAAAACTCCATCAACGCGTCGATCAACGGCATTCTGAACAAGTCCATGACCTTGCGGCAAGGCATTCAAGGCGTCATGCAAGGCATCACCCAGTCGGTCGTGAGCGAAACCGGCAAACAACTGTCGGCCATCGCCATGGCCTGGGTCAGAAAGCGGTTCTTTACCACCACCGAAATTGCTGCAGACGCTGCAAAGGCAGGGTCAGGAGCCGCAGCGTCTCAAGCCGCGATCCCGATCGTTGGCCCGGGCCTGGCTGCTGCTGCGATGGCGGCCACTTTTGCATCGGTCATCGGCATGTCAGCGAAGGTGCCATCTGCCCAGTCTGGCTGGAAGGTGCCCAAGGGCGTGAACCCGCTGACCCAGATCCACGAAGAGGAAATGGTGCTGCCTTCTGGCCCGACCAAGACGCTGGAACACCTGGTGTCGCTGTTCGAAGGTGGCCAGCTAGGCGGCGCTGGTGGCGGCGGTGGCCACACGTTCTACATCAACGCGATGGACCCGCGCTCGTTCGAGCAGTTCCTCAAGCGCGGAGCCGTGGACTCGGTGGTGCGGGCGCTGGATGCGCACGCCCGCAACGGCGGTTGATGTTGCCCTCAATACTTAGAACAACTTCGAGAGGTTCATATGGGACAAGAGGCAGTCTTCTTTGGCGAAACGATGCCCCGCATGGTTGCACTTGCTGACCGGCGGGAGCAAGTCTTGCACGGTATGCGGGATGCTCTAGCCGGGGCCAATCTAGCGGAAGCGCAGAAGCGATATGTCTTCGCTAAGCTGGAAGAAGCCTTTGACAAGGCTTACCAAACCGAGCAAATGCTTCGAGCTGAGACGGTTCAAGATCAATTGAGAAATGAGGTTCTACTTCACTCCTCAGCGGTGACCGCCTTGTTTTTCGAGCTAGCAAAGGCGCACACATGCGTGATCAACGCGCACATTGAGATTGTTTCGCTCAAAGATCGATTGGCTCGAAGCTGATTAGCTGATGGGGGGGGCTTCAGCGTGGCCCCTCCGCCTCTGCGCACCTGGCTTCGGAAGCATTGACACTGAACAGGTGTCACATGCAATAATCTGCGCAACCCGAAAGGGCCGGTGCTTCAAAACACCATTGGAAAAGCGGTGCGCCTCCCCGTCAGTGAGGCTTTGTCACGTCCGTACACAAGCGGCCCCGTCATGCGGTGGCCGCCCATGGTTGCGGGTGGGATGGGGCTACCCGTAAGGGCGTCCGCACGGCTTTTCCCGTGTTTTGAACATCCCGCCCACCCCTCATGCTTCAAAACATGACGGGTGGCTTCTGGTCTCGAAAAGGAGCCTGAAACCATGTCTGACACTTACCTAGACATTGCCCAAGCCGCTGAGCTTGCGAAGTGCCACCCCAATACGATCTGGCATTACATCAACAGCGGCGAACTGCCAGCGGGCGGACTTGGCCGCAAAGTTGTCGTGCGTCGTGATGCCCTTGAAAAGCTCATCGACGCAAAGATCCTGCAGCAGTACGCAGACAGGCTGCAGCGATTGACCCGAAAGACTCGTCCCGCCCTGGTGGTGCGCAAGCAAGTGGGGGAAGCATGAGCAACGAATACTCGACTGATTTGGAGCAAGCGCAACTCCAAGCTCATGCAGAAAACGCCCTGGCCGTGGCCTTATGGCACCTGCGCCAGCCCGTGGCCAATGTGCCCGGCGCAGCACGCAAGACCGTGCAAGCCTTGAAGGCCCTGCACGAGCTGCGGGACCTGCCCCTGGAACCCACCACCAGCGGGAGGGCTTGAACCATGGCCACCACCAGGAAGAAGACCACCGCCACCGCAGCGCCCGCCCTGCCCGTCACCTCCCCACATGAAGATGCTGTGATCCGTGCGGCCCTGGCCATCCTTGAAGCCCGGCTGAAGGCGGCAACCCTTCAAATGAGCGACATAAGCGCGGCCTGTGACTTCGTGAATCTGCAAATCGGGGGCCTTGACCGTGAGGTGTTCGCGGTGATGTTCTTGAATGCGCAGAATCGGCTAATCGCCTTTGAAATCCTCTTTCACGGCACGCTGACGCAAACCAGCGTGCACCCCCGAGAGGTGGCCAGGCGAGCCCTTGAGCACAACGCGGCCTGTGTGGTGCTGGCCCACAACCACCCTTCAGGCGAGATGCGCCCAAGCTCGGCAGATTTGAAGCTCACCGTGACCTTGGAACAAACCTTGCGCCTGATTGATGTCACGGTGTTGGATCACATCATCGCGGGGGGCAGCAAGCCGTTTTCTTTTGCCAGCGAAGGGTTGATGGCGGCCCGCGCCACTGCATGAAGGGTGCGACTGATGAACGAAAACAAGGGGGGCACAGTGGTTGCCATCAACAGGGCAACCACTGCGGCGCTTGAACTGCCTGAAGGCTTCAAAGAGGTTGAATGGCTGGGCGTCAAGCGTTGTTCTGGTGAACAGGCCCCGCGCCTGGTGCGGCTTGGCGACTTGGTGCGGTGGCTTGAAGGGGATCAGCTCAGGTCAAGGGCTGAAGCCCTGGCAATGCTCATCGAAGCATTGAAGCCGGAACACCTTCCGCACTTGGCGGACCTTGACCGAGGCCAGCAGCGAGCCCGACCGCTGACCGCTGCCGATGCGTTCGGGTTCCGCACTCAGCAAGACCTAGACGCACAGCGCGACAGGGATATCAGAGAAGCGACAAACGCAGCTTGGGAGGCTTCACGGGGTGGCACGCCAAAGCGATGGCGTGACGGTGGATCAGACATTGCGCGCCAGCTAGGGGCGCGTCGGGCACTGGCTAGTGGTGCGCCCGCAGCGGTTGCGGTAGAGCCTGGCTTGCCTGCCCTGCTGAAGCGGCTGCATTCGGATTGGGTGGGCAAGTTCCCACGCAAGGGAGCGCCTGACCTGCTGGACGATCCAAGGGTAAGAAGCGCCAACCTGGCCGTGTCGTTGCCCTTGGCCTATGAGCTGTGGGACTTCGGGGTGCCTGCACATGCACCCGCTGCGCCTGTGGTCGAGCTGGTGCCCCAGCGCAAGCCAGGTGAGCCGCTGACCTGGGATGAACTGAAGGCAGCCAGACCAAAGCAAGATGAAGGTTCGCCCCCATTGGAGTGGACGCCGGAACAAGTCAAGCGGGGCCAAATGGAAAAGGCTGCACGGGTCGAGGCGAACGGCGGCAGCGCCCGGGGCGTCATCAAGTCAATGGCGACTGAACTGGACATTTCAGATGCCGCTCTAAATCTTCAGCTCAAGAAGGGCGTTCAGTTGAGCATTGCCACAGGCCGATGGGAGTGGGTGCAGCCAGGCAAAAGGCAGACCGAGACAAACAGGAGGGGGCGCGTGCGTTAGGCCCTTGTGGGGCACTTGCCCCACTTCGTTTTTTCTGTTTCATATCAATCACTTAGAAGGCAAGTCAAATGCAAGTGGCGCACAAGTAGCGCCCCGGGAAACCATTCATCACCGCTTCAGTGGATGACAGCAAGCCACAGCGGAAGATGAAAGGACAAACCCAATGCAAGCCCGACCCCGAGCCCTGACCGCTGCCCCTGACCACACCCGCAGCGCCCGCTATTTCGACCGCCTTACGGCTGCTTTCCCTGGCACCTGCTCCATCACTGCGGACATGCCCGCAGCCGGTGGCGGCGTGGCCCCTGCCCTGGGCCTGGCCCATTCCGCCAAGCCCGTTACCCCGCGTGATCGCCTATTGCGCCTGGCCGAAGTCGAAGCCCTGACCGGCTTGCGCAAGAGCTGCTTGTATCGCCTCATGTCTGAGGGCAAATTCCCGGCCGCCGTGCGTCTGACCGCCCGCAGCGTGGCATGGTCTGAGGCTGCCTGCATGGCCTGGATTCAGGCCCGCATTCAAGAAGGGGCGAGCAAATGACGGCGCCATCTCACCCAGCAGCAAACCCCGCAACCCTTGCCGACTGGAGGCAGGCGGTGTTGTGGCGTGCCTCAGAGCTGCTGAAGCTCTCGGTTTACCAGGGCAAGGCGTCCGCATCCTTTGAGGCCATGGCAGGCCAGGAGCGCGTGCCCCTTGTGGCGAATCTCTTGCCCGCATGGCGCATGGTTGGTGATGACAGAAACGCAGTGGCCCCTCTTGAACATGACGCATTGGGGGCGGTCGAGCTGGTGGTTTGCCATGCGCGGACTGGCGAATTCGTCTGCCGGGCTGATCCGTTCCAGTGCATGACATTCACCCCAGCCAAAGGCGCAGCAATGCTGAATCTGCCGCGCACCTGGCTGGATGATGAATTTGCAGGCGTTGTGGCCTGGTGCTGGGGGGCGCTTGCCTCCGCCCTTCTTGGCGGCCAGGTTGAAGCCGCTGTGTCCTTGCCAATCAGTGGGGAAGATGGCGACACATCGTGCATTGGGCTGGTTTGCCGATTGGTAGCCCACCCTGTGGGGTCCATGTTTTTCATGACTCTGAACCACAAGGCGACAGGTGCGCTGATCGGCTGCACTGATGCAGTCATTGCAGATCAGCTCAGGGACGATGGGCACATCCATTGGGGCATCCCTTGCCCGGAAATTGACTGACGCCATGGGCTTGCGCCCGACTGTCCAAACGTCTGGACGGGCAACAGCCGCACCCACTGCCAACAGCTCAAGGCGCATCCAAACGTCTGGACGCCTCACACGCGGGGCCGGTTGCGAACCACCGGCCAGCGACCAAACCAAGCCAGCGCATGCAACGACAAATCACGCCCGAGCTGATCCAGGCCGCCCTGGCCTGCATCCCGCCTGACCTCATCCGCGAAGACTGGGCCCGCGTGGCCATGGCCATCAAGGCCGAAATGGGCGCCGATGGCTTCGACCTGTTCGACACCTGGAGCCAAGGCAGCGAGCGATACAGCAAGCCCGACACCCGCGACACCTGGCAGAGCATCAAAGCCGGTGGCCGGGTGCAGATCGGCACGCTGTTTCACATCGCCAAGGGCCACGGCTTCAAGTGGGACGAAGCACCACAGGTGCAGCCCTTGAGCCAGGAAGCCCAGCAAGCCCAGCGCAAGGCCCGCCAGGCACGCGAACAGGCAGAGGAAAAGAACAAGGCCCAGCGCCACCACAAAGCCGCACAGCGGGCCGCGCATGAGTGGGCGCAAGCCAGCGAGGAAGGCGCATCGGCCTACCTGGCCGCCAAGGGAGTCAAAGCCCACGGCCTGCGGTTCGATGCCGAAGGCGCTTTGCTGGTGCCCATGCGGGATGCTGCGGGCAAGCTGTGGAACGTGCAGCGCATCGCCCCGGCCCCTGACGGTGGCGGCCATCAAAAGCGGTTCCTGCCTGGTGGGCTCAAGTCTGGGTTGTGCCACTGGCTGGGCCAGCCCAGCGGGGCCACTGTGCTGTTGCTGTGCGAGGGCTACGCCACAGGGGCCAGCCTGCACGAAGCCACGGGGCACCCGGTGGCCGTTGCCTTTGATGCGGGCAACCTGCCCCGCGTGGCAAAGGCGGTGCGGGCGCAGCACCCCGGCGCGGCCATCGTGGTCTGTGGTGACAACGACCAGGCCACCGAGAAGGCCACGGGCCGCAACACCGGGCAAGACAAGGCACGCGAAGCCGCCAAGGCCGCGAAAGGCCGGGCCGTGTGGCCTGTGGGCCTGCCTGACGGCCTTTCAGATTGGAACGACCTGCACCAGCTCAAGGGCTTGGACAGCGTGAAAGCCGCCATTGAAGAAGCCATGAGCCAGCAAGACGAAGCGCCAGCACCTGGAGCCACCAAGGGCGCAGACCAAGCCACCGACAAGGCCCCAGCCTTCGACCGCTTCCGCGTGGCCGATGAGGGCGTGTGGTTCCTGGAAGCTGACCAGGATGGGCGAGAGAAGGCCCCGCAGTGGGTGTGTGGGCGCCTGGACGTGACCGCACGCACCCGCGACGAAGACGGTCAGGGGTGGGGCTTCCTGCTTTCCTTCAATGACCCCACGGGCACGCCCCGCACCTGGGCCATGCCCGCCCGGATGCTGGCCGGTGACGGCGCCGAATACCGCGCCCACCTGCTCAACATGGGGTTGAGCATTGCCAGCGGGGCGAACGCCAGAAACCGCCTCACGCAGTACCTGCAAACGCGCAGCCCTTCGGAGATGGTGCGGTGTGCTGACCGTGTGGGGTGGCATGGCCGCGCCTTTGTGCTGCCCCGCGAAACCATCGGCGACGACGGCGAACGCGTGGTGTACCAGGTGGACGGCGTGAGCGACAACCCATTCCGGCAACGGGGCACCGTGGACACCTGGCGGGACAAGGTGGGCCGTCTGTGTGTGGGCAATGACCGCCTGTTGTTCGCGGTGTCTTGCGCCCTGGCCGGGCCGCTTGTTCGGCCTGGTGCTGTGGACAGCGGGGGGTTTCACTTCCGGGGTGCATCGAGCTGCGGCAAAACGACCGCGCTGCGCGTGGCCGCTTCGGTGTGGGGTGGCACGAACTACATGCACAGGTGGCGCGCCACATCGAACGCATTGGAGGCCATCGCGGCCCAGCGGTGTGACGGCCTGTTGATCCTGGACGAGCTGGCCCAAGTAGACCCACGGGACGCGGGCGAAGCCGCCTATTTGTTGAGCAACGAACAAGGCAAGGCCCGCAGCAACCGCACCGGCCAGGCCCGGCCCTGCCTAACCTGGCGCCTGCTGTTTCTGTCTGCTGGCGAAATCAGCCTGTCTCAGCACATGGCCGAAGGCGGCAAGCGCAGCAAGGCCGGGCAGGAACTGCGCCTGGCCGACATTCCCGCTGATGCTGGCCAGGGGCTGGGCATGTTCAACCAGTTGCACGAACTGGCCAGCGGTGCGGCCCTGTCTGCCCACCTGGCCAAAGCCACCGAAGCCCACCACGGCACGGTGGGCCGCGCCTTCCTTCAATGGCTGGCTGACCATGTGGACGAGCTGCGGCGCCTGGTGCGTGAGGGTGTCGAGCGTTACGCGGCTGAATGGGTGCCCGAAGCTGCAAGCGGCCAGGTTCAACGCGTGGCCAGCCGGTTTGCCGTGGTGGCCGTGGCCGGTGAGCTGGCCACCGCTGCGGGCCTGACGGGCTGGCCCGAAGGGGAAGCGGCGCGCGGTGTGAGGGGCTGCTTCAATGCCTGGCTGGCGGCCCGTGGTGGCATTGGTGACGCAGAAGAGGCCCACATGCTGCGCCAGGTGCAAAGGCTGCTGGAAGAGCGAGGCGCCAGTAACTTTGCCTGGTGGCACCGTGTGGGCGATGACCGCGCCCCGACACCCACCGAGCGGTGGGGCTTGCGGCGCCTGGTGGACGGCAAGGGCAAGCCAATTTCCCGAAGCGATGAAGACGGGACCGCATACAACCGGGCCGCTGACTTCCTGGACGAAGACGAAGGCACGGCGGTTGAGTTCTATGTTTTGGTCGAGGCATTCAGAAGCAAGCTTTGTGAGGGCTTCGACCATGTGGCGCTGGCCAAGCTACTTCACAAGCGCGGCCACCTGGTGCCCGAGGCTGGGGGGAGACTTGACCGGAAGGAACGCGTAAAGGGAATGGGGCTTGTGCGTGTGTACCGCCTTCGGTCGTCCATCCTGAGTGATGACGGGGGCGATCTGTAGAGCCTGACCAGGCCGAAGGCTTGAGCGGCGGCGCGGCGCGGAGGCGCGGAGGGGAAAGCCTTTCGCGCCCTTCTTGCGTCTGCTTTGTCATGCCACCAAGCGCCAGGGGAAACGACGGGCCAGCGGCACAGCCAGACACAGCCAGGCACAGCCAGGCACGGCCAGGCACGGCCAGGCACAGCCAGACACAGCCAGCACGGCCAGGCACAGCCTGGCACAGCCAGGCACAGCCAGGCACAGCCAGGCACAGCCAGCACAGCCAGGCACAGCCAGGCACAGCCAGCACAGCCAGCACAGCCAGGCACGGCCAGGCACGGCCAGGCACGGCCAGGCACAGGCACGCGGAAGGATGCGGAAGAACACGGAAAGAATTTGCCCCCACAGCCCGGCCCGTGGGGGCAACCTGTGTTGTTGGGTGTGGGCAAATTTACTCAAACAAATCAAATGGTTAGCCCATGCGTCCCCGGCGTACACACTGCCCCCACGAAAAACGATGCATACCCCTGCAAAAAATCCGGGTCCTTCCGAGAGCGACGAAAACGCGGCGTCCATGACCCCAACGAATGCACAGATACGGCGCCCCTAGGGGGGGGTCATAAATTGGCACACAGTGAGCCCACCTGTTCGCCTTGCACGTCCCTGGTGCCCTAGCGGCGGGTGATTCGGACCCCGTGCGCAGACTGTTGTGCGGTTCTCCCTAAGGGGGGGGGGGCCATCCTGATTTCCGGGGTCCTTCCTGGGC
>JBEEJT010000374.1:0-6476 GCA_041169085.1 Pseudomonadota bacterium | reverse complement strand
TTGAAGAATCGGTGGCCGACTACCGTCAGTCGGTGCTGCAGGCCTTTGGCGATGTGGAAGGACAGCTGGCCAGCCTGGGCAGCGCCCGCGACCAGGCCGAGTCGGTGGACGAGGCCCTGGTGGCCGCACGCCGCTCCAGCGAGCTGGCCGACAAGCGCTACCGCGCGGGTGAAGACAGCTACCTGGCGCTGATCGACACCCAGCGCAGCCAGCTGGCCACCGAGCGCCAGGCCATGCAGTTGCGTGGCGCCTGGGCCAGCCAGACGGTGGCTCTGGTGCGGGCCCTGGGCGGGGGCTGGTGAGCCCGTGCCCCCCTGGATCGGCCGAAAAGCCGGGGCAGGGGGGTGCGAAAACCCAAGCACATTCACGGGAATGCTGATAAAGTCCGCGCCGATTGCTGCCGTTTCGCTTTCCTGTGCAGCATTGATCGAACGGTGCGCCCTGCGCCGCCCCCTCAGCCTCTGAACCTGGCCGACGTCTGGCTTGGGCAGTCGCCCTCTCTCAGGCAAGCTTCGTCAGGTCACCGGCTCCGCTGAGCGCCGCCCCTCGCTGGGTGGTTTTGCTGCTCACGGGCCCCGTCACCCCCTTGTTGTATCGGCTTGCGCCTGGTTCGGGTGCGGCCCGGGCGCCTTTGTGCGCCCATGTCGCGTCGGCTCGGCTGCGCGGCGCCATGTTGAAGGAGGCCTCTTGGCCAAGGAAGAACTCATTGAAATGCGCGGTCAGGTCGACGAAGTCCTGCCCGATTCTCGCTTCCGCGTGACCCTGGAAAACGGCCACAGCCTGATCGCCTACACCGGCGGCAAGATGCGCAAGCACCGCATCCGCATCCTGGCGGGTGACAAGGTCTCGCTCGAACTCTCGCCCTATGACCTGAGCAAGGGCCGCATCACTTTCCGTCACCTGGAGCCGCGTGCCCCGGGCTCGGCACCGCAAGCCCCGCGCCGTCGCTTCTGACGCCAGCGCCCGCTTCGCACCCTTTACGGCCTGACGCTGCGGCAGGCCTTCGACACACCGCAGCATGTACTGAAAGGGTCCACCATGGACAGCAAACTCTACGTCGGCAATCTGCCTTATTCGATGCGCGACGACGATCTCCAACAGCACTTCGCGCAGTTCGGCCAAGTGAACTCCGCCAAGGTCATGATGGACCGTGACACCGGCCGCTCGAAGGGTTTTGCCTTCGTGGAAATGGCTTCGCGCGACGAAGCGCAAGCCGCCATCCGTGGCATGAACGGCCAGGAATTCAATGGCCGCGCCCTGGTGGTCAACGAAGCCCGTCCTCGTGAAGAGCGTCCGGGCGGCTTCGGCGGCGGAAACCGTGGCGGCTTCGGCGGCGGCGGTGGTGGCCGTGGTGGCTACGGCGGCGGTGACCGCGGTGGCTACGGCGGTGGCCGCGGCTACTGATCACACGCCTGTGTGAGCGCCAGGGCTTCGGCCCTGGCCACCTCAACGTGCTGCAACGGCACGTTGGCGCAGCTGCCCCGCAGCGCGCATGACTTTGGTCGCCCCCCCCTAATCTGAATCCGAGCGGCGCCGTCGATTTGAACTACAAACCGACGCACAGCAACTCCCGGAGGACGAACCATGGCGACTTACCGCTACCACTGCAGCGCTTGCTTCAAGACCTACATTGGCGAACAGTTGGGTGGTCCGATGACCTGCAACTGCACCCCGGCCAAGCAAATCGTTGGCAAGTACTACGCCGACTCTGAAGTGCCTCTGTCGTCTGCGTTGAAGGAAGAGGTCAGCTGCACCGAAGCAGCCACCCGCCGCAACGCCCTGTGTCTGCGCTGGGGCATCGACAACAAATCCCACAAGCAGCACGGCGCCAACTTCTCTGGCACCCAGTCCATGGTCAACCTGATCCACGACATCGTGTCGCCGGTGCAAGGCCTGTTGCGCACGGCCGTTCGCCAGCACATCATCAACGATTACGGCTACGACATCGACACCCGCAAGATGACCTGAGCCAAGCCCCGTCAGGCGGGCGCCCGGGCCGTTCAACGCGCCATCTGACCCGAGTTGAGCACGCACACCCCTTGTGCCTGAGGCACGGTGGCCACCAAGGCCTGCGCCACCGCCTGCGCTTGCACCGGGCGGTAGATGCCGGGCAGCAGCGGCGCCACCAGGCGCATCAAGGGCATGGCCAAGCGTTCGCCCAAGCGAGCGGGTTGGGCCAGGGTGCTGCGGTCGCCCAGCAGCAGCGAGGGCTGCGCGATCACCAGGGCTTGCAAGGGCAAGGCCTTCAAGGCGTCTTCCAGTTCGCCCTTCATGCGGTTGTAGAACACGCCTGAGCCGGCGCTGGCCCCCACGGCACTGACCACGCCCACACGCCGCGCACCGGCGGCCACGGCCGCGCGGGCCACCGCCAAGTTGGCGTCCACATCGACCGCCTTGAACGCCGCCTGGCTGCCCGCCACCTTGATCGTGGTGCCCAGTGCCAGGTAGGCCTCGTCCACCGGTGGCAGCGCAGGCAAGCGGTCGAAGGCCACCACGGTCACCAGCAGCTTGGGGTGCGACAGCGTGAGTGGCCGCCGCGCCAGCACCACCACCTGCGCCACGTTGGCATCGGCCAGCAAGGCCTGCAGGATGTGGCTGCCCACCAGACCGGTGGCGCCAGCGAGCAAGGCGGTGCGGGGGCGTGTGGACATGGGGTGTCAGGCGGGTGGGGGTGTCTGCAGTGTAGGCGCGGCGCCAGGTTTGCTCAGTGTGCTCAGTGTGCTCCGTGTGATGCGTGCGCTTCGGGCCGCAGCGCACCACGATGTGCTCGCCGTCGATGTGCAGGCGCTGGCCGTCCACACGCGGGTGCATGGTCAGGCCCAGCCGGGTGGGTTGGCTCAACCGCGTCATGGCCGACCTCGCGCTGTGGGCAAATGGGGCGCATCGACCCCGGGGTGATAAGGTGAGCCCTTTCGCGCCAGAAGTTGGTGTGAGCCTTGCCCATGATCCGCATCCAGCATCACATCGCCTTGCAGTACCAGATCGGCCCTCAAGGGGCCGATTTGATTTTCAACATCCACGCTGCGCACACCCCGCACCAACAGGTCAGCCAGGAACAGGTCCAGTTCAACCAGCCGGTGGTGCCGCAGATGCACACCGACCCCGCCACCGGCACGCGTTTCATGCGCCTGCGGGCCTTGCCGGGGCTGCTGCAGGTGCAGCACCGCGCCACGGTGGAGGTGCGGCACATGCAGCTCAACCCTGACCAGGTGGCGGAAGTGAGCGTCGCCCAGCTGCCTTTTGAGGCGCTGACCTACCTCAACCCCAGCCGCTACTGCCAATCCGACCAGTTCACCCAACTGGCCCTGGCGGAGTTCGGCATGCTGCCGCGTGGCTACCGTCGGGTGCAGGCGATCAGCGATTGGGTCAAGCGCCAGGTGCGTTTCAGTTCCAACACCTCGAACAGCAACACCTCGGCCATCGAGACCTTGCGCAGTGGCCAAGGCGTGTGCCGCGATTTCGCGCATCTCATGATCGCGCTGTGCCGGGCCTTGTGCATCCCGGCGCGCTTCACCACCGGCACCGACTGGGGGGCGGACCCGGCCTGGGGCCCGCCGGACTTCCACGCCTATGTGGAGGTCTACCTGGGCGGGGGTTGGTACATCTTCGACCCCTCGGGCACGGCCATCCCCATGGGCTTCATCCGCATCGGCACCGGGCGCGATGCGGCCGATGTGCCTTTTGCCAGCCTGTACGGCGATGCCAAGGGCGATGCCCCGGTCATCCGCACGCAGGCCGTGGCCGATGCCCACGCTGGCGTCGGCATGCCCTGGCACAACCCCAATGCCTTGTCGACAGACACAGGCCACCGCTCAGCGGCGCTGGCGTCGGCCCCGGTGCAGCCTTTGGCCACACCGGGCCCACAGGCCTGAAGGGCCACTCAGGCCGGCGGCCCGATCACCACGGCCTGCGTGCCCACCGTCACCACACGCCCTGCGGTGCCATGGGCCTGCACTTGAGCCTGCACATGGGCGTGCGCTTCGGCAGGCGTCGAGAACCACAGGTTGGGGTAACCCGCCGTGGGGCGCAGCAAGTCGAGGTGGGGCAGCTGGTCCACCGTCATGGTGGGCAAGGCCTGGCTGTAGGCCTCCCAGCTGTCAAAGCCGGCTTCAACGGCCAGCATACGCAACAGGTGCTTGCGCTGCACCATGCTGCGTTGGTGGTGCAGTTGCGGCAAGGTGAGGTCGCGAATCGTGTGCGTGGCCAACAGGCGGCGCAACACGGGCAAAGCCACGCGCAATGACGCCGAGGTGGCGTCGCGGTGCAACTGGCGGGCCAAGCCGCGCACAAGGTCAGACGGAAGGGAAGGGTGCATACCGGCTCCAAGAGACAAGGCCTGCTCGCTGTCGGCCTGTGGAGGGTATGCAAGCAAAGTGCTTGCGAATGAGCGGTGCGTTGGCTTTCGCGAGGGGGGCGCCCGGTGAGCCCTGCATGCATTCTAGGCGCAGGTGGCGCCCGCCATAATCCAGAGATGCCCCCAAGAACCGCATCGCCTGCCCGTCACCATGGATAAAAGCCTGTTGCCGCCCATGGTGCTGGCGCGGCTTACCGACGACCTGCAGCAAACCGAACACGCCGCGCGCGAGGCCCACGAGACGGCCACCCACGAAGAAAACATCGCCGAGAACAAGTACGACACCCTGGGGCTGGAGGCTGCCTACCTGGCCTCGGGGCAAGCGCGCCGTGCAGAGGCCATTCGCGAGGCCATGGCCACCTGGGGCCAGTTCCGCCCGCGTCCGTTCGACCCCGATCAAGGCATCCAGCTGGGGGCCTTGGTGGGCTTGGTCGACGCCGAGGGGCGTGAGCAGGTGCTCTTTCTGGGTCCGGATGGCGGCAGCATGAAGCTGGCCTGGGGCGACCACACCGTGCAGGTCATCAGCCCGCAAGCGCCCTTGGGGCGGGCCTTGATGGGCAAGGGGGAAGGGGATGAGGTGGTGGTGCCGGTGGGGGGCAAGGGGCAGGTGTTGGATGTGGATTGGGTGAGGTGAGTGGGAGGCGCATTCAACGGCATCTGCCCATCAGTTCAGAACTACGTTCGCCGCCGAGACGGCTTGCTTGCCGCAGGCACTTACTTCAAGGCGTAGGCAGCGAAGCGCTCGTCCAGTGGCGTGGACAATGCGTGGTTCGAGAAGTTGCTGAGGGTTTTGACGCCTGCGGCCAGGATGATGTACAGCGCCTGATGCTCCGAAAATCCTGCAGCCAGGAATGCATGGACGGTCTTCGCATGCGGACGCCCATGAGAGCTGACCAGCTCGCTGGCCATGGCATACAGGGCAGCCAGGCGGTGATCCGGAATTGATGCACGCTTGCGAATGGCTGCCAGCACTTCTGGTGGCACGCCTGACACCTTGTCGGCCATCATGCTGTGCGCAGCTGAGCAGTAATTGCAACCATTGGTCTGGCTGATGGCCAGGAAAACCACTTCTTGCTCGGCAGGCTGGAAACCGGACACCTTGCGAAACAGGCTGTAGCCGTGCAAATAGGTGCTCAACACCGCTGGCACGTTCACCATGTTGGCGTACATGTTGGGGATGAAGCCGACTTGCTTGAGTGCTTGTTCAAGCAGGGGCTTCTGTTCATCGTTGGCCGTGCTGACATCGACGGCATGAAGTGTGGGCAGGTAGGAAGAGGTCATGGTGATCCTGTCATGAGGTAGGTGAATGTTCTGGCGCTTGGACATGGAAGCGGAGCAACACCAATGTAGGCACCCGCGCGATACGATGGGCGATCGATCAAGCCATATTGATGATCAATCGTCTCGCGATGACGGACCAACTCTCTCATCTCCTGCAGCGCTTCTCCTTGACTGCCGGCGTGTTCCATGTCGGGCAAATCTGCGGCATCCATCACTTTGCGCAAGATGCCACCCACGGCCATGTGCACCTGATCAGACGTGGGCCCGCACAGCTGGTGGAGGCAAGCGGCATCTCAACCCCCATCGAAGAACCCACGCTGATCTTCATGCCCCGACCGGACACGCACCGTCTGATCGCAGACGAAAGGCTGGGCGCTGACGTCGTCTGCGCCAACATCCTGTTCGGATTGGGCGGAGGCAACCCGATCACCACGTCGCTTCCGAGTGTGGTTCACATCAAACTCGCAGATCTACCGGGTGCCGAGGCATTGCTTTGCCTGCTGGATGAAGAGGCGTTCACACCTCAAACGGGACGACAGGCTGCACTGGATCGTTTGTGTGAGGTGTTGATGATCCGCTTGCTCAGGCACTGCTTGGCCCATGGCCAGACGCAAGGCGGCACGTTGGCTGGCTTGGCTGATGCCAAGCTATCCAAGGCGCTGTACGCCATGCATTCACAACCCGCTCGATCTTGGGCGCTCAGCGACTTGGCCGCAGAGGCGGGCATGTCTCGCTCAAGATTCGCTGCGCGGTTTCGTGAAGTCACTGGGCAAACACCTGCCGACTACTTGGCCGCCTGGAGGGTCTTGGTTGCGCAAGATTTGCTTCGCAGCGGACGAGC
>JBEEJT010000373.1:0-8558 GCA_041169085.1 Pseudomonadota bacterium | reverse complement strand
TGCATGCCGGGGCCGCCCTTGGGGCCTTCGTAGCGGATGATGACCACGTCGCCGGCCTGCACCTCTTCGTTCAGGATGCCGTCCACCGACGATTCCTGGCTCTCGTACACACGCGCCTTGCCGCTGAATTTCCAGATCGATTCGTCCACGCCGGCGGTCTTCACGATGCAGCCCTTCTCGGCGATGTTGCCGTACAGCACGGCCAGGCCACCGTCCTTGGTGAAGGCATGTTCGGTCGAGCGGATCACGCCCTTGGCGCGGTCCAGGTCCAGCGCCTTCCAGCGGCTGTCTTGCGAGAAGGCCACCTGCGTGGGCACGCCACCCGGCGCGGCCTTGTAGAAGGTGTGCACGGCCTCGTCCTGCGAGACGGTCACGTCCCACTGGGCGATGGCGTCAGCCATGGTCTTGCTGTGCACGGTGGTCACGTCGGTGTGCAGCAGGCCACCTCGGGCCAGTTCGCCCAGGATGGACATGATGCCGCCAGCGCGGTGGACGTCTTCGATGTGAACATCCGGCACGGCCGGGGCCACCTTGCTCAGGCAAGGCACCTTGCGCGACATGCGGTCGATGTCCGACATGGTGAAGGGCACTTCGGCTTCGCGCGCGGCGGCCAGCAGGTGCAGCACGGTGTTGGTCGAGCCGCCCATGGCCACGTCCAGCGCCACGGCGTTCTCAAACGCCTTGAAAGAAGCGATGTTGCGCGGCAGCACGCTGAAGTCGTCTTGCTCGTAGTGCTGCTTGGCCAGGGCCACGATGCGGCGGCCGGCTTCACGGAACAGGCGTTCGCGGTCAGCGTGCGTGGCCACGATGGTGCCATTGCCGGGCAGGGACAAGCCCAGCGCTTCGGTCAGGCAGTTCATGGAGTTGGCGGTGAACATGCCCGAGCACGAACCGCAGGTCGGGCAGGCCGAGCGCTCGACGGTGGCGACTTCTTCGTCCGAGCAGTTCTTGTCGGCAGCCTTGACCATGGCGTCCACCAGGTCGAGGGCAATGACCTTGCCTTCGATCTTGGCCTTGCCGGCTTCCATCGGGCCGCCCGACACGAAGATCACGGGGATGTTGAGGCGCAGCGCGGCCATCAGCATGCCCGGGGTGATCTTGTCGCAGTTGGAGATGCACACCAGCGCGTCGGCCGTGTGGGCATTGACCATGTACTCAACGCTGTCGGCGATCAGGTCGCGCGAGGGCAGCGAATACAGCATGCCGCCGTGGCCCATGGCGATGCCGTCGTCCACGGCGATGGTGTTGAACTCTTTGGCCACACCACCTGCGGCTTCGATTTCGCGGGCGACCAGCTGGCCCAGGTCTTTCAGGTGCACGTGGCCGGGCACGAACTGGGTGAAGCTGTTGGCGATGGCGATGATCGGCTTTTCGAAATCACCATCCTTCATGCCGGTGGCACGCCACAAGGCGCGCGCGCCCGCCATGTTGCGGCCGGCGGTCGAGGTGCGGGAACGGTACTGAGGCATGGGGCAGGACTCCAGAAAGCCAGACGGGAAAACCGTCGATTTTAGCCGTCCGGGTGCCCCTGCTGCGCCCAGGGACGCCCAGGCCCTCTCGGGAGCCCGGCGTCAGCGGGGCTTTTTCGTGCTGCGCAACTTCAGGCCCAAGGCTTCCGCGTTGCGCTCACGGCGCTCGGCCCGCTTGGCTTCGTCACGCTCCATGGCCTTGCGCTGGGTGTGGCCCGTCAGGTCGGACCAGGTCCACCAGGCGACCGCCAACCCATAGGGCAGCAGCATGGCCCACCACATGTCTTTCCAGGTCCACGCCCCGATCGGGCCGATGCCGGCCAGATTCATCAACAGCATGGCCACCCCGATGGCCACGAACCACATGAGCATCCCCTTGGACGCCTGGCCGCTCCCCGATTCGGGGCGTGCTGTCAACCAACTGGCGCCTGTCTTGCGTTTATAAACCAAGCCTGCGCGGCGCCACGCCGTCTCGCGATCGACCGAAACATCGTTTCACCTTAGGAACACCATGAGCATCCGCCTGTCTACCCTGGCCCTGAGCGCCACCCTCGCCTTGTCTTCCACCGCCGCCCTGGCCAACGCCGACCTCGCCCAGAAGAAGGGCTGCCTGGCTTGCCACAGCGTGGACAACAAGATCGTGGGCCCGGCCTACAAGGACGTGGCCAAGAAGTACAAGGGCCAGAAGGGCATCGAAGCCAAGCTGACCGAGAAGGTGCTCAAGGGTGGCAAGGGCTCGTGGGGCGAGGTGCCCATGCCCCCGAACAGCCAGGTCAACGAAGCCGAAGCCAAGCAACTGGTCGGCTGGATCTTGAGCCTGAAGTGATCGAGGCGCCCCCGGCGGGCGCCCCGGAAACGACAAGCCCCGCTCTTGGCGGGGCTTTTTGTTGCCCGCCCGCGTGTGGCGGGCAGGCTCCAACAGGGGCTGGGCGTCTCAGTCGCCAGCGTAGATGTCGACGTCCTTGGTTTCACGCACGAACAGCAGGCCGACCACGAAGGTGATGCTGGCCACGATGATCGGGTACCACAAGCCGTTGTAGATGTTGCCGGTCTGCGCCACGATGGCGAAGGCGGTGGTGGGCAGCAAGCCACCGAACCAGCCGTTGCCGATGTGGTACGGCAGAGACATCGAGGTGTAGCGGATGCGGGTCGGGAACATTTCCACCAGCATGGCGGCGATCGGGCCGTAGACCATGGTCACGTAGATCACCAGCAGCGTCAGGATGGCCACGATCACCGGCTTGTTGACCTTGGCCGGATCGGCCTTGGCCGGGTAGCCAGCGGTCTTGAGCGCAGCGCCCACGGCCTTCTTGAACTGCCCTTCCATGACCTTGGCTGCAGCAGCCTTGCCGTCCTTGTCGAAGGCAGCCAGCGCAGCACCCGCGTCCTTGAGGGCCTTTTCGGCGTCCTTGAGCTTGTCAGCGGCTTCCTTGCCCAGAGCGCCCGAACCCTTCAGGTCAGCGACCTTCTGTGCGGCAGCGTCCTTGGCCTTGGCAGCGGCTTCCTTGGCCACAGGGATGTCGGCTTCGGTGACCTTGGTCGGCGAGAAGCTCTGAATCACGGTGTCGCCCACCTTGACCACAGCCACGGTGCCAGCGGGTGCCGACACGTTCTCGTAGTTCACCGAGCTCGAAGCCAGCAGCTGCTTGGCCACGTCGCAAGAAGAGGTGAACTTGGCGGTGCCCGTCGGGTTGAACTGGAACGAGCATTCGTTCTGGTCAGCCGTCAGGGTGACCGGCGCGGTGGCCTGGGCCTTGGCCAGGTCAGGGTTGGCCGCGTTGGTCAGGGCCTTGAAGAGCGGGAAGTAGGTCAGTGCGGCCACCAGACAGCCGGCCAGGATGATGGGCTTGCGGCCGATCTTGTCCGACAGCGAGCCGAACACCACGAAGAACGGGGTGCCGATCAGCAGGGCGATGGCCACCAGGATGTTGGCCGTGGCGCCGTCAACCTTCAGGGCTTGCGTCAGGAAGAACAGGGCGTAGAACTGACCGGTGTACCAGACCACGGCCTGACCTGCGACCAGACCGACCAGGGCCAGGATCACGATCTTCAGGTTCTTCCACTGACCGAACGATTCAGACAGCGGTGCCTTCGAGGTCTTGCCTTCTTCCTTCATCTTCTTGAAGGCGGGCGACTCGTTCATGCTCATGCGGATCCACACCGAGATGCCCAGCAGAATGATGGACACCACGAAGGGGATGCGCCAGCCCCAGTCGGCGAAGGCTTCTTCACCGATCGAGGTGCGAACGCCCAGGATCACCAGCAGCGACAGGAACAGGCCCATCGTGGCGGTGGTCTGGATCCAGGCGGTGTAGGCACCCCGGCGGCCGTGCGGCGCGTGTTCGGCCACGTAAGTCGCGGCCCCGCCGTACTCACCGCCAAGCGCCAGGCCTTGCAGCAGGCGCAGCACGATCAGGGTGATCGGTGCGGCCACGCCGATGGCGGCGTAGTTGGGCAAGATGCCCACGATGAAGGTGGACAGGCCCATCAGCAAGATGGTGACCAGGAAGGTGTACTTGCGGCCAATCATGTCGCCCAGGCGACCGAAGACCAGTGCCCCGAAAGGCCGAACGATGAAGCCGGCAGCAAAGGCCAGCAGCGCGAAAATGAACGCCGACGTCGGGTCCAGCCCGGCGAAGAATTGCTTGGCGATGATCGCCGCCAGCGAGCCGTAGAGGTAGAAGTCGTACCACTCGAAGACGGTGCCCAGGCTGGAGGCGAAGATGACCTTCTTTTCCTCCGCCGTCATGGGCGCGGTGTGAACATTGCTGTTGGCCATGGTGAAGCTCCTCGTCATTGCGAAAAAGAGAGAACGCTTGTGACGTTTCCACCCCTTAATTTAGGGGGGTTGTTAAGATTTGTTATCAGGGTGAACGCCTACATGACGTTCCAAATTCACAGGCGTTTCTCCCTCATGGGGTAAAACCGGGCAGAGCTCCGCCCGGCCCTGGCATGAATGCCAGGACATCGTTTGAAACGAAATGCAAGATATTCGTCAGGCCAGCGGAGGTGGAGGGCCCCGCCGGCCCGACGAAGATCAGTTGCTCTGAGCCAGTTGATCCAGGATTGCCGGGTTCTCCAGCGTGCTGGTGTCCTGGGTAACGGTTTCGCCCTTGGCGATCACACGCAGCAGGCGGCGCATGATCTTGCCGGAGCGGGTCTTGGGCAGGTTGTCACCGAAGCGGATGTCTTTCGGCTTCGCGATCGGGCCGATTTCCACACCCACGTGGTTGCGCAATTCAGCGGCCAATTGCTTGGCCTCTTCGCCCGTGGGGCGCGCCCGCTTGAGCACCACGAACGCGCAAATCGCTTCGCCGGTCAAATCGTCGGGGCGGCCCACCACGGCGGCTTCGGCCACCAGGGGGTGAGACACCAGCGCCGACTCGATTTCCATCGTGCCCATGCGGTGACCGGACACGTTCAACACGTCGTCGATGCGGCCAGTGATCGTGAAATAGCCGGTTTCGGCATCGCGGATGGCGCCATCGCCAGCGAGGTAATACTGGCCGCCAAAATCAGCGGGGTAATAGCTCTTCTTGAATCGCTCCGGGTCACCCCAAATGGTGCGAATCATCGATGGCCAGGGTTTGCGAACGACCAGGACACCGCCCTGCCCCCACGGGACTTCCTTGCCGGTTTCGTCGACCACGGCGGCATCGATGCCCGGGAAGGGCAGCGTGCACGAACCCGGCGTCAAGGCATGGGCGCCAGGCAGCGGCGTGATCATGTGGCCACCGGTTTCGGTTTGCCAGAAGGTGTCCACGATGGGGCACTTGCCGGCACCGATCTCGCGGTGGTACCACTCCCAGGCAGCGGGGTTGATGGGCTCGCCCACGGTGCCCAGCAAACGCAGGCTGCTGAGGTTGAAGTTGCGCGGGTGCACGGCAGCCGTCGATTCGGCCGCCTTGATGAGCGCACGGATGGCGGTGGGCGCCGTGTAGAAGATCGTGACCTTGTGGGATTCGATCATCTTCCAGAAGCGGCTGGCGTCCGGGTAGGTGGGCACCCCCTCGAACACGACCTGGGTGCCGCCACACGACAGCGGGCCGTAGGTGACGTAGCTGTGGCCGGTGACCCAGCCGATGTCGGCGGTGCACCAGAAGACGTCGTCAGGCTTGAGGTCAAACGTCCACTGCGTGGTCAGCGTGGCGTGCAGCAGGTAGCCACCCGTGCTGTGCTGCACGCCCTTGGGCTTGCCGGTCGAGCCCGAGGTGTAGAGCAGGAACAGCGGGTGTTCGGCCGAAACCCACTCGGGTTCGCACACGTCGGACTGGGCTGCCATGACGTCGTGCATCCACACGTCGCGGCCTTCGGCCATGGTCACGTTGCCACCTGTGCGGCGGAAGACGATGACCTGGCGGATGCCTTCGCAGCCCCCCATGCCCAGCGCCTCGTCGACGATGGCCTTGAGCGGCAAGGCCTTGCCGCCGCGCATCTGCTCGTCGGCGGTGATGATCATGACGGCGCCAGCGTCTTCCACGCGGTCGCGCAGGCTTTGGGCCGAGAAGCCGCCGAACACCACCGAGTGGGTGGCGCCAATGCGGGCGCAGGCCTGCATGGCCACCACGCCTTCGACCGACATGGGCAGGTAGATGACGACGCGGTCGCCCTTCTTCACGCCCTGCGCCTTGAGCGCGTTGGCCAGGCGGCTGACACGTTGCAGCAGCTCTTTGTAGGTGGACAGGGTGACGGTGCCGTCGTCGGCTTCAAAACGGATGGCGACCTTGTCGCCCCGGCCTGCCTCAACGTGGCGGTCCAGGCAGTTGTAGGAAGCGTTCAGCGTGCCGTCTTCGAACCATTTGTAAAACGGTGCGTTGCTGTCGTCGAGGGTCTTGGTGAAAGGTGTGCGCCAGTTCAACAAATTCCTGGCGTGGGCAGCCCAATATCCTGCGTGGTCTGCTTCAGCCTGCTTGCACAGTTCGTCATATGCGGCGCGGCTGCCCACGGCAGCGGTTTTCGCGAATTCGGCCGGCACGGGGTACAGCGCTGCAGTCTTGGCCACTTCAGGGTTGGCGGGGGCGTTCATGTGGAGGTCTCCTAGTGCATTGGCGCTCGTGGCGCAGAACGAGGCTGTGTTGCGCCACCTGTTGCGGGGCACCCTCGCTCAGGTCCAAAGCTTGGGGGCCCCAATGGGAATTCATGCCAGTAGTATCCCTGTGCCAATCTGACACATGCGCAAGACTGCGTCAAACTGGTGCGCCCATGGAGCGTGATATTTGCCAGATGGCGCCGTTGGGTTGCCGAAAATAAAGGCCCAGACGGGGCCAGGTTGGGCATCGGCGCGAATGGCGATACCGCCCGTTCGGCCCGCAGAAAAGGGTTATGGCCCGTCGCACCGTTGTGAATCTTTGACGTTTTGGCGATTTTCGAACGGTCGTTCGCATATTCAAATCCTCGCGGGCGAGCGCACATCGGGCGGTCACGGGCCTCGGTCCTTGGCACAATGCTGCCCACGCGCGCCGGCCGCAAGCCTCGTGCGCGCAGACCACCCTGCCCCCTGACCGCCCCATGAAGGCCCCTGCCATGACGACCATTCGTTACGACGACCTCGTTGAAAGCGTCTCTGCTGCGCTGCAGTACATCTCGTACTACCACCCCGCCGACTACATCGCCCACCTGGCCCGCGCCTACGAGCGCGAGGAAAGCCCGGCGGCCAAGGACGCCATCGCGCAGATCCTGACCAACTCGCGCATGTGTGCCGAGGGCAAGCGCCCCATCTGCCAGGACACCGGCATCGTCAATGTGTTCCTGAAGATCGGCATGGGCGTGAAGTGGGAAGGCTTTGGCGCCCGCAGCATCCAGGAAGCGGTGGACGAAGGCGTGCGCCGTGGCTACAACAACCCGGACAACAAGCTGCGTGCCTCGGTGCTGTCTGACCCCATCTTCGAACGCAAGAACACCAAGGACAACACGCCGGCCGTGGTGTTCATGGAGTTGGTGCCCGGTGACACGGTGGACGTGACCGTGGCGGCCAAGGGCGGTGGCTCGGAGAACAAGAGCAAGGTCTACATGCTCAACCCGAGCGACAACATCGTCGACTGGGTGCTCAAGACCGTGCCGACCATGGGCGCAGGCTGGTGCCCGCCCGGCATGCTGGGCATCGGCGTCGGCGGCACGGCCGAGAAGGCCGCCCTGCTGGCCAAAGAGTCGCTGATGGACGACATCGACATGTACGAGCTGCTGGAACGCGGACCGCAGAACAAGCTCGAAGAGCTGCGCATCGAGCTGTACGAGAAGGTCAACGCGCTGGGCATCGGCGCGCAAGGCCTGGGCGGCCTGACCACCGTGCTCGACGTGAAGATCAAGACCTACCCGACGCACGCGGCCTCGAAGCCCATTGCCATGATCCCGAACTGCGCGGCCACCCGCCACGCCCACTTCGTGATGGACGGCTCGGGCCCGGTCTACCTTGACCCGCCGAGCCTGGACCTGTGGCCCAACGTGCACTGGGCACCGGACTACAACAAGTCCAAGCGCGTGGACCTCAACACGCTGACCAAGGAACAAGTGGCCAGCTGGAAGCCGGGCGACACCCTGCTGCTCAACGGCAAGATGCTGACCGGCCGCGATGCCGCGCACAAGCGCATCCAGGACATGCTGGCCAAGGGTGAGCAGCTGCCGGTGGACTTCACCAACCGTGTCATCTACTACGTGGGCCCGGTCGACCCGGTGCGCGACGAGGTGGTCGGCCCGGCTGGCCCCACCACCGCCACCCGCATGGACAAGTTCACCGACATGATGCTGGAGAAGACCGGCCTGATCTCGATGGTGGGCAAAGCCGAGCGTGGGCCCACCGCCATCGAAGCCATCAAGAAGCACAAGTCGGCTTACCTGATGGCCGTGGGCGGCTCGGCCTACCTGGTGTCCAAGGCCATCAAGGCCGCCAAGGTGGTGGGCTTTGCTGACTTGGGCATGGAAGCCATCTACGAGTTCGACGTGGTCGACATGCCGGTGACGGTGGCCGTGGATGCCGGCGGCACCAGCGCCCACATCGAAGGGCCGAAACTGTGGCAGGCCAAGATCGGCAAGATCCCGGTCAGCGTGGCCTGATGCATGCTGCGTGACACCCCGCTGAGCTGAATGCCCCAG
>JBEEJT010000372.1:0-13799 GCA_041169085.1 Pseudomonadota bacterium | reverse complement strand
GCCGCCTTGCGCCAGGCCCCGGTACCAGCAAACGAAACCCAGGAACATGCTGAAGACCGACACGTAAGCCAGGCCCAGCCAGGCGGCCGGGCTGACCTGAGACAGCGAGGCCGGGGTGCTCCACAGCGCGAGCGGCCCCATCAGCGGGGCCGACAACAACAGCGCCCAACTGATGACCTGCCAGCCACCCAGCCGGCGTGACAGGCGCGCCCCTTCGGCATAGCCCATCCCGCACACCACCACGGCGGCGAGCATCCAGGCGTCGCCTTGCAGCGAGGCCGTCAGGCCGTCTCGGGCGGCGTAGCCCGCCACCACCGCCGCCCCTGCGACCGAGCAGGCCCAGAAGGCCGGGCGGGGCGTTTCGCCTGCGCGCAGCACCGCGAACAGGGCCGTGCACAGCGGCAGCAGCCCGACGAAGACCATGGCGTGGGCGGCGCTCACGTGTTGCAGCGCCAGCGCCGACATCAGCGGGAAGCCCACCACCACGCCCGCCGCGGCCAGGCCCAGCGACGGCAGGTCGGCGGCCTGTGGTCGCGGCTGGCGCATCCAGGTGAGCAAGGCGAGCGCCAGCAAGGCGGCGATGCTGGCGCGTGCGCTGGTGAGGAAGAGCGGCGACAGGTCGGCCACGGCCACCCGCGTGGCGGGCAGCGAGCCGGAAAAAATGGCCACCCCCAGCAAGCCGTACAGCCAGCCGCGGGTCGAGGGTGTGGAGAGGTGCGTGCCCATGGGCTTCCTTTGAGGGTGTTCTGGCCTGAGGTCATTGGGCCTGCCCCGCTCGCCAGAGGCCAGGGGCAGATCAGCACAATTTCAAAGAACTGTTATGGTATGGTTTCCAGAACAGTTCGGCTGCCTCGCCATGCGCCCTTCGCCTGAACCCGCCCGCACCCGCATCGAAGCCGTGATGGCCGATGTGCGCGCGCGCATCGCTTCACGCGCCTGCCCGCCCGGCGCCCGGCTGCCATCGGTGCGCGCCCAGGCGCAGGCCATGGGCCTGTCGGTGTCCACGGTGCTCGAAGCCTATGAGCGCCTGGCGGCCGACGGGGTGCTCACCGCCCGCCGGGGCTCGGGCTTTTACGTGGCCGGGGCGGCCGCGCCGCTGGACTTGTCGGCCATGGGGCCGCAACTCGACCGCGAGGTCGACCCGCTGTGGATCTCGCGCCAGTCGCTCGAATCGGACGACGCCACGCTCAAGCCCGGCTGCGGCTGGCTGCCCAGCAGCTGGATGTACGAAGACGGCGTGCGACGCGCCATGCGGGCGCTGGCCCGCCAAGGTGGCCCCGAGTTGAGCGACTACGCCCCGCCCACGGGCCTGCCTGCCTTGCGCGCCCACTTGTCGCGCCGTTTGAGTGCCCATGGCATCGAGGCGCCGCCTGCCCAAGTCATGCTCACCGATTCGGGCACCCAGGCCATCGACCTGGTGTGCCGATTCTTGTTGGAGCCCGGCACCGTGGTGCTGGTCGACGACCCCTGCTATTTCAACTTCCACGCGCTGCTCAAGGCCCACCGCGCCACGGTGCTTGGGGTGCCTTACACGCCCCAGGGCCCGGATCTGGCCGCCTTCCAGGCCGCGCTGGAAACCCATCGGCCTCGGCTCTACATCACCAATTCCGGCGTGCACAACCCGACGGGGGCGGTGCTGTCGCCCGTGGTGGCCCACCGGGTCTTGAAGCTGGCCGAACAGCACGGCCTGACCATCGTCGAAGACGACATCTACGCCGACTTCGAAGCCACGCCTGCGCCGCGTCTGGCGGCGTTCGACGGCCTGGAGCGGGTGGTGCACATCGGCAGCTTCTCCAAATCGGTGTCGGCGGCCCTGCGCTGCGGCTTCATCGCGGCGCGGCCCGACTGGGTGGACGCGCTGACCGACCTCAAGCTGGCCACCGGTTTTGGGGGCGGGCGGCTGGCGGCCAACGTCATGCTGGCGGTGCTGACCGACAGCGGCTACCGCCGCCACATGGAGGCGGTGCGCCAGCGGCTGGCCGAGCACATGCGGCACACCCAGGCCCGCCTGCAAGCGCTGGGCATCACCCCCTGGCTGCAACCCCAGGCCGGCATGTTCCTGTGGTGCCGCCTGCCCGATGGGGTGCAGGCCGCGAGCGTGGCGCGCCGCTGCCTGCAAGAGGGCGTGGTGCTGGCCCCGGGCGACGCGTTCAGCCTGTCTCGCAGCGCGGGCAATTTCTTGCGCTTCAACGTGGCGCAGGCCACCGACCCACGGGTGTTCGAGGTGCTCGCCGGGGCCTTGGGCACCCCCCACGTTTGAAGCCCTCTGCCTCTCAAATGAGGGGGGCGGACCGCGGTCAAACCGCCCCGAAACCCCTTTCAGCCTGGGGCTTTGCGGGCACAATGGTTTGCCCAAGCGGGCCTGTGCCCCGGTCGCATGGCTGAAGTCAGGGCGTGCAAGACAACTCGGAGGGGTGGACGATGTGTGGCATTGCGGGCATCTGGCATCGCTCGCGCGAAGCAACCCGCGAGCAGCTGGCGGCCATGATCGGTCGCCTGGGGCACCGCGGCCCGGACGGCACGGGCTTTCATCTGGACGGGCCCCTGGGCCTGGCCCACGCCCGCCTGAGCATCATCGACCTCGCTGGCGGCGACCAGCCCATGGCCAATGAAGACGGCAGCGTCTGGGTGGTCTTCAATGGCGAGGTGTTCAACCACATCGAGTTGCGCGCCGAGTTGCAGGCCCGTGGCCACCGGTTCGCCACGCAGTCCGACACCGAGGTGCTGGTGCACCTCTACGAAGAACACGGCGACGACTTCGTCCAACACCTCAATGGCCAGTTCGCGCTGGCCTTGTGGGACGCGCGCCGCCAGCGCCTGGTGCTGGCCCGAGACCGCGTGGGCATCCGTCCGCTGTTCTATCACCTGAGCGATGGCCTGTTGGCCTTCGCTTCCGAGGTCAAGTCGCTGCTGGCCTTGCCCCAGGTGCCGCGCCGGCCCAACCTGCAAGCCCTGGGTGAAGTCTTCACCTATTGGGCACCGCTGCCCGGTCACACGGTGTTCGACGGCGTTCAAGCCTTGCCGCCAGGCCACGTGTTGGTGCTCGAAGGCGGGCAGGCCAGCACGCGGCGCTATTGGGACTGGTCCTTCCCCACTGGGGGCTTCGAGGACCACCGCAGCGCCGACGACCTCGCCGATCAGCTGCGCAGCCTGCTGATGGACGCGGTGCGCCTGCAGTTGCGTGCCGACGTGCCGGTGGGCGCCTACCTCAGTGGCGGGCTCGATTCGAGCGTGGTCACGGCGCTGATCCGCCAGGTGAGCGACGCGCCCCTGCGCACCTTCTCGCTCACCTTCGAAGACGACGAGTTCGACGAAAGCGACTACCAGCGCCTGCTGGTCGAGCAACTGGGCACCGAGCACACGGCCATCCGCTGCCGCCGCGCCGACATCGCCGAGGCCTTCCCGCGCGCCATCTGGCACGCCGAGACGCCGATCGTGCGCACCGCGCCCACGCCGCTGATGCTGCTGGCGGGCCACGTGCGCGAAGCGGGCTTCAAGGTCGTGCTCACGGGTGAAGGGGCCGACGAGGTCTTCGGGGGCTACGACATCTTCAAGGAAGCGCGCATCCGCCGCTTCATGGCCCGTGCGCCCGGCTCCAAGGCCCGCGCGGCCCTGATCGACCGGCTCTACCCCTACCTGAAGCACTCGCCGGTGGCCAGCCGCGCCATGGCCCAGCGCTTCTTCGCCGAGGGTGCCGAACACGCCCACGCGCCCCACTTCGCCCACATGCCGCGCTGGTCGACCACCCAGCGGGTGTGGCAGTGTTTCGCGCCCGAGGTGCGCAGCCAGCTCGCCGGGGTGGACCACCTGGCCGCTATGGGCGAGCACCTGCCCGCCGACATCGCCCGCTGGTCGCCACTCAACCGAGACCAGTACATCGAGGCCCACACCCTGTTGTCGGGCTACCTGCTGAGCTCGCAGGGCGACCGCGTGGCCATGGCCGAATCCATCGAGGGCCGGGTGCCCTTCCTGGACCACCGCCTCATCGAGTTCGCCAACCACCTGCCGCCTCGCTACAAGCTCATGGGCCTGACGGAGAAGTACCTGCTCAAGCGCGCGATGCGCGGCTTGCTGCCGGAGGCCATCCGCACGCGCACCAAGCAGCCCTACCGCGCCCCCGACAGCGCCAGCTTCTTCGAAGCAGGCCAGCCGGTGCCGTATGTGGCCGAGCTGCTCAGCCCGTCGAGCCTGAAGGCTGCAGGCTACTTCGACCCCACCATCGTGGGCCGGCTGGTGGCCAAATGTGCCGCCGGCCGCGCCATTGGCTTCGCCGACAACATGGCCTTCGTGGGCGTGTTGTCGACCATGTTGTGGCACGAGCAATTCATGCAAGCTGCCCCCACCGCCTCTTGAACACCCATGTTGCTGCACCACCGATTTGAACGCACCGTTGCGCGCCAACCCGAGCGGCTGGCGCTGGTGACCGAACACGAGCGCCTCACCTGGGCCGACCTGGGCCGCCGCGCCGACCACCTCGCCGCCCACCTGCAGCGACTGGGCTTGCGCCGTGGCGACCGCGTGGCGCTGTATCTCGACAACTCCGCAGAGATGGTGGTGGGCGTGTGGGCCACCTTGAAGGCCGGCGGCGTGTTCATGCCCGTCAACCCGCTGACCAAGCCCGACAAGCTGGCTTACCTGCTCAACGACGCCCGCGCCAGCGTGCTGATCTCGCAGCGGGCCTTGCAGTCGACCTGGGTGCCCGCGCTGGCCGACAACCAAAGCGTGCACACCGCCCTGGTCATCGACCCGCCTGAAGGCGCGGAAGCCCGCGTGCAGCCTTACAGCGACCGGGGCGACGACCGGCCGCAAGACCCCGGCCTGATCGACCAGGACCTGGCGGCCATCATCTACACCTCGGGCTCGACCGGCGACCCCAAGGGCGTGATGCTCACCCACCTCAACATGGTGTCGGCCAACCGCTCGGTGAGCACCTACCTGGGCTTGCAGCCGCAGGACATCATCCTGTGTGCCTTGCCCCTGGCCTTCGACTATGGGCTCTACCAGGTGTTGATGGCCGCCCGCGTGGGCTGCACCGTGGTGCTGGAGCGCTCGTTCAGCTTCCCCATCAAGGTGGTGGAGGCCATGAGCCGCGAGCGCGTCACCGTGTTCCCCGGCGTGCCCACCATGTTCGCCATGCTGATGGCGCTCAAGACGCTGACCGACCACGACCTGTCGAGCCTGCGCATGATCACCAACACCGCCGCCGCGCTGTCGGAGTCGCACATCCAGCAGTTGCGCAAGCTCTTCCCGCAGGCCACGCTGTTTTCGATGTACGGGCTGACCGAGTGCAAGCGGGTGACTTACCTGCCGCCCGAGCAGCTCGACCGCCGCCCCACCAGCGTGGGCCGGGGCATGCCCAACGAAGAGGTCTGGCTGATCGACGACGACGGCCGGCGCCTGCCCAACGGCAGCACCGGTGAGCTGGTGATCCGGGGCGCCAACGTGATGCGGGGCTACTGGGAAAAGCCGGTCGAGACCGCGCAGCGCCTGTGCGACGGCGCCAGCGCTGGCGGCATGGCTGGCGAAACCCTGCTGCGCTCGGGCGACTTGTTCCGCACCGACGAAGAAGGCTTCCTGTACTTCGTGGCGCGCAAGGACGACATCATCAAGAGCCGGGGCGAGAAGGTCAGCCCGCGCGAAGTCGAGAACGTGTTGCACACCTTGCCCGGCGTCTACGAGGTGGCCGTTGTGGGCGTGCCTGACCCGCTGCTGGGCGAGGCCGTCAAGGCCTACGTGGTGTTGCAGCCCGGCGTGAGCTACACCGAGCGCGACGTGATCAAACACTGCCTGGCCCGCATCGAATCGTTCATGGCGCCCAAGCTCGTCGAATTCGTCAGCGAACTGCCCAAGACCGACACCGGCAAGATCAAGAAGACCGGGCTGCGCTGAAGCCGGCCCCACCGAACCCCCTCCACCCTTCAGAGCCCTTTCATGTCGAACATCAAGACCCAGGTCCGCGCCTACATCAACGAGAACTTCCTGCTGGACGCCGAAGCCGCGGCCTTCCTCGACGCAGATTCGCTGCTGGACAAGCACATCCTCGATTCCACCGGCTTCCTGGAGCTGGTGATGTTCATCGAGGAGACCTTCGGCATCCAGGTGGCGGAAGACGAACTGGTCCCCGAGAACCTCGACAGCCTCGACGCGGTGGAGGCCTATGTCACCCGCAAGCTGAGCGCCTGACATGACGGCCGCCATGCCCCTGAGCGAAGGCGAGCGTCAGCGTTTGGGCGAGGCCGGGCAGGCCTGGCTGGCCGACAAGCTGGCGCAGTTGCGCGCCGCCTTGGTGGTGCTGCCCGACAAGCCCGACGAAACGCCCGAAGCCACCTTGCGCGCCTTGTGGCACCTGGCGGCGGGGCGGCCCCTGTCGATGCCGGCGGCGCAGGCCACTGAGCTGGACGCGCTGGACACCACCCAGCAAACGCAGCTGGACGCGCTGTTGGCGCGGCGCCTGGCCGACGAGCCGCTGGCCTACCTGACCGGTCGTCAGCGCTTCATGGGGCTGGACTTGCTGGCCGGCCCGGACGCCTTGATCCCCCGCCGCGAGACCGAGCTGTTGGGCGAGACCGCCAGCGCCTTGCTGGCGCGCCTGGCCGCCGAGGCGGGCGCCGGCGCCACCGTGGAGGTGCTGGACGTGTGCACGGGCAGCGGCAACCTGGCGCTGGGCCTGGCCCACCAGGTGGCGGCGGCCCGCGTGCAAGGCGCCGACCTGTCTGAAGAGGCGGTGGGCCTGGCGCGCCGCAACGCCGAGTTCTGTGGTCTGGCGGGCCGGGTGAGCTTCCGCAGTGGCGACCTGCTGGTGCCCTTCGACGGCGACCCGGTGGTGGGGCAAGTGGACTTGATCGTGTGCAACCCGCCCTACATCTCGTCGGCCAAGCTCACCACCATGCCGGCCGAGATCGCGCAACACGAGCCCAAGCTGGCTTTCGATGGCGGGCCCTTTGGCATCCGCATCCTCCAGCGTTTGATGCGCGAGGCGCCACGCTACCTCAAGCCCGGCGGTTGGCTGGCTTTCGAGGTGGGCTTGGGCCAGGCCCCGGCCATGGCGCAGTGGCTGCAAAAGACGGGCGCCTACCAGCGCATCGACACCGTGGCCGACGAGGCCGGTCAAGCGCGCGTGGTGGTGGCTCAGGCCGTTTGATCGGGCGGGGCGGCCGTGGCGGTCGTGACGGCCGTGGCGTTTGGCTGCGTTCAGCGCGCCTGCAGCCGCCGCTGCAGCCAGCGCATCAATGCACCCAGCACGGTCAGCTTGGCGTACAGCTCTTCGGCCGCGTCCCAATAGTCGCGGTGTTCGGTGACCAGGCCTTGCGCGTCGAAACGCAAGTGGGTGGCGCCGTGGATGGTCAAGGCCTGGCCGCCTTCGCGGCGCACCTGGAAGTCCCAGGTCAGGAAGGCCTGCGGGCCCTGCGTCACGGCTTCGCGCACATCGAAGCGAGGCGCCTGCAGCGTCTCGAACATGTGGGTGAAGATGCGGCGGATGCCCGCGTGGCCGCGCACGTCGTTGAACGGGTCTTTGAACCGGGCGTCGGGAGCGTACAGCGCCAGCAGCGCGTCGATGTTGTCGGGACGCAGGTGCTCGAAGGCGGTCACCACACGCGCGGTGTGGGGCTCGGTGGGGTGGGCGTGGGCCACGTCAGGCCCCCGTCACGCGGCGCACGGCCGCGAAGAACAGCGTGTCGGGCAACAGACGCAGCAGCCGCATCCACAAGGTGAAGCGGCGCGGGAAATGCGTTTCGAAGCGGCCTTTGGCCCAGCCGGACAACATGTGTTCGGCCGCCTGTGCCGGGGTGATGAGGTGGGGCATGGTGAAGGCATTTTGCGCCGTCAGCGGTGTGTCGACAAAGCCCGGGTTCACGATGGACACGCCCAGGCCCAGCGGGTGCAGCTCCAGGTAGAGGCATTCCGCCAGGTTGTGCAGCGCGGCCTTGGTCGGCCCGTAAGCCAGCGACATGGGCAAGCCCCGGTAGCCCGCCACGCTGCCCACCAGGCTGATGTGGCCGCGCCCGGCTTGCAGCAGCGCCGGCAGCAGGGCGTCCAGCCAATGCAGCACGCCGGTGTAGTTCACCGCGAGGTGGCGCTGCATCTCGCCCAGGTCGTACGCTTCGGCGTGTTGGGCCTTGTAGTGGCCGGCGCAATACAGCGCCAGGTCCGGCACCTGGCCAGTGGCCAAGGTGAGCTGGGCCAGGGCATCGCGGGCGGCCTCGGGGCGGGTCACGTCCATGGGCAAGGCGATGGCGCCGGGGTGTTCGCGCACGAAGCTGTCGAGCGCGTCGGCCTGGCGGGCCGACACCACCACGCGGGCGCCCCGGTGGTGCAGCGCGCTGGCGGTGGCCCGGCCGATGCCGGAAGAAGCCCCGACCAGCCAGACCACGCGGCCGCGCCAGTCTTCGATGGGTGGGTTGGTGGCCATGGCTCAGCTCCTGCGGATGTCGAGCACCAGCTCGCCCAGGTCGATGCCCAGCTTGCTCATGCGCGAACGGTTGAGCACGGTGCGCTCGTCGACCTGGAACATCCAGTCGTCGAGCGTCACCTGCCACACGCGGCCGTCCACCGGCAAGGCCAGCGTGTACAGCCAATGGAAGGCGTTGCCGGCGCTGTCGCCGGTGGCGGTGCCGATCACGTCGTCGGCGCGGCCCTGGTAGCGGCCCTGGCCCAGGTCGTCGAGGCGCCACAGCCGGGTCGAGGTGCTGCCGTCGCTGTAGCGGAAGCGCTCGTCGAGCGTGCCGCTGGCGCCTTGCCACTGGCCCACCATGTCGACCACGAAGCGCTTGACCACGCGGCCCGAGCGGTCGAAGAACAGGCCACGGCCGCTCAAGGGGCCATCGAAGAAGGTGCGCAAGTCAAAGCGTGGTTGCTCTTGCGCGTAGTCGGCCACACGGGGGCTGGCACAGCCCGCCAGGCCGCCGGTGGTGGCCAGGGCGCCGATCGCGCCCAGGGTGCGCAGCGCCTGGCGGCGCGGCAGGGGGGGGAGGGGCTTCATGCGTGCTGTCTCCATTCGGGGTGGTGGGTCATGGCGCGGCTGAGGGTGGCGGCGGCCAGCAACTTGAGCGCGCAGGGCAGGGCGGCATAGGTCAGGGTGAGCGCCCACACGGCCTGGCCGGCGGGTTGCCCGGGGCCGTAGCCCGCTGCTTGCAGCAAGGGCAGGCTCAAGCCGGCGGCCAGCGCCAGGCTCAGCTTGCCCAGCAGCGCCCACCAGCCGGCGTGGGCGCCTGCGTCGCCCCGTTGGGCCAGGCCCGTGAGCAAGGCGCCGGGCGCGGCCAGGTCGGCCCCCAAGGCCGCCCCGCTGGCCAGGCACACCGCCAGAAAGGCCAGGCCGTCGCCCGCCCCGAGCCAGGGGGTGACCATGAAGGCCGACACGCTGGCGCCCATGCCCAGCCGCCAGGTGGGCCCCAGGCCCCGGCGTGCCACGGTGCGCAACCACCAGGGCAGGGTCAGCGCAGCGGCGCCGAAGTAAGCCAGCAAGAAGGCCGGCTGCCAGGCGGGCTGGCGCAAGGCGTCGGTCACGAAAAAGGGCAACAAGGTGGCCGGCACCGCCGCCGCCAGCCCATTGAGCAAGTAGACGGCGGCGAGCCGACGGAAGGCGGGGGCGGCCCAGGGCGACGGCGTGGGGGGCATGGGCGGCATGGGCGCCATTTGCGCCATGTGCGCGGGCGCCGGGGCGAGGTGCTCCGGGTGGGGTGCGGTGGGCACCATGGGGCGGAAGGTCAGGCGCAAGGTGCCCAGGCCCAGCACCAGCCCCAAGGCCAGTGCGGCCGCCACACCGCCCGAATCAGGCAGCCCCATGAGCGCGCTGGCCAACACCACGCCCACCAGGCCCAGGCCTTCGCGCCAGGCCGCCACACGGGCTCGCCACAGGGGCGTGCCGCCCCAGCGCGTGCCCCAGGCCTGGTGCAGCACGCCCAGGGCGCTGAAGGCCAGGGTGCAGGGCGTGAGCGTCAGCCAAAGCCAGGTGAGCGGCGTCCAGCCCGGGGCGGGCCGCCACAGCGCGGCATAGCTGGCGACCAGCGCCAAGCTGAGCGCCACGGCCACCCACCAGGCCTGGCGTTCGTGGTGGCGCAACAGGCGGTCTGCGGCGCGGCCCAAGGCGGGGTCGACCACGGCGTCGAGTGCGCGTGCGCCAAGCAGGGCCGCGCCCAGCGCCGGCAAGCTCACGCCGTCGAGTTGCGCGTAGTGGTGGGGCAGGGCCACGTAAAGCGGCAGGGCGCCAAAGGCGAGCGGCAGGCCCAGCAGGCCGTAGGCCGCAACAGGGGGGGAGGGGGCAGGCATGGCGACACCGCGTGGCGGGCTTCAGCCGGGCAGGCCCAGCAGGGACGCGCGCAGCTCGGCGGCCGAGGTCTGCGGCGCCAGCCAGATGCCAAAGAACAAGCGCGCGTAGGCCCGGTCGTCGAGCTGCTGCGTGAGGCGGCCGTTGTGCCAGAAGCGCACACGCCCTTGCCCGTCGTGCAGGCCCACCAGGCGTTCGCCCGCTTGCACGTCGGGGAAGGCGAGCTTCATCGCGGCGAGCCAGCGCGGGGCCTGCGTGTCGTCGAAGCCGGGCTGGCGCCGCATCTCGGTGATCGAGCGCTCGGCGATGGCCGAACCCCACAGGCTGCGCGCATACACCAGCTCCAGCGCCAGGGGCTGCTGCGCGTAGCGCTCGGCGGCCACGGCCTCCGGCGCCCACAGCCGGGCGTCGTAGATGCGCAGCCCGAAGTAGCGCATGGTGCCTTGGCCCACCAGGCGCGCCGCCGGCCAGGCCTGACGCACCTCGGCGGGCGCTTCAGGCGCGGCCTGCGCCCACGTGGCCAGGGGCGTCCAGGCCAGCAGGCTGCACAGGGCTTGGCGGCGTGGGGCGTGCATGGCGATCAGGCGCGCTTGCGCAAGGTGAACTGGTAGACGTCGGTGTTGCCGCTGTCGAAGGCGGCTTCGCAATAGACCAGGTAGAAGGTCCAGATGCGGGCAAAGCGCTCGTCGAAGCCCTGCTGCATCACGGTGTCGATCTGGCGCTGGAAGTCGGCACGCCAGCGGCGCAGGGTTTCGGCGTAATCGGGCCCGAAGGCCAGCTTGTTGACCACGTCGAAGCCGGCCCGGTTGGCGGCGCGTTCGAACTCGCGCGGCGACGGCAGCAGGCCACCGGGGAAGATGTACTGCTGGATGAAGTCGGTGGAGCGCACGTAGCGGTCGAACAGGTCGTCGCGGATGGTGATGCTTTGCACGCAGGCGTGGCCGCCGGGCTTGAGGCAGGCGTGCAGCGTGCGGAAGTAGTCGCCCCAATACTCCTGGCCCACGGCTTCGAACATCTCGATGGAGACGATAGCGTCGAAGGGCTCGCTGGCGTGCTGGCGGGGCAGGTCGCGGTAGTCCTGGTAGCGGAAGTCGGTGAGGTGGCTCAGGCCGGCCCGCTGCAGGCGTGCTTGCGCCCATTGCAGTTGCTCACGCGACAGCGTCACCCCCGTCACGTGGGCCTGGCGCTCGCGGGCGGCCAGCTCGGCCAGGCCGCCCCAGCCGCAACCGATCTCCAGCACCCGTTGGCCTGGCTGCACCTGGGCTTCGCTCAGGGCGCGGCGCACCTTGGCCCACTGGGCCTGTTCCAGGTCGCCGGTGGCGCGGTCCTGGCCCTCAAACCACGCTGCGCTGTAGCTCATGCTGCGGTCCAGCCACAGACTGTAGAAGGCGTTGCCCAGGTCGTAGTGGGCGTGGATGTTGCGGGCGCTGCCGGCGCGGGTGTTGCGGTTGCCCAGGTGGCGCAGGCGGTGCCACAGCGCGCCCCACCAGCTGCCGTAGACCAGGCGCTCGATGTGGTCTCGGTTGGCCAGCATCAGCCGCAGCAGGCCCGCCATGTCGGGGCTGTCCCACAGCCCTTCGATGTAAGCCTCGGCAAAGCCGATGTCGCCGCTCTTGAGCGTGCGCTCGAACACCTGCCAGTCGCGCACCTGGATGGTGGCGCGCAAGGCCGGGGGCGCCGAGGCAACGGCGCTGGGGCACAGCAGCGTGCGCCCGTCGGGCAGCTGCAACTCCAACTGGCCCACAGGCAACTTGGCCAGCAGGTTCAACATCTGGCGCGCAGCGCGCGGGGCCGCGGCGGGCGCAGGGTGGGCCGCGATCAAGGAGGGGGCGGTGGTGGTGTTCATCGTGTGACGAAGGGCGCCGACGCCGGCGGTTTGGTGAAGAAGGGCACGCGCTTGAGCCACAGCTGCAGCGCGTGCCAGTGGATGCGGGCGACCACGGCCAGCGTCATCAGCGGGTGGCCGAAGCAGGCGCGGCGCAGCGTGGCGGGGGTGAGCGCTTCGAGCCTGCCGCTTTGGCGGGTCTGGATCAGGGGGGTGTCGTCGCCGGGGGCGGCGTACAGGTCAACCTGGGCCTGGTGCTGCAGGCCGCTGGTGGTGCGGGTCTGGGTGAAGCGGAAGCGGTAGTGGCCAGTGGCCTGGCAGAAGGGCGAGACGTGGAACACCTTGGTGGCTTGCTGGGCCTCGCCCCAGGCCAGTTGGGGCCCGGTCAGCAAGTAGCCGTGGCGCTCACCAAAGGTGTTGTTGACTTCGGCCAGCACGGCGGCGAGCTCGCCGTTGGCGCGCAGCGCGAACCAGAAGCTCACCGGCTTGAAGGTGTGGCCCAGCACGCGCGGGTAGGTCTGCAGCCAGACTTCGCCGTCGGCGTCGCGCACGCCTTCCTGGGCCAGCAGCGCCTCGAACCAGGCCAGCGCGTCGGCGCCGCCTTCGCCGTGGTCGGCGTCGTGGAAGCTCAACCAGCCGCGGCGGTTGCGCGGCAGGTGAGGGTCAGGCTGGGCGCGCATCGAGCGCAAGGGCAGCATGAGGAAGTAGCCCGGGTAGCGGAAGGCGTGGTGGCGCGGGCGCAGCCGCTGGTGCCACACGTGGCCAAAGCCGATCTGGGCCTGGTGAGCCATCACGCCACCCCTTGCATGGCGAGGGTGGGCCAGGTGTCGCGGGCTTGGGCCAGCTCCTGGGCGGCTTCGGTGCCGGCACGCCAGCCGTCTTCGTGGAAGCCATAGCCACACCAGGCGCCGGCAAACCAGGTGCGCCGCTGCCCTTGCAGTTCGGGCACCCGCTTTTGCGCTTCGATGGCGGACAGGTCGAACACCGGGTGGGCGTATTCAAAGCGCTGGTGAACCTGGGCTTCGGCGACGGGCCGGCTGGGGTTGAGCGACACCACCACGGGCCGCTGCCAGGGCAGCGGTTGCAAGCGGTTGATGAGGTAATGCAGGCACACGCGGGCCTGCTCGGCGCGGTCGTCGGCGGCGCGCTCGTAGTTCCACGCGGCCCAGGCCGCCTGGCGCTGCGGCAGCACGCTGGTGTCGGTGTGCAGCACGGCGGTGTTCATCTGGTAGCGGATGGCGCCCAGGACTTCGCGCTCGGCCCAGGTGGCGTCGTCGCCCAGCAAGGCCAGCGCCTGGTCGCTGTGGCACGCCATCACCACGGCGTCGAAGTGCTCTTCACCGCGCGCGGACTGGATGCGCACGCCGCCAGGCAGGCGCTGCACGCGACTCACGGGGCAGGCCAGCCGGGCCTCGGAAATGCCCTGCAGCAGCTTGCGCACGTATTGGCGCGAGCCACCGGTCACCGTGTGCCACTGGGGCCGGTCGTTGACCTGGATGAGCCCGTGGTTGTGGCAGAAGCGGATCATGGTGGCCACGGGGAAGCGCAACATCTGCTCGGTGGGGCAAGACCAGATGCAGCCCAGCATGGGCAGGAAGTAGTGGTCTCGGAAGCGCGGGCCAAAGCCTTGGGCGTCGAGGAAGTCGCCGATGGGTTGGTGCAGCTCGCCCTCGGCCTGACGTAGCGCGATGTCGGTGCACAGCTTGTTGA
>JBEEJT010000371.1:0-9931 GCA_041169085.1 Pseudomonadota bacterium | reverse complement strand
TCGATCAGGTGGTGATCCTGCCGTTCAACCAGGCCATGGCCTCGCTCAGCCCCGAGGCCTTCGTGCGCGACGTGATCGTCGATGGCGTGCGGGCCAAATACGTGTTGGTGGGCGACGATTTCCGGTTTGGCGCCAAGCGGGCAGGCGACTACGCCATGCTCGACGCCTTCGGCAACGACCTGGGCTTCGACGTGGCGCGCATGAACAGCTACGAGGTGCACGGCACCCGGGTGTCGTCGTCCGGGGTCCGCGAGGCCATGATGGCTGGGGACATGGGCCAGGTCGCCGTGATGCTGGGGCGGCCTTACTGCATTTCCGGCCACGTGATCCACGGCCAGAAGCTGGGCCGCAGCCTGGACTGCCGGACGATGAACGTGCGCTTCAACCACGCCAAACCGGCGACCAGCGGCATCTTCGTGGTGCGGGTGCATGGCCTGGCGGCCCAGGCCGTGGAAGGGGTGGCCTCTTTGGGCGTGCGGCCCACGGTGGAAGACGCCGGGCGCGTTTTGCTGGAGACCCATTGCTTCGATTGGCCCGCCGATCTGGGCCCTGAAGGGGGCTACGGTAAAATCGTGCGCGTGGAACTGCTGCATAAACTCCGAGACGAAGCCCGCTACGACGGGCTGGACGCCTTGCAGGCTGCGATCCACAAGGACATCGCCGACGCCAAGGGCTTTTTCCAGGCGCAGCGCCGCCAGACCACCCGCGACCGAATTTGACGCGGGCTGACTGACCCGCCGGCCCCCTCACCAGGGCCTGTGGACGGCCCGCACCTGTCGCCCTTGCTGCCGCCGCACCGGTTTGCGCAGCATGAAACGCAAGCGCCGCGTCGGTCGGCGATGCCCCCACCTGATCCCGTCACGCCGCCTGGCCTGTGTGCCCAGGCGGCTGGCCCCGAATTCGCCGAGACCGCCATGAGCCAAGACGCCAACGCCACGCCCGCCCAGCCCAAAAAGGGCGGCGCCAAGCCCGCCGACACGACGCCGGAGTCGAAGTACCGCGCGACGCTGAACATGCCCGACACCCCCTTCCCCATGCGGGGGGACCTGCCCAAGCGCGAGCCCAACTGGGTCAAGGCCTGGGAAGACGAAGGCCTGTACGCCCAGCTGCGTGCCGCCCGCCAGGGCGCGCCCAAGTTCGTGCTGCACGACGGCCCGCCCTATGCCAACGGCAACATCCACATCGGCCACGCCGCCAACAAGATCCTGAAAGACATGATCGTCAAGGCCCGCCAACTGGCCGGCTTCGATGCCATGTACATCCCCGGTTGGGATTGCCACGGCCTGCCGATCGAAAACCAGATCGAGAAGACCTTTGGCCGCAACCTGGGCCGCGACGAGGTGCAGGCCAAGGCCCGTGTCTACGCCGGCGAGCAGATCGACGGCCAGCGCGCCGACTTCAAGCGCCTGGGCGTGCTGGGCGACTGGGCGCGCCCCTATCGCACCATGGACTTTGGCAACGAGGCCAACGAGATCCGCGCGCTCAAAAAGATCATGGAGCGCGGCTTTGTGTACCGTGGCTTGAAGCCCGTGTACTGGTGCTTTGACTGCGGCTCCTCGCTGGCCGAGTTCGAGATCGAGTACGCCGACAAGAAGTCCAACACGTTGGACGTAGCCTTCCTGAGCGCCGAGCCCGCCAAGCTGGCTGCCGCCTTCGGCCTGAGCAGTCTGGACAAGGATGCGTTTGCTGTCATCTGGACGACCACCGCCTGGACCATCCCGGCCAACCAGGCCCTGAACGCCCACGCCGAGCTGAACTACGCCCTGGTCGATACCCCCAAGGGCATCTTGCTGCTGGCCGAGAGCCTGGTCGAGAAGGCCACCCAGCGCTACGGTTTTGAAGCCGACCAGGTGAAGGTGCTGGCCACCGCCCCGGGCGCCAAGCTCGAAGGCCTGGGCTTCAAGCACCCGCTGGCCCATGTCGATGCCGGTTATGACCGCGTGGCCCCGGTCTACCTGGCCGAGTACGTGAGCGCCGAAGACGGCACCGGCATCGTGCATGCCGCGCCCGCTTATGGTGTGGACGACTTCAACAGCTGCGTGGCCCATGGCCTGAAGTTCGACGACATCCTCAACCCGGTGCAAGGCAACGGCGTGTACGAGGCCGAGCTGCCGCTGTTCGGCGGCCTGCACATCTGGAAGGCCGTGCCCGTCATCCTGGAAGCGCTGGGCAACGCCGGCCGCCTGCTGGCCACCAAAGAGATCACCCACAGCTACCCGCATTGCTGGCGCCACAAGACGCCGGTGATCTACCGTGCGGCGGCGCAATGGTTCGTGCGCATGGACGAAGGCGAGGGCGTGTTCACCACCGCCAAGGCCGACAAGACGCTGCGCCAGATCGCACTCGACGCCATCGACCAGACCACCTTCTACCCCGAGAACGGCCGCGCCCGCCTGCGCGACATGATCGCCAACCGCCCCGACTGGTGCATCAGCCGCCAGCGCAACTGGGGCGTGCCGCTGCCGCTGTTCCTGCACAAGGTGAGCGGCGAGCTGCACCCCGACACCCTGGCCCTGATGGACCGCGCTGCGGCCCTGGTGGAGCAGGGCGGTGTGGAAGCCTGGTCCAAGCTCGACCCCGCCGAGTGGCTGGGTGAGCAGGCTGCCGAGTACAGCAAGTCCACCGACATCCTGGACGTGTGGTTCGACTCGGGCACCACCTTCTTCCACGTGCTGAATGCCGAGAACGGCAGCCACCCCGAGGCCGGTCACCACAGCGGCCCCGAGGCCGACCTGTACCTCGAAGGCCACGACCAGCACCGCGGCTGGTTCCACAGCTCGCTGCTGGCCGCCTGCGCCATCTATGGCCGCGCCCCGTACAAGGGCCTGCTGACCCACGGCTTCACCGTGGACGGCCAGGGCCGCAAGATGTCGAAGTCGTTGGGCAACACCGTGGCCCCGCAAGACATCAGCAGCAAGATGGGCGCCGAGATCATCCGCCTTTGGGCCGCCAGCACCGATTACTCGGGCGACCTGGGCATCGACGACAAGATCCTGGCCCGCGTGGTGGACGGCTACCGCCGCATCCGCAACACGCTGCGCTTCCTGTTGGCCAACACGTCCGACTTCAACCCTGAAGCCGATGCCGTGCCGCTGGGCGAGCTGCTGGAGATCGACCGCTACGCCCTGGCCCGCGCCTCGCAGCTGCAGCAAGACATCCTGGCCCACTACGAGCGCTACGAGTTCCACCCTGTGGTGGCCAAGCTGCAGGTGTACTGCTCCGAAGACCTGGGCGCCTTCTACCTGGACGTGCTGAAGGACCGCCTCTACACCAGTGCGGCAGGTTCCAAGGCCCGCCGCGCCGCCCAGACCGCGCTGTGGCACATCACGCACGGCATGCTGCGCTGGATGGCGCCCTTCCTGAGCTTCACCGCCGAAGAAGCCTGGCCGATCTTTGCTGGCGCCGACCAGGGCAGCATCTTCAAGCAGACCTACTGGGACTTCCACGACGCCGACAAGGACACGGAACTGCTGGCCAAGTGGACCCGCATCCGCGCCCTGCGCGAAGAGGCCAACCGCCGCATCGAAGACGTGCGCACGCGAGGTGACGTGGGCGCCTCGCTGCAGGCCAAGCTCTTCATCACCATCGGCACGCAAGACGAGCAGGGCCAACGCCTGCTGGCCGACCTGCGCAGCCTGGGTGACGACCTGAAGTTCGTGTTGATCGTCTCGGGCGTCGAGCTGGCCGAAGGCCACAGCACCCAAATCGAGGTGAACCCCTCGAAGGCGGCCAAGTGCGAGCGCTGCTGGCACTACCGCGACGACGTCGGCGCCAACGCCGAGCACCCGACGATTTGCGGCCGCTGCGACAGCAACCTGCACGGCGCCGGTGAAACCCGGGTCTTCGCCTGATGGCGGCGCGCAAACCGGCCGTCAAGTCGGTGGCCAAGGGCGGCCCCAGCCTGCTGCCCTGGCTGGGCATCGCCACCATCGTCGTCCTGCTCGATCAGTTCACCAAGGTGCTGATCGTGGGCTCGATGCAGCTGGGTGACAGCCACACCGTCTGGTCCTTCTTCAACATCGTGCGGGCCCACAACACGGGGGCGGCGTTTTCCTTCCTGGCACACGCTGGGGGCTGGCAGCGCTGGTTCTTCGTGGGGTTGGGCGTGGCGGCCACGGGCTTCATCGTCTACATGCTCAAGCAGCATGGCGGGCAGCGGCTGTTTTCGTGGGCGCTCACGCTGATCCTGGGCGGGGCCATTGGCAACGTCATCGACCGGCTGGTGCATGGCTACGTGGTCGACTTCCTCGATTTCCACTGGGGCTTTTTGGCGCCCATGTTCCCGGCTGGCCATTTCCCGGCTTTCAACGTGGCCGACATCGGCATCACGGTGGGGGCGAGCTTGTTGATCTTGGACGAGTTGCGGCGCGTGCGCAGGGGCTGAGGCCCCGATGGCGAACGCGCCAAGGGGACAAGGGATAGCCTGACAAAGCCCTGTCAGGGGCCTGTGCTACGCTGGTTTTCCAATCACAAGAAAACCAGTTTCACCATGCCCGGCTTGCTTCCCGACATCGATCCCGATGGCCTGCTTGAGTTCTCGGTCGTCTACACCGACCGTGCGCTCAACCACATGTCCAAGCGCTTCCAGGGCGTGATGAACGACATCTCGGCCATGCTCAAGCGCGTGTACAAGGCCCCTTCGGCCGTGCTCGTGCCGGGCAGCGGCACCTTCGGCATGGAATCGGTGGCGCGCCAGTTTGCGCAAGACAAGCATGTGCTGGTGATCCGCAATGGCTGGTTCAGCTACCGCTGGACGCAGATCTTTGACATGGGGCGCATCCCGGCCAGCCACACGGTCTTGAAGGCCAGGCGCACGGCCGATGGCGCCCAGGCCGCCTGGGTGCCTGCGCCCATCGACGAGGTGGTGGCCACCATCGCCCGCGAAAAGCCGGCCCTGGTGTTCGCCCCGCACGTCGAGACCGCCGCCGGCATGATCCTGCCGGACGACTACCTCAAGGCCGTGGCCGATGCCGTGCACGCCGTGGGGGGGCTGTTCGTGCTGGATTGCATTGCGTCCGGCGCGATGTGGGTGGACATGGCCGCCACGGGCGTCGACATCCTGATCAGCGCGCCGCAAAAGGGCTGGAGCAGCTCGCCGTGTTGCGCCATGGTGATGCTCAGCGCACGGGCCCGCCAGGCCATCGACGCGACGCAAAGCTCCACCTTCGCCATGGACCTCAAGAAGTGGCTGCAGATCATGGAGACCTATGAGGGCGGGGGCCATGCCTACCACTCCACCATGCCCACCGATGCCTTGCAACGCCTGCGTGACGCCATGGCCGAGACCGAAGCTTATGGCTTCGAGAAGGTGCGTCAAGAACAGATCGAGTTGGGGGCACGCGTGCGCGCAGCGATCGTCGGCCACGGCTACCTGAGCGTGGCCGCTGAGGGCTTCCAGGCGCCGGGCGTGGTGGTGAGCTACACCACCGACGTCGAGGTACACAACAGCAAGAAGTTCCTGGCTTTGGGGCTGCAAACCGCTGCCGGCGTGCCCTTGCAATGCGATGAGCCAGCCGATTTCCGCACCTTCCGCGTGGGCCTGTTCGGTCTGGAGAAATTGCACAACGTGGGGCGCACGGTCGACCAGTTGACCCGGGCGCTGGACCAGCTGTCGCCTTCGGCCTGACGTTTGTCCGTTTGGGCGCTGAAAGGCCCCAAAGGTGGGCGCAGGGCAGGGCGCAAGCGGGGTGTCCCTGATGCCTGGGGCTGCGCAGGGGCTTAAGGTGTGCCATCTTCACGAAATGAGGACGGCACATGCCCTCTGTCGCAGAACGCTGGTCGAGTGGCCCTTCTTCGCGTGACGACGGGGTGCGCGCATCGACCGCCTGCGACAGCCTGGACGACGCCGACGAGCCCTCGTCGGAGTGGGCCCCATCGATGTGGGTCATGCCTTTGGCCGAAACGCCCTTGCGCCCCTTGGTGCACCTGGCGGCCCACCCCGGTCAGGTCTGCGTCGACGATGTCTTTGACTTGCCCGAAGACCCCCCCGCCACCTGGTGGCGTCGGGTGGGCGATTGGCTTCAGCGGCGGCGGTTGCGCTGAGTGCCGAACGGCGGCTGACCGCGCCAGTAGCGCAGCATCAGCCAGCCACCCAACATGCCGCCCAGGTGAGCGAAGTGGGCGACACCCGAGCCACCACCGGTCACACCCAGCAACAGCTCCAGCCCGCCGAACACCGCCACGTAGACCTTGGCCTTCATGGGGATGGGCGGGATCAAGGGCATGATGGTCCGGTTGGGGAACATCATCCCGTAAGCCAGCAGCAAGCCGTACAGCGCGCCCGAGGCGCCCACCGTGGGGCTGGTCCATCCAAAGACAAGCGACATCGCCATCTGGCACAAGCCGCCAGCCAGGGCAGACGCCGCCAGGAACTGCATGTAGCGCTTGTCGCCCCAGATCCGTTCGAGCTCGCTGCCGAACATCCACAGGCCCATCATGTTGAAGAAGATGTGACCGAAGCTGGCGTGCAGGAACGCGTAAGTCAACAGCTGCCAGGGGTAGAACAGGCCACTTTGCATGGGCCATAGCGCGAACCACATCGACAACTGGTGGTTCAGGAACTCGTCCAGGCAGAACACGGCCACGTTGATCAACAACAGGGCCTGGGTGATCGGGGGCATAGGGGGCATGCTGGCGCGGCCTTTGTCGGCGAGCAGGTGAGAAGACTGCCACATCATAGGGCCGGGCAAAGCCCCGAGGTGTTGCAGGTTCATGCAAACAGCGGCACTGTTGCCGGACTGTTGCGCGCATGAAGGCATCAGGGCGGCCAGCGCGGCTCAGGGCTGGCACGTTCCTCGCTTGAGGCCCAACAGGCCCACCCTCAGCCTGGGCCACATCAGAAGGAGACTGCGCATGTCTGCACACATCGTTCTCACTTCACACCCGCGCCGCTCGTCGGCCGGGGCGCCTGGCGGCGTGCAATGGGGGGCGGACACCGCTCAAGCGCGCGGGCCCCTGGTGGCCAGCGTGGCCAACCCCGGTGCGCGCAACGTCATCGGCACCCATGCGGGCGCCTACTCCGTCTACAGGGCCTTGGCGGTGGCCGCCGGGCAGCTGTCGCGAGACCACAAGCCCGACCTCACCAACACCGCGCCGGCCGAAGCCGTCGGGCCCCACCCCCAATGGGCCGACCCCCACAAGATCGTCTCGCTGGACCCGTGGGGACACCTGGTGGCCAGCGCCTTCGAGTCCCAACTGGCGGCGGGCGTGGACATCCGCCCCACCATCGCCATCACCAAGGCCCACATCAACATGCCCGAGTTGGTGGCGGCCATGGCCGCAGGGCGCCTGCAAGCCGATGGCGACATCTTGCAGGCCAATGGCGATGTGAAGGTCACCAAGGCAGCGATCGACCCCGTCTGGCATTTGCCCGGTCTGGCCGAACGCTTTGGCGTGAAGGAAAGCGCCTTGCGCCGCAGCCTGTTCGAGCAAACCGCGGGCATGTTCCCCGAGCTCGTCACCCGGCCAGACCTCAAGGTCTTTCTGCCGCCGATCGGGGGCATGACGCTCTACATCTTTGGCGACGTGACCAAGCTGGGGCGCACCGACACGCGCATTGCCTGCCGTTTGCACGACGAATGCAATGGCTCCGACGTCTTCGGCTCCGACATCTGCACGTGTCGCCCTTATCTGGCCCATGGCATCGAGGTGTGCATCGAGATGGCGCAACAAGGCGGCGTGGGCCTGGTGGTCTACAACCGCAAGGAAGGCCGAGCGCTGGGTGAAGTCACGAAGTTCCTCGTCTACAACGCCCGCAAGCGCCAGACGGGGGGAGACCGTGCCGAGACCTATTTCGCACGCACCGAGTGTGTGGCGGGTGTGCAGGACATGCGCTTTCAGCAGCTCATGCCCGACGTCTTCCATTGGTTGGGCATCACCCGCATCGACCGTTGGGCCTCGATGAGCAACATGAAGCACGAGGCCTTGGTCGAGGCCGGCATCGAGGTGGTCGAGCGCGTGCCCATTCCCGATGAGCTCATCCCTGCCGACGCCCAAGTGGAGATGGATGCGAAGAAGGCCGCCGGCTACTTCTCGACCTACACGCCCGACGCCAGCGAACTCGCGCTGGTCAAGGGCCGCGGCTTGCAGGAGTGAACATGCCCCTCACCCTGAACGACCAGGCCGTGTCCGCCGGCCCCATGATGGCCCCCAGCCCCGCCGCCAGTGCGGCGCCTGACCCTGCATGGCTGTTGAGTGCCCAAGCGGTCCGCTCGCACAGCCAGGCCATGTTGAGGCGGGCCCAGCAGGGCCAGTCCCGGCATTTCTCCTGGCACCTGGAGCGGCTCGACGTGGTGTCGGCTTACGTGGGCGACGTGATCCGCTCTCGCTACCCCACGCTGCAAGTGCCGTATCACAGCCGCTGGCGCCATTTCGAAGCCGGTGGCGTGGACCGTTGGGCCGCGTTGGCCGCATCCCAAGGCCTGAGTGACACCCACCACAGGCTGCAACGCGCCCGAGCGCGGGTGGACCTGGCGGTGGTCAGCGTGCTCCTGGACGCGGGGGCGGGCCCTGCTTGGCGTTACCTGGATGCCGAGACCGACCAGACGCTCAGCCGCTCGGAAGGCTTGGGGGTGGCCAGCTTGCGATGGTGGCAGGCGGGCGGCTTGTCGAGCGACCCCCACGAGCCCTGGCGTGCTGACGCCGATGGTCTGGCCGGTGTGCAGGCCACGGATTTGGCCAAGGCCTTTCAGGTGAGCGAAGACAACCCCCTGGTGGGCCTGGCCGGCCGTGCCAGCCTGTTGCAGCAGCTCGGTCATGCCTTGCGGGTCCACCCAGGCATTTACAGCCGCCCCGATGCCCCGGATGTCCTGCGCCCAGGCCACTTGGTCGATGCCCTGATCCGTCAGTCGCCCACCGGCCAGGTGCAGGCCGCCACCGTGTTGTCGATGTTGTTGCGCACCCTGGGGCAGATCTGGCCTGGGCGACATCAAGCCGGAGGCGTGCCCTTGGGCGACTGCTGGCCCCACCCTGATGCCCCTCAGGGGTGGCTGCCCTTCCACAAGCTCAGCCAATGGATGACTTACTCGCTGCTCGAGCCCCTGGAGGACGCGGGCTTGCAGGTGGTGGGGCTCGACCAGCTCACCGGCTTGCCTGAATACCGCAACGGAGGCCTGCTGCTGGACCTGGGCTTGCTGCAGGCCCGTGACCGTCACTTTCACACCGTCCATTGGTCTGCGGACGCCGAGCCCATCGTGGAGTGGCGGGCCTTGACCGTGGCTGCGCTCGACCTCGTGGCCGATCAGGTTCGGCATGACCTGGGGCTCAGCGCCGAAGCCTTCCCACTGGCCCGCGTGCTCGAAGGTGGCACCTGGGCCGCAGGGCGCCAGATCGCCCAGGCCAAACGGCCAGGTGGCCCGCCGCCCGTGCACCTCAGCAGCGACGGCACCGTGTTCTAGACTCCCCTTGACCTTTGAAGACTGGAGGCTCCCCATGACCGCAGATTTCCCCAACCTCACCGTCGTGGCCCACCCCTTGGTTCAGCACAAGCTCACCTGGCTGCGCTCGGTTGAAACCAACACCGACAGCTTCCGCAACCTGCTGCGCGAGGTCAGCCAGATGCTCGCCTACGAGGCCACGCGTGACCTCCCCACCGAGCTGCAAACCATCCAGACCCCGATCACCTCGATGCCTTCACCGGTCATCAGTGGCAAGAAGCTGTGTCTGGTGTCCATCCTGCGGGCGGGCAACGGCATGCTCGACGGCATGTTGAGCCTGTTGCCGCTGGCCCGCGTGGGCCACATCGGGCTCTACCGTGACCCCGAGACCCTGGAGCCGGTGGAGTACTACTTCAAGGTCCCCTCGGACATCACCGAGCGCCAGGTCATCGTCGTCGACCCGATGCTGGCCACCGGCAACTCGGCCGTGGCCGCCATCGACCGGCTCAAGGAAGCGGGCTGCCAGCACATCAAGCTCATCTGTCTGTTGGCTGCGC
>JBEEJT010000370.1:0-5590 GCA_041169085.1 Pseudomonadota bacterium | reverse complement strand
CAGCTGCTCGTAGACCGTGATCACGTCGGCCGGTTTGGAGCCGTTGACCAGGCTCTGGATGGCCTTGAAGATCAGCTGGTGTTCGTAGCGGTAGAAGTCACCGTCGTGCAGCAAGTCTGAGGCGCGGTCCCAGGCGCTGTTGTCGAGCAGCAGGCCACCCAGCACGCTTTGCTCGGCTTCGATGGAATGGGGTGGCACCCGCAGCCGGGCGATCTCGTCGGAGCCAGACGTGGCGGAACTCGGGGTCGAAGGGAAGACGGCAGCCATGCGGGGATCATACGGGCCCGGTGGCGCGGGCCCTGTGGATAAGGCTGTGTACAGCCTTGGGAAATGCAGGGGATGGGCTGTGGAATGCAGCGCCGCTCAGGCCAGCCAGACCAGGGTCATGCCCAGGGCGGCCGGCAAACCCTGGATGTACAGGATCTTGCGGCTGGCCGTGGCCGCGCCGTAAAGCCCGGCCACCAGCACGCAGCCCAGGAAGAAGAGGGTGTTGGCCTGGCCTGCGTCGCCCAAGGCGAGGGACCACAGCAAACCTGCCGCCAGGAAGCCGTTGTAGAGCCCCTGATTGGCCGCCAGGACCTTGGTGGCTTCTGCCTGCTCGGCGTTCATGCCAAACGCCTTGCGGCCCGCAGGCTTGGTCCACAGGAACATTTCCAGGACCATGAAATACACGTGAAGCAGGGCGACCAGGGCGGTCACCACGGTGGCAGCGATGTGCATGTTGTCAGGGCTTTCGGGTCAGAAAAGAGGGGCCGCCAGCCCGGGCTGGCCATGAAAAAAGCCGGCACAAGGCCGGCTTTCGCAGGTGCCTCACCGGGGTCGTCGCCCCGGTGTGTGCAGCGTGCAGCTTAGTCGGTTGCGCCGACCACTGCCACGGTGATGTCCACCACCACGTCGGTGTGCAGCGACACCGACACGGCGTGCTCGCCAACGGTCTTCAGCGGGCCGTTGGGCAGGCGAAGCTGCTGCTTGGCCACGTCGAAACCGGCGGCCTTCAGGCCTTCAGCGATGTCGAAGTTGGTGACCGAGCCGAACAGGCGGCCGTCCACGCCAGCCTTTTGGCTGACGGAGATGGTCTTGCCCGACAGCTTCTCGCCTTGAGCTTGAGCGGCGGCCAGCTTTTCAGCCTGGACCTTTTCAAGCTCGGCGCGGCGGGCTTCGAATTCCTTGACGGCGGTTTCGGTGGCGCGACGGGCTTGGCCAGTCGGGATCAGGAAGTTACGGGCGTAGCCGTCCTTGACCTTGACCACGTCACCCAGTTGGCCCAGGTTGGCGACTTTTTCGAGGAGGATGATTTGCATGGAAGGACTCCTTGATTAGACGCGGTGCTGGTCGCTGTAGGGCAGCAGAGCCAGGAAGCGAGCGCGCTTGATGGCGGTGGTCAGCTGACGTTGGTAGATCGCGCGGGTGCCGGTCAGGCGGGCGGGGATGATCTTGCCGTTTTCAGCGATGAAGTCACGCAGGGTGTCAACATCCTTGTAGTCGATTTGTTCGACGCCAGCGACGGTGAAGCGGCAGAAGCGCTTGCGGCGGAACAGCAGCGACTGGGTGTTGCGCTTACCCTTGCGGTCCTTGGAGAACTTGCCGTTCTTCGAGCGAGGTGCAGCCATGATGAACTTTCAGAATTTGGGTTGAACGGATGCGGTGAAGTCAGTGATGTGCAGCAGCACGCCTCGTCCGTTGCGTGGGGCGCCGAGGAAGCCTTCGAGCTCGATGAGCTCGCCGACCGCCACCTGGGCCAGGCGATTGGCCACGGGGCCCATCGCCACCGCCTTGACGTCCAGCTTGACCTTGCGGGGCAACTGGGCTTCTGTCACCTCGGATTCGTGGTTCAGCACCACATCGAGGGCCGGCAAGCCGGCGGGCGTGTATCGCAACGATTGCCGTTCGACGATCCGGGCTGACAACAGCACGCGGTTCATGAACGGTGGGAGGCTTGTCGCCGTCAATGCCTGTCAGCAAGACAGGTCATCGATCAGGCGGCAGCTTGCTCCTGAGCGGCCTTGCGGGCCTCTTCACGTTCGACTTGCTTCATCATCACGGAAGGAGCGGTGTCGGCCTTGTCCTTTTGGACGGTCAGGTGACGCAGCACGGCATCGTTGAACTTGAAGCCGGTTTCGAGCTCAGCCAGGATTTCCTTGCTGGTTTCGATGTTCAGGCACAGGTAGTGAGCCTTGGCCAGCTTGTTGATCTGGTAAGCCAGCTGACGGCGGCCCCAGTCTTCAACACGGTGCACCTGGCCACCGTTCGAGGTGATCAGGGTCTTGTAGCGCTCCAGCATGGCCGGAACTTGTTCGCTTTGATCCGGGTGGATCAGCACGATGATTTCATAGTGACGCATGAATGCTCCTTGTGGATTCCCCGTTGGATCGCATGACTGTCATGCCACCTTCCGGGAGGGAAGCCGTCGCGAAGCGTCAAACCCGCATACGGCAAGGGACGCCCAAAGAGGGCGAAGCCTGCGAGTATAGCCGGAAAATGGCCCGGCAGGCAATCTGCGCCAGGCTCAGCGGGGGGTGAGGAGCACCAGGCGCACCTTTTCGCGAACGATGTTGCCTGTTTTGTTGAGGGCCACCGCCAGGATTTGGCCCTTGGCATTGGCCGAGACGGCCGAAATGAGGGTCAGGGTGGTGGGCAGTCCGCTGGTCACGGTGTTGAGGTCGACCGCAGCGCCCTGGCGCCAGGCCAAGGCCTTCTCGGTGTTGTCGATGCCTGAGGGCACGGCGCCGCCCAAGAGTTGGCCATCTGCTGCGAAGTCGCGTGCGCGGCCTTCTGCAGGCACCATGCTGTTGGTGCCGGCCTGCCACAGGTAGGCGGTGTCGGTCTGGCTGTGCAGCAACACGTCGCCCTGGGCCGAGATGGCCATCTTCTGCTGCTGGCGGTACGCCATTTCGTAAGAGCCGTTGTCTTCTTGCGCGAAGGGGATGGCCGGCAGGGCAGGGCCCGTCACCCAGCTTTGGCCATTCCACAGGCAGGGCTGGTGGTTGACCTCGCCCGAGAAATCCACAGTGTTGGTGGGCTTGCGCACCGCGAGCACGCCCGCGTGGCCGGCGTCGCTGACGGCCAGCAGCGTGTCGCTGCCGTTGTTGTTGAAGTCCGCATAGCAGGCGTCCGGCAGCGGCGGCAGCGCCTGGACCACGCCGTCGCGCACCAGCGTCAATTGCCGCGGGGCGCTGCCGTTGGTGGCCGTGTGCAGCAACATGTGGCGCCCGTTGCGACTGAGCACACGGGATTGGCTCTGAAAATTGCTCAGCATTTGGTTGCTGGCCAGGCCCGGCAGGCTCGTGACCACTGTGCGTGAGTTGCCATTCCACAGGCTGTAGACCTGGGCTGTGGCGGTGGCGGAGGCCGGGCGGCCAGCCAGGACCACCCGACCTTCGGGCGCGAAGCCTTTGGCCAGGGCGCTGGCGAGGGTCACGGGGTTGCTGGTACCGCGCCACAGCACCGTTCGGCTCACGTCGTTGGCGGTGCCGCCGATCGCCCAGGCCGCCAGGATCACGCTCAGGTTGGTTTGTTTGAACCAGCACACACCCACCACGTTGCCTTGCTCATCGAGGTGAGACAAGGCGCCCTGGCAGCCGGTGGTGGCACTGGGGTTCGCCAAGACCCTGGCGGTGTAGCTCTGTGCAGCGGCTTGCTCGCCCATGGCGAACAAGGCGGCGGCGAAGGTGGCGTGGCGCCACACCTGGGGCAGGCGAGGCAAAAGGGCGCTGGATTGGGGGACGTGGCGGTGGGGCATCTTGAGCTTGCGCTGGGGCATTCGTGCAAAAGGTGCGCAAGAATCCCATGAACATGGGGCGTTTTCCTCAGGGATAACGCGGCCCATGAAAAAAGCCACCCGAAGGTGGCTTGTGGGTTCACCCAGCGAGTTGGATCACATGGCGGCCAGGCGCTGCCAGGTTTCCACCACGGTGTCGGGGTTCAGCGAGATCGACACGATGCCTTCGCTGGCCAGCCATTCTGCGAAGTCCGGGTGGTCCGAAGGGCCCTGGCCGCAGATGCCGATGTACTTGCCGGTGGCGCGGCAGGCAGCGATGGCGCGCGAAATCAAGGCCTTCACGGCCGGGTCACGCTCGTCGAAGTCATGGGCCAGCAACTCCAGGCCAGAGTCGCGGTCCAGACCCAGGGTGAGCTGGGTCAAGTCGTTGGAGCCGATCGACATGCCATCGAAGAACTCCAGGAACTGCTCGGCCAGGATGGCGTTGGAGGGCACCTCGCACATCATGATGACGCGCAGGTTGTCATGGCCACCCTTGGCCGCGCGCACCAGACCATGGTCGGACAGCATCTTGGTCACGCGCTCGGCTTGCTTCAGCGTGCGCACGAAGGGCACCATGATCTCGACATTGTTGAGGCCCATGTCGTTGCGCACGCGCTTGAGGGCTTCGCACTCCATGGCAAAGGCTTCGCCGAATTCCTTCGAGATGTAGCGCGATGCACCACGGAAGCCCAGCATCGGGTTTTCTTCTTCCGGCTCGTAGCGGCTGCCGCCGATCAGCTTCTTGTACTCGTTGGACTTGAAGTCCGACAGGCGCACGATCACCGGCTTGGGCCAGAAGGCCGCAGCGATGGTGGCGATGCCTTCGGCCAGCTTGTCGACGTAGAAGGCGCGCGGCGAGGCGTGACCACGGGCGACCGACTCGACGGCCTTCTTCAGGTCGTTGTCGACGTTCGGGTAGTCGAGGATGGCCTTGGGGTGCACGCCAATGTTGTTGTTGATGATGAACTCCAGGCGGGCCAGGCCCACACCGGCGTTGGGCATCTGGGCGAAGTCAAACGCCAGCTGCGGGTTGCCCACGTTCATCATCACCTTCACGCCGATGTGCGGCATCTCGCCACGGGTGACTTCGGTGATTTCGGTTTCGAGCAGGCCTTCGTAGATGTAGCCGGTGTCGCCTTCCGAGCAGGCCACGGTCACCAGGGTGCCGTCTTTCAGGCGCTCGGTGGCGTTGCCGCAACCCACGACGGCCGGGATGCCCAGTTCGCGCGCGATGATGGCCGCGTGGCAGGTGCGGCCACCCCGGTTGGTCACGATGGCGCTGGCGCGCTTCATCACCGGCTCCCAGTTCGGGTCGGTCATGTCGGTGACCAGCACGTCGCCGGGCTGGACCTTGTCCATCTCGGTGATGCTGTGCACGATGCGCACGGGGCCGGTGCCGATCTTTTGACCGATGGCGCGGCCTTCGGCCAGCACGGCACTGGAGCCCTTGAGCTTGTAGCGCTGCTCGGCCTTGCCTTGCTGCTGGCTCTTCACGGTCTCAGGGCGAGCCTGCAGGATGTAGAGCTGGCCATCGGTGCCGTCCTTGCCCCACTCGATGTCCATCGGGCGGCCGTAGTGCTGCTCGATGATCATGGCGTAGCGGGCGAGCTCGGTCACGTCCTCGTTCGACAACGAGTAGCGGTTGCGCGCCTCGACGGTGGTGTCCACGGTCTTGACGAGCTTGCCGCTGGCGGCCTTCTCTTCGGGCGTGGCGAACTCCATCTTGATCAGCTTGGAGCCCAGGTTGCGGCGGATCACGGCCTGCTTGCCAGCCTTCAAGGCCGGCTTGTGCACGTAGAACTCGTCGGGGTTGACGGCGCCTTGCACCAC
>JBEEJT010000369.1:0-26078 GCA_041169085.1 Pseudomonadota bacterium | reverse complement strand
CGACGACCTTCTCGTGTTCAGCGAAGGTGCCGGATTGGCGCAGGAGTTGGTCCACCATGGTCGTCTTGCCATGGTCCACGTGGGCGATGATCGCGATGTTGCGAATTTGGGTGCTCATGGGGCTCTCTCAGGGAATCAAAGAACAGGGGCGGGCGTGTCGCTCGCAGCGTTGGGTACGGTGGCCTGGGCCACCTGCGCGAGCAAGGCCTGGACCTCCAGCGGGCTGAGCAGCCTTCCGGGGATCAGCTCGCCAGCCTTGACATGGCCACTGCCCAGCAGGATGCGGGGCTCGTGGCCGGGTTTTGCCGCGGGCGAGCCCGATGGCAGGGGACCGTAGACACGGACAGCATCCATGTCAGGCAATTTCAAACGGCGACGCAAGCCGCTCAGGAAGCGGCCGGCATCTTCTTCAGACAGCACCACCTCGGGCCAATCGGCCAGCAAGGCGTCAGGGGGCATCAACAAGGCGTCGCGCTCGGCATCCGACATCGCCTGCAACTCCTCCAGCGTGTGCGCACCTGCGATGGCCACGCCACCGCTCGCGGTGCGGCGCAGGCCGATCAGGTGCGCGCCACAACCGAGGTGCTCGCCGATGTCCTGGGCCAGCGTGCGGATGTAAGTGCCTTTGGTGCAACGCACATCCAGCGTCAGCACATCATCTTGCCACGCCAGGATGTCGATGCCGTGAATGGTGATGCGGCGTGAAGGGCGTTCGATTTCCACGCCTTGACGCGCGTATTCGTACAGGGCCTTGCCTTCGTGCTTCAAGGCCGAATGCATGGGCGGCACCTGGTCAATTTCACCGGTGTGCGCGTCGCAGGCCGCACGGATGGTGCCGGCGTTGACCGCCTCGGCCGTCACCGGCCGGGTCTGCAACACCTCGCCTTCGGCGTCGCCAGTGGCCGTCGTCTGCCCGAGCTTGAGCGTCGCGGTGTAGCGCTTGTCGGCGTCGAGCGACACCTGCGAAAACTTCGTGGCCGCGCCGAAGCACAGGGGCAACAAGCCCGTGGCCAAGGGGTCAAGCGTGCCCGTGTGCCCGGCCTTGTCGGCGCGGAACAGGCGCTTGACCTTTTGCAAGGCATCGTTGCTGGACAGGCCCACAGGCTTGTCCAACAGCACGACACCGTGCAGGTGGCGACGAGGCTGACGCGGCGGCTTGCTCACTCGGCGGGGCCCTCGTCGGCGTCCTTGGCCTTGTCGGCCACGGCGCGGTTGATGAGGGCATTCAATTCGGCGGCACGCTCGGTGGTGCGGTCGAAGTGGAAGTGCAGCGTGGGCACCGTGTGGATCTGCAAGCGCTTGAACAAGCCGTTGCGCAGGTAGCCTGCGGCTTCGTTCAAGCCCGCCTCGCAATCGTCGGGGTTGCCCACCAACACGGAAAAGCGCACCTTGGCATGGGCGTAGTCAGGCGTCACCTCCACGTTGGAGATGGTGACCATGCCGATGCGCGGGTCCTTGAGGTCGCGGATCAACTCTGCCAGGTCGCGCTGGATCTGGTCGGCGACACGCAGGCCGCGGTTGGGGGTGGAGCGTTTATGGCGCATGGTGAATTCCTGCTGTGCACTGCCGGGTGATTGCGAGCCGCCCATTCAAGCGCAAACCCCGCCTGGGGTCAGGCGGGGTTGCTGGGGGGAGCAGCCGGCGCGTTGTCTTACAGCGTGCGGGCCACTTCCTTGATTTCGAAGAACTCGAGGATGTCGCCTTCCTTGATGTCGTTGTAGCCCTTGATGTTGAGACCACACTCGAAGCCTTCCTTGACTTCCTTGACATCGTCCTTGAAGCGCTTGAGGCCTTCGAGTTCGCCGGTGTAGATGACCACGTTGTCGCGCAGCAGGCGCAGCTTGGCGCTGCGACGAACCACACCGCTGGTGACCATCGAGCCACCGATGGTGCCGATCTTCGAGGCGACGAACACCTGACGGATCTCGGCGGTGCCGATGATTTCTTCGCGCTGCTCCGGAGCCAGCATGCCGCCCATCGCTGCCTTCACATCGTCCACGGCGTCGTAAATGATGTTGTAGTAGCGGATCTCGACGCCGTTGTGGTCGGCCACCTTGCGGGCGTTGGCGTCCGCGCGGGTGTTGAAGCCGATCAGCACAGCCTTCGAGGCGATGGCCAGGTTGACGTCCGACTCGGAGATGCCACCCACGGCGGCGTGCACGATCTGAACGCGAACCTCTTCGGTCGACAGCTTGAGCAGCGACGTGGCCAAGGCTTCTTGCGAACCTTGCACGTCGGCCTTGATGATGATGGGCAGCGTCTGCACATCGGCACCTTGGCCCATTTGCTCGAACATCGTTTCCAGCTTGGCGGCCTGCTGCTTGGCCAGCTTCACGTCGCGGTACTTGCCTTGACGGAAGGTGGCGATTTCACGGGCACGGCGTTCGTCGGTCAGCACCATGAACTCGTCGCCAGCGGCCGGCACCTCGGTGAGGCCCTGGATTTCGACGGGGATCGACGGACCGGCTTCGGTCGCGGCCTTGCCGTCTTCGTCCAGCATGGCGCGCACACGGCCATAGGAAGCACCAGCCAGCACCACGTCGCCACGCTTGAGCGTGCCCGACTGCACCAGCACCGTCGCCACAGGGCCGCGACCCTTGTCCAGACGCGCTTCGATCACCAGGCCCTTGGCTTGCGATTCCACCGGGGCGGTCAGCTCCAGCACTTCGGCTTGCAGCAGCACGTTTTCCAGCAGCTCGTCGATGCCTTGACCCGTCTTGGCCGACACCGGGCAGAACGGGGCGTCACCGCCGTAGGCTTCCGGCACCACCTGCTCGGCGATCAGCTCTTGCGTCACGCGCTCGATGTTGTGGCCGGGCTTGTCGATCTTGTTGATCGCCACCACGATGGGCACGCCAGCGGCCTTCGCGTGGTGGATGGCTTCCTTGGTCTGGGGCATGACACCGTCGTCGGCTGCCACCACCAGGATCACCAGGTCGGTGGCCTTGGCACCGCGAGCACGCATGGCCGTGAAGGCCTCGTGACCCGGGGTGTCGAGGAAGGTGATCATGCCGCGCGGCGTGTCGACGTGGTAGGCGCCGATGTGCTGCGTGATGCCGCCAGCTTCGCCAGCCGCCACACGCGAAGTGCGGATGTAGTCCAGCAGCGAGGTCTTCCCGTGGTCCACGTGGCCCATGACGGTGACCACGGGGGCACGCGGCTTGGCCTCGGCGGCCTGGTCTTCGTGTTCTTCTTCCAGGAAGGCGTCGGGGTCATCCAACTTGGCGGCCAGCGCCTTGTGGCCCATTTCTTCCACCACGATCATGGCGGTTTCCTGGTCCAGGTGCTGGTTGATGGTGACCATCTGGCCGAGCTTCATCATTTGCTTGATGACTTCGGTGGCCTTGATCGACATCTTGTGTGCCAGGTCGGACACAGAGATGGTTTCAGGGATGTGCACCTCGATGATTTGCGGCTCGGTCGGCGCCACGAAGGTGGAGCCGCCTTCGCGGTCACCACGGCGACCACCCTTGCCACCCGGGGCCTTCCAGCCGTTGCGGCCACCGCCCGCGTCGTTGCCACGGCCCTTGGCCGGCGCACCGCGCTTCTTCTCGTCGTTGGCCCACGAGGACGACAGCTTCTCGGACTTGACCGACTTCTTGTCGCCCGGCTTGGCACCAGCGCCAGCACCCGCAGCACCGGCGGCGCCAGGGGCGGCCTTCGGCTTGTGGATGGTGCCCTTGATGCCTTCCTTGTTCGCGTCAGCGGCCGGGGTTTCTTCCGGCTTCTTGGCGGTCAGCACCTTCTTGGGCGCGTTCATCATCGCGCGGATGGCGGCGGCCTCGGCTTCGGCGGCCTTGCGGCGGCGCTCAAGGTCAGCCAGGCGCTGCTTTTCTTCGGCTTCGGCGTTGTTGGCCTTGACCACACGGACGGCAGGCTTGGGCGCCTCCACCGGGGCCGGAGCGGGCGCGGCGGCAGCGGGTGCCGCTGCGGCTTCCACCGGCTTGGCGGCTGCGGCGGCAGCTTCAGCCTTGGCTTCTTCGGCCTGGGCAGCGCCCTTGTCGGCCGACGAGCGCAACACACCACCCTTGGCGGCGCGTTGGGCAGCGGCGGTCAGGGCGGCCGCTTCAGCGCGTGCAGCGGCTTCGGCAGCAGCGCGGCGCGCAACGGCAGCTTCGCGCTCGGCAGCGGCCTTTTCGGCAGCCTTGTCGGTGCCGGCAGCGGCTTGCTCGGCCAGTTCGCGAGCAGCTTGCTCGGCGGCCAGGCGGGCGCGCTCTTCTGCGGCTTCACGTTCACGACGCTCGGCTTCTTCACGCTGGCGACGGGCTTCAGCCAGGGCTTCTTCCTGCTGACGCAGGGCTTCGGCCTGGGCGCGGGCCTCTTCTTCGCGTCGAGCCAGCTCAGCAGCCTCGGCAGCGGCTTGGGCGGCTTCGTCCACGCCGGAAGTCTCATCGCGCTTGATGAACACGCGCTTTTTCTTGACTTCCACCTGGATGGTGCGCGCCTTGCCCGATGCGTCGGCCTGCTTGATTTCGGTGGTCGACTTGCGCGTCAGGGTGATCTTCTTGCGCTCGGCGCTGTTCGACCCGTGCGCAGAGCGCAGGTGGTCGAGCAGGCGCTCCTTGTCGGCTTCCGTGAGCACGTCTTCGGGCGCGGACTTGGGAACCCCTGCGGACTGCAGTTGTTCCAGCAGTGTCGCAGCCGGGCGATTGAGCTCCGCGGCGAATTGTGCGACGGTGGTCACGGCCATTGTGTTGATCCTTGCGTGTGCTTAGCGAGTGAGAAGTGAGGTCGATGTCGGTGATGTCAGGGTCAAGCGAACCAGTGCTCGCGGGCCTTGAGGATCATGGCGCGGGCTTGCTCGTCCGAGACCCCAATGATCTCGACCAGTTCGTCCACAGCCAGGTCAGCCAGATCGTCCAGGGTGTGGATGCCAGCCTCAGCCAACTTGGCGATCAGCTCAGGCGTCAGGCCTTCCACGTCCTTCAGATTTTCCGACAGGGCTTCGACTTCTTCTTCCTTGGCGATTTCCATGGTCAGCAGCGCGTCCTTGGCACGGGTGCGCAGCTCGTTGACCGTGTCTTCGTCGAAGGACTCGATTTCCAGCATTTCCTGCAGCGGCACGTAAGCCACTTCTTCCAGGCTGGTGAAACCTTCGGCGATCAGGATGTCGGCGACTTCCTCGTCCACGTCGAGCTTGTCGACGAAGACCTTGCGGATGGAGTCGGACTCGACAGCCTGCTTCTGGGCCGATTCCTCGGCCGTCATGATGTTGATCTTCCAGCCGGTCAGGTCGGAAGCCAGACGCACGTTCTGGACACCACGGCCGATCGCGATGGCGAGGTTTTCCTCGTCCACGACCACGTCCATGGCGTGCGACTCTTCGTCCACGAAGATCGATTGCACGTTGGCCGGGGCCAGCGCGCCGATCACGAACTGGGCGGGGTCTTCCGACCACAGCACGATGTCCACGCGTTCACCGGCCAACTCGTTGGTCACGGCGGTCACGCGGGAGCCGCGCACGCCGACGCAGGTGCCGATCGGGTCGACGCGCTTGTCGTGCGACAGCACGGCGATCTTGGCGCGCGAGCCAGCGTCACGGGCGCAGCTCTTGATCTCCAGCAGGCCTTGCTCGATTTCGGGCACTTCCTGGCGGAACAGCTCGATCATGAAATCAGGCGCCGAACGCGACAACATGATCTGGGGACCACGGGCCAGTGCGTCGATGCCCAGCATGTAGGCACGCACCCGGTCGCCGGAGCGCAGGTTTTCCTTGGGGATCATCTCGCCGCGCTTGAGGCGGCCTTCGACGCGGCCCGACTCGACGATGATGTCGCCCTTGTCGAGGCGCTTGACGGTGCCGATGAAAATCTTCTCGCCACGCGACAGGAAGTCGTTGAGCAGTTGCTCACGCTCGGCGTCGCGGATCTTTTGCAGAATGACTTGCTTGGCGGCTTGAGCGCCAATGCGGCCAATGGGCACCGACTCGATGGACTCTTCGATGTAGTCGCCCACTTCGATGTCGGGGATGCGGTCCAGGGCGTCGGTCAGGATTTCTTCGGAATCCGGGTTTTGCAGACCGGCGTCGTCGGGCACGACCAGCCAGCGACGGAAAGTCTCGTACTCGCCGCTTTCGCGGTCGATGGCGACACGGATGTCGACTTCGCCTTGATACAGCTTCTTGGTGGCCGAGGCCAGCGCCAGTTCGACGGCGCCAAACACCACTTCACGATCGACGCTCTTTTCGCGCGAGATCGCGTCCACCAACATCAGCAATTCACGGTTCATTATTCCTGACCTCCGAGATCTTCCGCCTCATCAACGGCAACACCACTGGCGTCGTTGGCGGCAGCGCCACGACGCGGACGCCCCTTGAAACTCACCTCAGGCACCAGTCGTGCCTCGCGAATTTCGTCGAGCGTGAAACCCAAAACCTGATCGGCAGCCTCTTCGGCCACCATTTCCCCGGCCGCTTTGGCCTTGGCCAGCTTCTTGGCCGCCGTCTTGGACAGCGGCACCGCCTTGGCCGGGTCGGACAGCACCAAACCCCAAGCCGTGCCTGCGGGTGCGGCCGCGGCCTCTTCGATCGCGGCCTCGCACAACACACCGCTGTAGCGCTTGCGCCCCTGGAACGGGTGCTTGAGCGCGATCTCGACCTGCTCACCCACGAATCGGGCAAAGTGAGCGGGCGTCTTCAGCGGGCGGTCCACACCGGGCGACGACACTTCAAGTCGGCTGTAGTCGGCGTCCACCGTCTCCAGCGCGTACTGCAACTGACGCGTGACCTTCTCGCAATCGTCGACCGTGATCAAGTCACCGGGCAGATCGTAGACACCGTCGGGCAACCGATCGATGTACACACGCAGCAAGCCCCCTGAACTGCGTTCGCAGTCCACCAATTCGAAGCCGAGACCGGCCACGGTGGTTTCTACAAGCTGGAGCCAGGACGACATGCGTGAGGTGATTCCGATCTGTACGCGACCCAAACGCCGCAAACGAGAAGTTGAAAAGTGCGCGAGCAAAAAAAATGGGCTGGAAGACCCGCCCATTCGTGTCATCTCCATGTCAGACACGTGACGCGCTGCTGAAACGCCGCGCAGCCAGGCGGCTCATGCGCCACATTGCTGCGCCGCACTCAGCGGCCAAACCGGGATTTTACTCTGAGGAACGCGCCTGTTCAAGGCCGCACTCAGAAAATTTGCGAATTGAGGTGCGCGTGCCAAAATCCGCCCCTTGTTTTCACTGCGTCACCTGGAGCTTCCATGGGATTTCTCGCTGGCAAACGCCTGCTGATCACCGGCCTGTTGTCCAACCGTTCCATCGCCTACGGCATCGCCCAGGCGTGCAAGCGCGAAGGCGCCGAGCTCGCTTTCTCCTATGTGGGCGAGCGCTTCAAGGACCGCATCACCGACTTCGCCAAGGAGTTCGGCTCCGACCTGATCTTCGACTGCGACGTCAGCAGCGACGAACAGATCGCCGCCATGTTCGCCGACCTGAGCAAGGTGTGGCCCACCTTCGACGGTTTCGTGCACTCCATCGGTTTCGCCCCGCGTGAAGCCATCGCCGGCGATTTCCTCGACGGCTTGTCGCGCGAATCGTTCCGCATCGCCCACGACATCTCGGCCTACAGCTTCCCGGCCATGGCCAAGGCAGCCATCCCCTACCTGAACCCCAAGTCGGCGCTTTTGACGCTGTCCTACCTGGGCGCCGAGCGCATCGTGCCGGCCTACAACACCATGGGCCTGGCCAAGGCTTCGCTGGAAGCCTCGGTGCGCTACACCGCCGCCAGCATGGGCCCCCGCGGCGTGCGCGTGAACGGCATCTCGGCTGGCCCAATCAAGACGCTGGCCGCCTCGGGCATCAAGGGCTTCTCCAAGATCCTGTCGGTGGTGGAAGACAACGCCCCGCTGCGCCGCAACGTCACCATCGAAGACGTGGGCAACGTGGCGGCTTTCATGTTGTCCGACCTGGCAGCTGGCGTGACCGCCGAAATCACTTATGTGGACGGCGGCTTCAGCAAGGTGATGGCCGGCATCGAAGAGTGAGCCAACCGGCGTGAAGGGGCCCAGGCCCTTTCACGGGCCACTCACTGAGGGGCGTGCTGCTGGCGGTAAGCGCCCGGCGACACGCCCACCAGCTTCTTGAACAGGCGCCCGAAAGCCACCCGGTCCTGGTAGCCCACCTGCGCCGCCACCTCCGGCACGGGCAACTTGTCGCCTTCCAGCAGTTCGCGCGCACGGTCGATGCGCAAGGCCTGCAAGAACTGCATGGGCGTCTGACCAGACGCCGACAAAAAACGCCGCTGCAAGGTGCGCACGCTCATGTGCACCTGTTCTGCCAGGCTTTCCAGGGTGATCGCCTCTTGCAGGTGTTCGGCCATCCAGGTCTGGAGGGCCCGCACCTCACCGTCGGCATGCCGGCGCCAACCTTGCGGCGGCATGTAAGCCGTTTGCGGAGCGTGGCGAGCATCCACCACGAGCAACCGGGCCAGGCCCCGTGCGGTGCTGCGGTCCGACAAGCGCTCTACCCCCAGCAGGCAGGCATCGAGCCCGGCCAGCGAGCCCCCCGAACAGATCACGGCGCCGTCTTCGATCAAATTGGGCTCGGGGTCGAGTTGCACACCCGGGAATTGCTGCTGCATGTCCTGAGCCAAGGCCCAATGGGTGGTCATGGCCAGGCCATCCATGCGACCTGAAGCCGCGAGAAAGTAGCCCCCCGTGCACATGGTGACGATGGGCTTGGCGGGGTCCAGGGCCGCAAGTGCCGCACAGACTTGAGGGTGGCGCGCCACGGCCTGCGCCCCCAAGGTCCACAGCGAAGGGATCACCAGCATGCCCAGGTCGGCCAACGCCGACAGCCCCGCATCAGACATCAACCAGCCATCTTCGTGCTCGATCTGCCGGCTTTCGCCGCCTTCATGCGGCCCCACACGCACGATGTCAAAGCGGTGCGCACCCGGCAATTGGTTGGCCATGCGAAACACATCAAGCGCCAGGCCGTAACTGCCGAGGCTCACCTCAGAACACAGCAACACGCCGACTCGGTGGCGGATGCGGGGCGGCCGGGAAGGCTTGGACAGTTCGGCGGCGCTCATGTCGCTTCAGGGCAAAGTTTGACTATTTTGGCATCATAGATGTCCATATGGACAATTCTCAAGGGGGTCTTCCCTCTTCAGAATGGCTGGAACATCCCCACCCTTGCCTGCCGCCATGACGCCCACGCTCACCCTGCACCACTACAAGGAATCGCCTTACGCCGAGAAGATCCGCAGCCTGCTGGGCTACAAAGGCTTGGCCTGGCAATCGGTGATCGTGCCGCGCGTGGCCCCCAAGCCCGATCTCGTGGCGCTGACCGGCGGCTACCGCAAGGTGCCCGTCTTGCAAGTGGGCGCCGACGTTTATTGCGACACGCGCCTGATCGCCACCATGATCGACCAGTGGCAGCCGGAACCCAGCCTGAAGACGGCACCGGGCAGCCTGGGGCCCCTGCTGGAAAACTGGGTGGACCAGGTCTTGTTTGCCAAGGCAGTGGGCCTGACGTTCGGCCGTCTGGCCGACTTCCTGCCCGACGCCCTGCTGGCCGACCGCGCAGCCTTGCGTGGCGCCCCGCTGGAGCGCCCTGCCCTCAAGGCGGCGGCACCGCTCGTGGAGCAAGAATTCAAGTTGCACCTGGCCTGGCTGGAGGCCGCCCTCTCCGATGGGCGCCAGTTCTTCAACGGCGCCACACCGGACTGCGGCGACTTCACCCTGTATTCGACGGTCTGGTTCGCCAAGGTCGGGCAACTCGACGTGACGCCTTGGCCCCACCTCGCCGCCTGGCTGGCCCGCATGGGTGGCTTTGGCCATGGCGAGTTCATGTCCATCGACGCCGACACGGCGCTCAGCCAGGCTCGTGCGGCCACGCCGCAAGCCGTGGCGCCTTCCGACCTGCCCGACGCGTCGGGCCTGGCGCTCGGCCAGCGCGTGGCGGTCGCCCCTGAGTCGTTGGGTCACGGCACCACGGTGCAAGGCGAATTGCTGGCCATCACGCCCCAACGCCTCACCTTGCGCCACACCGATGAACGCTGCGGCACCGTCCACATCCACTTTCCGCGCCTCGGCTATCGGGTGCAAGCAGCCTGACGCCTTTCGACTCCGCATCATGACCACCCCCTACACGCTCTACACCTTCGCGATGTCCCACTACAGCGAGAAGATCCGCTGGCTGATGGACCACGAAGGCATCCCCTACAAGGAAGTCTGCATGACGCCGGTCTTCCACATGCTGCCCGCCCTGCGCATGGGCCGCCGTGGCCAGACCACCTTACCGATCCTGCAAACGCCGGATCGCGCCGTCCAGGACAGCCCGCGCATCGTCGACTGGCTGAGCCAACAACACGGCCCGCTGCGCGCCTTGCCTGAAGCCCATGCCCGCGAAATCCGTGAGATCGAAACGCGCTTCAACGCCATGGGCAAAGACGTGGCGCGCTTCCTCTACGACCAGATCTTCGGCCACGCAGACGACATGGTGATCCGCCTCTGGATCGAATACGCGACGCCCGCACAGGCCCGCTTCATCCGTGCCGCCTACCCGGTCATCCGCTGGGGCTTTCGGCGCAAGCTCAAGATCCACGGCGCCCACATCGCTCGTGCGGAGCAACGCATCGAGGCGGCCCTCGACTGGCTCGACGACAGGCTGCTGGAGGGGCGCCCTTTCCTGGTGGGCAACCAATTGACCGTGGCAGACATCACGGCTGCGGCCCTGCTGGCGCCGCTGGCCTGCCCCGCCGAGCACCCCGTGTATGGCGTGCCTGCGTTCAAGGCCCAAACCCAGGCCGCCTTGGCGCGCTGGGAAGGCCGGCGCGCCCTGGCCTGGGTGCGCCACGTTTACGCCCTTGACCGGGGCCGCTACACCAGCGGTCTGGCCGACCAGCCGCCGGCATGGGCGAAGGCGGCTTGATCAAGCGCAGACCGCGTGCAAAGAGCGTCAAGACCCTGATGCACAGGTGAACACCGGCTTGATCTGCGCCCGGCCGGGTGTGCACAATGGTCCGAAGGGCGGGCAGCCCGGCAATGCCCGCTCACCGACACCGAAGGTGGACCATGAACCGAGAACAACTCCAAAGCCTGTTGCAACAGCTTCGCCAAGGCCTGGCAGACGCCCCGCCGATGGACAGCGAACTGCGCGCCAGCCTGCTGCAACTGGAAGACGACATCCAGCACGCGCTCAAGCCTCAGGCTGCGGCAGCGAACGAGGGGGCGGATGGCAACCTGGAAGACCGCGCCAAGGCGCTGGAAGCCCGTTTCGAGGCTGAACACCCTGTCTTGGCCGGCACCATCCGTGACCTCATGGACACGCTGGGCAAAATGGGGATCTGATCAGAGCCGGCTGGCGGCCATCAAGCGCTGCGTGTAGGCCTGTCGGGGCTGGTTCAACACCTCGTCGGCAGGGCCCTGCTCCACCACTTCGCCGTCCTTCATGACGAGCACGTGGTGGGCCATCGCAGCCACCACGTCCACATCGTGGGTGATGAGCAGGAAGCTCAAGCCCCGCTCACGCTGCAGGTGTTGCAACAAGGTCAACACCTGCTTCTGGATGGTGACATCGAGCGCGCTGGTGGGTTCGTCGAGCACCAGCACCTCCGGCTCGACCACCAAGGCGCGCGCCAGAGCCAGCCGCTGTCGCTGGCCACCGGAAAACGCATGGGGGTAGCGCGCCAACAAGCCCGGGAACTGGGCCTCGGTCAGGCCGACCTCGCCCAGCGTTTGGAGCACGCGCTGGCGACGCGCGGCGGCATCCAGCTGTGGGTGGTGAATCAGCAGGCCTTCTTCGACGATTTCTTCCACCGTCATGCGCGGCGACAAGGACGAGAAGGGGTCCTGGAATACCACCTGCACGCGTCGCCGCAAGGGGCGATCGGCCCGAGCGTTGAAGCGCCAGGCATCGGCACCGATCTTGAGCTGCCCTTCTGAGGGCTGCAAGCCGAGCGTGGCCAACGCCAGGGTGGATTTGCCCGAGCCTGACTCGCCAATCACGGCCAGGGTCTGGCGAGCGGGCAGCTCGAAATCTGCCCCCTTGACCGCCACGAAGCGCCCGGGCTTGAACCAGCCTTTGAGCCCCGGCTGCGGCACGGGGTAACTCACCTTCACGCCCAGCCCTTGCAGCCGAGCAGGCTGGCCGGGCTGAGCGGCCACCACATCGCGCTGCGGCTGGCTGTCGAGCAGCTTGCGGGTGTAGGGGTGCTGCGGGTGGGCGAACACCTCGGCCACCGGGCCGGCTTCGACCAGCACGCCCTGCTCCATCACCGCCACGCGGTCGGCAAAGCGGCGCACCAGGTGCAGGTCGTGGGTGATCATCACCACGGCCATGCCCTGCTTGCGCTGCAACTCACCCAGCAACGCCAAGATCTGGGTGCGCAGGGTCACATCCAACGCGGTGGTGGGTTCATCGGCCAGCAACAAGCGCGGTCGGCAGGCCAGGGCCATGGCGATCATGGCGCGCTGGCGCTGGCCACCGGACAGCTGGTGCGGGTAGCTCTGCGCCCGACGCTCGGGCTCCGGGATGCCGGTGAGCTTGAGCAAGTCAATGGCCTGGGCCCACGCCTCTTTGCGCGAGACGAGTTGGTGCAACTCGATCACTTCGGCGATCTGGTCGCCCACGCTGAACAGCGGGTTGAGCGCCGTCATCGGCTCCTGGAAAATGACCGACACATCGGCGCCACGCACTTGGCGCAGCGCGGCCTCTTCGAGTTGCAACAGGTCTTGCGCAGGCTCGCCGGGCTTGCCAGCCAGCCAGGCCTGCCCCTGCAGCTGGGCGCCTTGCACCAGGCGCAACAAGCTCATCGCGGTCAGCGTCTTGCCTGAGCCCGATTCGCCCACCAGCGCCAGCTTCTCGCCAGGGCGCAGCTGCAGGCTCACGCCCTTGACCACGGCCTTGTCGCCAAAGCTGACGTGCAGGTCTTGCACATCGAGCAGCAGATCGCCCAGCTCACGGGTGGTGGCGCGGCTCATGCGGCCTCCTTGCGGGGGTCGAGCGCGTCGCGCAGGGCATCGCCCATGAAGGTCAGCAGCAGCAAGGTGATCACCAGCACGGCAAAGGTCGACATCGAGATCCACCAGGCGTCGAGGTTGTTTTTGCCCTGGTTGAGCAATTCACCCAGCGACGGGGTATCAGGCGGCACGCCCAGACCGAGAAAATCGAGCGAGGTGAGCGCCAGGATGGCCGCACTCATGCGGAACGGGAGGAAGGTGACCACCGGCGTCAGGCTGTTGGGCAGGATGTGGCGGCGGATGATCTGCCAGTTCGACAGGCCCATGGCCCGCGCGGCCCGCACATAGTCGAGCTGGCGGTTGCGCAGGAACTCGGCGCGCACGTAGTCCGACAGGCCGATCCAGCCAAAGAGGCTCAGCAGCACGAACAGCAGCCAGATGCTGGGCGAGAACACCGCCGAGAACACGATCAGCAAATACAGCTCGGGCATGGAGCCCCAGATCTCGATCAGGCGTTGCAGGACCAGGTCGGTGCGGCCGCCATAGAAGCCCTGCACGGCGCCGGCCAGCACGCCGATCACGACGCCGACCACAGTGAGCGCCAGGCCAAACAGCACCGACACCCTGAAGCCATAGAGCAGCCGCGCGAACACGTCGCGGCCGCGGTCGTCGGTGCCCAGCCAGTTGTCGGCCGAAGGCGGCGCGGGGTTGGGGTACTGCGCGAAGTAGTTGATGGTCTTGTAGTGCGAGCGGTTGAGTGGGTAGAGCGCGAAGTTGCCGGGCTGGGCGAACTGCTCGACGATGAAGGGGTCGAGGTAGTCGGTGGGGGTGTCGAAGTCGCCGCCGAAGGTGGTCTCGGGCACGTCTTGCACGATGGGGGCGTACCACTGGCCCTTGTAGCGTGCCACGATGGGGCGGTCGTTGGACAACACCTCCGCCAGCAGGCTGATGACCATGAGCGCCACAAACAGCCACAAGCTGATGTAGCCCAGGCGGTGCTGCTTGAAGCGCAGCCAGGCTCGGCGGCTGGGCGAAACGGAGGGAGCAATGAGGGGGGTGTCGGTCATCGGCACGGCCTCAGGCGTCAAATTTCACGCGGGGGTCGACCCACACGTAACAGAGGTCGCTGATCAGCTTGGTGAACAGGCCGATCAGGGTGAAGAGGTACAGCGTGCCCAGCACCACGGGGTAGTCGCGGCGCAGCACCGACTGGTAGCTCAGGTAGCCCAGGCCATCCAGCGAGAACAGGGTTTCGATCAGCAACGAGCCGGTGAAAAAGGCCCCGATGAAGGCTGCCGGAAAGCCCGTCACCAGTGGCAGCAAGGCATTGCGCATGATGTGCTTCCACAGCACCCGGCGCTCGTCCAGGCCTTTGGCCCGGGCGGTGACCACGTACTGCTTGCGGATCTCGTCCAGGAAGGCATTCTTGGTGAGCATGGTGATCATGGCAAAGCTGCCCACCACGCTGGCCGTCACCGGCAGGGTGATGTGCCACAGGTAATCCAGCACCTTGGCGCCCCAGCTGAGCTGATCCCAGTTGGGCGAGGTGAGCCCGCGCAGCGGGAACCACTGCAAAAAGCTGCCGCCGCCAAACAGCACCAACAGCGCCACGCCCAGCACAAAGCCCGGCACGGCATAGCCCACCAGCACCAGCACGCTGCTGACCACATCGAAGCGCGAGCCGGCCCGCACCGCCTTGGCGATGCCCAGCGGCACCGACACCAGGTAGCTGATGAAAAACGTCCACAGCCCCAGGGTGATGGACACGGGCAGCTTGTCTTTGACCAGCTCCCACACGCCCTTGTGGTGGACGAAGCTTTGGCCCAGATCGAACTGGGCGTACGACACCACCATGCGCACAAAGCGTTCGGGCGCAGGCTTGTCGAAGCCATAGAACTTCTTCAACTCTTCGACCTGAGCCGGGTCCACCCCCTGGCGGCCTCGGTAGGCCATGTTGGGGCCGGCGGCTTCACCGCCCGTGGTGCGCCCGCTGAGCTGTGACACCACCTGCTCCACCGGCCCGCCGGGCACGAACTGGATCACCGCGAAGGTGACCAGCAGCACGCCCAGCAGCGTCGGCACCATCAACAGGATGCGTTTGAGGATGTAGGCCCACATGTTGGTTCGCCATTCCAGCGTTGATCGCGTTCAGCGGCTCACAGCCGCCACCAGCAGCTCATCACCCAGGCTTCGGGCGAGTAAAAGCGCGGGGGCTCGGGCATGCCGAACTTGCCGCCCCGGTAGGCGGTGCGGAAGTTGTTCGAATACCAATGCAGCACGGCGTAGTGGCCGTGGCGCAGCACACGGTCAAGCGCACGCACGGCCACGGTCAGCTCGTCACGGGTCTTGGCGCTTTGCACCTTCTCCAGCAGCGCGTCGATGGCTGGGTCCTGGATGCCCATCAGGTTGCTGGAGCCCTCTTGCCTGGCCATGCTGGAGTGGTAGGCCTGGAACAGCTCGTTGCCAGGGATGAGGCGACGGCCCGTGGCCAGGCTTTGCATCTCGTACTCGAAGCGCTTGATGCGCTTTTCGTACACGGCGAAGTCGATCACCCGGTAGTTGGCCTGGATGCCCAGCTTGGCCAGGTTGCGGATGTAGGGCGCCACCACGCGGCCCATGCTGGGCGAGTTGTCGAGGAACTCGATGGTGAAGGCCTCGCCCTTGGCGTTGCGCAAGGCGCCGTCTTTGAGCGTCCAGCCCGCTTGGGCCAGCAGGTCGCGGGCGCGGCGCAGGTTGGCGCGCAGCGATTGTGGCGGCGTGGTCACGGGCGGCTGGGGCACGGGCTGGGTCAGCACCTCGGGGCGCAGCTTGTCGCGCAGCGGGGTCAACAGCGCCAGCTCCGCCCCTTCTGGCAGGCCCTTGGCTTCGTAATCGCCATTGGCGAAATAGCTGTTGAGCCGGGTGTAGATGCCGTAAAACAACTGGCGGTTCATCCACTCGTAGTCCATGGCCAGGTCGATGGCCTCGCGCACGCGCGGATCCTGGAACTTCGGGTTGCGGGTGTTGAAGATGAAGCCCTGGAAGGTGGCCGGGTTGTGGTGCTCCAGCTTGCGCTTGACCAGCTCCCCGCTGTCGAACTTGGCACCCTTGTACTGCCGCACCCAGTCTTTGGAGATGAAGTTCTGGATGTAGTCGAACTCGCCGGCCTTGAAGCCTTCGAAGGCGGCGACGTTGTCGTTGTACATCCGGAAGGTGATGCGCTCGAAATTGAACTGGCCTTTGCGCGTGGGCAGGTTGGCGCCCCAATAGCTGGCATCGCGCACGTAGGTGATGTCCTTGCCGATCTCGCCCGAGCCGATCTTGTACGGGCCCGAGGCGATGGGCACATCGGTCACGATCTGATCGAAAGGCTTGAGCTTGCCGTTGACCAGGCCCCACTTGTGGCTGAACACGGGCAGGCCCCCCACGATCAGCGGCAACTCGGCATCGGGGCGCTTGAAGTCGAAGCGCACGGTGCGCTCGTCCAGCACGGTCACCCCTTTGACCCCGCCGAAGTAGGCCGGGTACTGCGGCGCGGCCTGCTTGCCGGTGAGCATCTCGAAGGCGTGTTTCACGTCCAGCGCCAGCACCGGGTCGCCGTTGTGGAACTTCGCCTTGGGGTGGAGGTGGAAGGTGGCCGACAGCCTGTCGGGCGCCACGCTCACGTCGTCGGCCAACAGGCCATAGGCGGTGGCTGGCTCGTCCATGTTGCCCACCAGCAGGGTCTCGAACACCAGCGACTCGATGCCCGGCGGCTCTGTGCCCTTGAGGGTGAACGGGTTGTACTTGTCGAAGTTGTTGGCGATCTGCGGTGCCACCAGCGACAACTCGCCCCGCTTGGGCGCCTGCGGGTTGACGTAGCGAAAGTGCGTGAAGCCCGGCGGGTAGGCGATGTCGCCAAACTGGGCGTAGGCATGGGCCGCGATGGCTGAACCAGGCACCCCGAGCGCGCCAAAAAACGAGCCCCATAGGGCGACCCAAAGCGTCGCCCTGGCCTTCGTGCCCCAGGCCAGACGCGACCACCACGAGTGCACGGCCGCGCTGCAGCGGCCAACGAACAGGTCCCTGATGTGCATGGCCCGAGGCTACCAGAGCATCAAGGTGTCGCGCCCTTCGACGACCAACTGGGTCTGCCGCCCCACAGGCAGGCACACCTTGGTGGGCACGTGGCCAAAAGGCAGGCCCGTGAGGATGGGCGTGCGGGTTTGCTGGCGCAGGTGGTCGATGGCGCTGGACAGCTTGTAGCCCTTGTCCAGCGGAGAGGGCTTGTAGTCGGTGAACGCCCCCAGCACGATGGCCTTCTGCTGGTCGAGCACGCCTGCCTGGTGCAATTGCAGCAACGCGCGTTCGATCCGGTAGGGGTGCTCGTTGACGTCTTCCAGGAACAGGATGCCGCCTTTGACTTTAGGGAAGTGCGGCGTGCCCAGCAAGGCTTGCACCATGGCCAGGTTGCCACCCCACAGCCGACCGCTGACAGCCAGCCCGTCAAAGCCCAAGGCAGTGCGAAAACCCATGCCTTCGCTCATGCCCTGCATGGCTTCCACAAAGCAATCTTGGGTGACGTCGTCGCCACCTTCGGGGCTGTCGTCGCGCCCGAAGTCGCCGCAAGCCATGGGGCCAGCCCAAAAACCTGCCGTGTGGCCTTCGCCGACCTTGGCGGGGCCGCTGGCTTTGTGGGCCATGGCGGCCAAATGCAGGGCCGTCAAATCAGAGTGGCCGACCCAACTCACGCCGCGCTCCACGCTGCGGGCGATCGCAGCCCAATCGAGGCGATCGAGCAGCCGGCTCAGGCCATAGCCGCCACGGGTGGCCAGGGCCACGCCACCGTCCAGCGCCGCCATGCGGGCCATCGCGGCCAACCGGGTGTCGTCGTCGCCGGCAAAGCGCTGGCTTTTGGCCAGGGCCGACACGTCGATGGCAGGGGCAAAGCCCAGCGCCTTCAGCCGCTTGGCCGCGCGCTTCACGCTGGCCGCCACGGGCACCACGCCAGCCGGGCTGAAAAGGCTCACAGGGATGGGCGCGGGGGGCGCGCCAGGGGCGAGGTCGCCGCCGGTTTCGGGCTTCTTGGACGTCATGGCGGCCATCATGCCGCAAGGAGAGGTCGATGCGCCGCTTATGGTGCACACCGCTCCCCCTGAACGCCCAGGAACGCACCCGGGTGCCGCGTCGACGCGACGCCCGGGGCGAAGTCCGATGGAGCCCGATGTCAGCGCGAGGTCTTCTGGGCCTTGGCCAAGGTCTTGACCTGGAAGGTGCCGTCGCTGTCGAACAACCAAGCTTCCATCAGGCCAGAGCGCTGCATTTCGGCGCGGTCGGCTTCGCTCAAGGTCGGCACGGGTGCACGGCGCACGGTTTCGATGGCGCGGGCTTGCATCTCAGGTTGCTGGTCGTTGCCGCGGATCACCTCGGCCTTCCACTGGTTGTTCTCGTCGAGCTTGACGGACAGCACGATCACCGCACGCAGCAAGGGCTGGGGGTTGCGGTCGTGAACGAGGTCAGGCGAGCCGGCGTAGACCGCCTTGGCGAAATCCTTCTTGACCTGGTCAGGCACAGCGGCCGAAGCGGCTTGCGAGCAGACGAAGGCGGCGACAGCGGCCAGATTGAAACAGAATGTCTTGGCGTTCATGAGAGGCTCCGATCAAGGGTCGTGACCTCTTCATCTCAGCCTCGTGGCACCTTCCCTGTCCAGGGGGGCGCCTCGCCATTTCCGAGCAGGAATCCCGGCTTGAGCCCATTGCATGGACCAGGTCGGCGCCCGACACCAGTCCACAGGGTTCTCTTGGGTCGGGCAACGGTGCCCGAGGGATCGATCAGGCGCCGAGACACCTGATACGAATGCTCACATTTGCGCGCTCAAGTTCCGGCGCGGCCCTGCAGCCCTTGCCAGCGCACGCGCCAAAGCGCCGCGCATTCGACCAGCCCAGCCAACACCGCCACGGCCAGCAAGCCCAGCCGCCAGCATTGGCGACTCAGTTGACGGCTGCGGTTCAAGGGGCGTGTCGGGTGCATGTCAGGGGGCTTCAAGGCGCCACCAATCGGGCGACGGCGGGATCTTGAGGGGCAGACGTGACACGCTCATGACAGGGAGGGGGTGTCGCACGGCTGTCATGCCGCGCGCGCAAGATGATCGGGTTCCAGCTTGGCCCGCCCAGGCGCTTGCCCGATGCGCCGCCGCTTGAGTCCATCTTGAGTCCCCAAGAACCCCGCCCAGCAGGGCCGACTTTCACCCCCGCGCCAGCCGACTGCCAGGCGCTCGTCGAGTTGCACCGCCTGATCGAGTTGGGCGGTACCCATGTGCGCGCCCAGGCGGTGCGTCGCATCGAGGCGGCGGGGCAGCCCTTTGATGTGATCGCCGTGAGTTTGGGCAACCCCGAACCCACGGCGCCCACGCTGGGGCTGTTTGGGGGCGTGCACGGGCTGGAGCGCATCGGCACCGAGGTGGTGTTGAGCTTCTTGAGCGCCCTGGTGCACCGCCTGAAATGGGACGACTCGCTGCATGCCCAGTTGGACACCATGCGGCTGGTGTTCATGCCCGTCGTCAACCCTGGGGGGCTGTGGCTGGGGACACGCGCCAACCCCCATGGGGTGGACCTGATGCGCAACGCCCCCGTGGAGGCCACCGAACCCGTGCCCTTGCTGGTGGGTGGTCAGCGCTTGAGCGCTGCCCTGCCCTGGTTTCGCGGCCCGGCGGGCCAACCCATGCAGCCCGAGGCTCAAGCCTTGTGCGAGGTGGTTCAGGCCCAACTCTTGGGCAGCGAATTTGCCCTGGCGCTGGACTGCCATTCCGGCTTCGGCGTGCAAGACCGCTTGTGGTTTCCTTATGCCCACACCAGCCAGCCGCCGCCCAACCTGGCGGAGCTGCACGCCCTGCACCGCTTGCTGGACCAAAGCCACCCCCATCACCATTACATCTTTGAGCCCCAAAGCGCGCAGTACCTCACCCATGGCGACTTGTGGGACCACCTCTACCGCCTGAGCCTGCCCGACACGACGGGCTCGCCAGGAGGGGGCAGTTGCTTTTTGCCCCTCACCCTGGAGATGGGCTCCTGGCTGTGGGTGAAGAAGAACCCCCGCCAACTGTTCAACCGACACGGCATCTTCAACCCGCTCATCGAGCACCGCCACCGCCGTGTGCTGCGACGCCACTTGCCTCTGCTGGAGTTCCTGATGCGGGCCGCCGCCAGCCATGCACGCTGGATGCCGCCCGAAACGGACCGCCCCCTGCACCACAGACAGGGGTTGGCGCGGTGGTATCCCGAGCAACCTCGCCAGAGAGGGCTGGTGCGACCATGACCCAAGCTGCTGCCCCCCCTCGGCGCGTCGTGCTGCTGCGTGGCCTGATGCGCGAACACGCCCACTGGGGCAGCTTCCCTGACGCCTTGCGGCAGCGTTGGGTGGGCGGCGAAGTCCTCACCCCCGACCTGCCAGGCAACGGCTTGCTCTGGCAGCAGCCCAGCCCACTTCGGGTGGCCGACATGGTCGACGCCGTGCGCCATCAAGTGCGCCAGGCCTGGGGGACAGCGCCGGGCCCGGTCCACGTGATGGCGCTGTCCATGGGTGGCATGGTGGCCACGAACTGGGCCAGCAAACACCCCGAAGAGGTGAGCAGCTTGTGCCTGATGTCCAGCAGCATGCGCCCCTTCAGCGCCCTGACCGACCGCCTGCGCCCCGGCCAATGGGGGCAGGTGCTGCGCCTGGTGAGGCACAGCCACCAATTGGCGCTGCGCGAACGCATCGTGTTTGACATGACCTGCGCCTGCGCACGCGCTGATCAGGTCTTGCCGCAATGGGAGGCCATCCAGCGCTCGCGGCCGGTCAGCACCGCCAACGCCTTGCGCCAACTGTGGGCCGCCGCACGCTTTCGAGCCCCGCTTTCCGCCCCGCCTGTGCCGACGCTGGTGCTGAGCGGACAGCAAGACGCGCTGGTCCACCCTCGGTGCAGCGAGGCGATCGCGCGATGCTGGCGCGCCACGCACGCCAGCCACCCCAGCGCCGGCCACGATTTGCCGCTGGACGCACCAGACTGGGTGCTGGCACACTGGTTGCGCTTCGTGGCCCCTTGAGTGGGGCCCCAACCGCCTACCTTCAGCTGTCCGGGCAGGCCCTGAACACGGAAGGTATGGCCCTGTGCCGACTGCCTTGTCACGTTCACCCATGCGCTGGGTGACCTTGTTGGTGCTGTTGACCGGACTGCTGCTCAGCGGGCTGGCGGCGTGGCGTGTCCAAGAACTCAACAGCCAAAAGGCCGAAGACGATTTTGAGTTCCGATCCCAGGCCATCGTTGACCAGGTGCGCCAACGGATCACGCTCTACGAATACGGCTTGCGCGGTGCCCGAGGGGCCATCTTGGCCACCGGCCTGGAGGGCTTGAGCGCCAAGGTTTTCCACATTTACGCCCAATCACGCGACTTGGACGCCGAGTTTCCGGGCGCGCATGGCTTCGGGTTCATCCGTCGGGTGAGCGAAGCCGATCTGCCAGCGTTCCTCGCCCGTGCGCGGGCCGAGGTGCCAGGGTTCCAGTTGCATGCGCTGGCCCCCATGCCCCCGTCCGAGCATTACGTCATCCAATACATCGAACCGCTGCAGCACAACCAGGCGGCCAGAGGCCTGGACATCGCGTCCGAAGCTTTCCGCCGCGAAGCCGCGCGCCGGGCCATGCACGTCGGCAAGGCCACGCTCACCGGCCCCATCCAATTGGTCCAAGGCAATGGCCTGCAGCACAAGGCGCTGCTCTTTTTGCTGCCCATCTACCGCAGCGGCTTGCCGCTGACCACCGAGGCCCAACGTGAGGCCGCCTGCTTTGGTTGGAGCTACGCCCCCCTGGCGCTGGAAGAAGTGACGCGCGATTTCGACGTCTCAGCGGCCGGCTTGCAACTGTCGCTGATCGATGTCACACATGCCGCGTCGCCCCTGCCCCTGTTCACCGGCCCGACCTTGACGGGCGAAGCGGTGCTGAGCAAGCAAGTGCCCATCGATTTGTACGGGCGCACCTGGGCCGTCGAGATTCGCGCCTCGTCCGATTTCATGGTGCAACACCAAGGCATCGCACCGGTGTCGGTGGCATTGACCGGGGCCTTGCTCGCCTGCCTGGTGGCTGCTTTGCACGCCGTCTGGGCCAGCGCACGCCTGCGCCAACGCCAGGGGGTTGAGCAAAACGCCAGGCTGGCCGCCATCGTCACCCACTCGACCGACGCCATCATCTGCGAATCCATGAGCGGTACCGTGCTCCACTGGAACCATGCTGCAGTGCAACTGTTTGGCTGGACCGAAGCCGAAGTGCTGGGTCAGCCTTTGGCCCAGTGCTTCCTGCCGCCTGACCGGATCGCCGAAGACCACCAGTTGCTGACCCGCATTCAGGCTGGCGAGCAGATCGCACCCTTTGACACCACGCGCCAAAGCGCCTCGGGCGATCTGATCGACGTCTCGGTGACGGCTTGCGCGATCCGCGCCGCCGATGGCAAGCAGATTGGCGTGGCCAAACTGATCCGGGACATCCGGGACCGCAAACAGGCCGAGCGCCAACTTCAACAGTTCAACGCCACGCTCGAGCGCCAGGTGCAAGACCGCACCACCGAGCTGGAAGCGGCCCGCAAAGACTTGCAGACCGTGCTGGATGCCGTGCCCTCCATGATTGGCTACTGGGACCGCCACCTCCTCAACCGGTTCGCCAACAAGGCTTACTTGAACTGGTTTGGCAAGAGCCCCGAGGCCATCAAAGGGCGCCACATCCAGGAGCTGCTGGGCGACAAGATTTACCAGGCCAACCTGCCCTACCTCCAGGGGGCGCTCGCGGGCGAGCCCCAGCACTTTGAGCGCACCATCCCCGCCCCGGACGGCGGGCGCGCGCGCAGCTCGCTCGCCCATTACCTGCCCGACTGGCAGAACGGTGAAGTCCAGGGCATCTACGTCATCGTTCACGATGTGAGCGACCTGGTCGAAGGCCGTCGCGCCCTCGATCGGGAACAGGCCCGCCTGCGCAACATCCTGGAAGGCACGCTGACGGGCACCTGGGAATGGAACATCCAGGCCAACGCCCTGCAAGTCAACGAGCGCTGGGCGGCCATCAAAGGCAGGGACACACGCGACACCGTCGCCCAGTCGGCCCAAGAGTGGTTCGCCAGCATCCACCCTGAAGACCGACCAGAGTTCGACCGCAAACTCGCCGCCCACCTGCAAGGCAGCACCGAACTGTTCGAGTGCGAGTCGCGACAGAAGCACGCTTACGGCCACTGGGTGTGGGTCCGGGATTGCGGACGCGTGATGGTGCGCAACGAAGAAGGTCGCCCACTGCACCTGTTTGGCACCACGCAGGACATCAACGTGGCCCGGCTGGCCCAGCTGCAGGCTGAGCGGCTCGCCGACTTGCTGGGCAACGTGCTGAATTCAGCCACCGAGCAGTCCATCATCGCGACCGACGCCAGTGGCGTGATCACCGTCTTCAACCCGGGTGCCGAACGCATGTTGGGCTACCGGGCAGAAGAAATGGTGGGGCGGTGCACGCCAGAGCGCATCCACGACGAAGAGGAAGTCGGCCTTCGCGCGGCAGAGCTCAGCCAGCGCCATGGCCAGCCCATCCAGGGCTTCCGGGCGTTCGTGCACCAGGCCGAAATCGACGGCCAAGAGTCGCGTGAATGGACATACATCCGCAAGGATGGCAGCCGCCTGCGGGTGAGTTTGAGCGTGACCCCGCTGCGCGGTGCCGACCACCATGCCCATGGCTACCTGGGCATCGGCGTCGACATCACCCAGCGCATGGCCCAAGAGGAAGCCTTGCGCCAGGCCAAGGTGAGCGCAGAGGAAGCCAATCGCGCCAAGAGCATGTTCCTCGCCAACATGAGCCACGAGATCCGCACGCCCCTCAATGCGGTGCTCGGTGCGGCCTACCTGCTCAACCAACCCAAGCTCGACCCACAACAGCGTCATTTGCTCAACCAGATCCAGACAGCCGGCAAATCCCTGCTGGGCATCGTCAACGATGTGCTGGACCTGGCCAAGATCGAAGCCAAGGAAATGGAGATCGAGGCATGCGAGTTCGCGCCAGCAGAGTTGTTGCAGACCTTGCGCCACCTCTACACACAGCAGGCCAGCGACAAGGGATTGAGCCTGCGCATCGAAGCCAGCCAGCCACTGCCGGACCCGATCGTCGGCGACCCCATGCGCTTGCAGCAGGTCTTGTCCAACCTCCTGAGCAACGCCATCAAGTTCACGGCGGCGGGAGAGGTCAAGCTGACGGTGTCGGTGCCCCCCACCAGCCAGCCCGACCACAGCGAACTGCTCTTCGAGGTCTCGGACACAGGCCCGGGCATCGACCCGACCTTGCACGAACGCCTGTTTCAGCCCTTCACCCAGGCCGACAGCTCCAACACCCGCCGGTATGGCGGCACGGGCCTGGGCTTGTCCATCGTTCGTGAACTCACCGAAGCGATGGGAGGCCACGTTGGCTTGCGCAGCCAACCGGGCAAAGGCAGCACCTTCTGGGTGACCTTGCCACTGCCAGCCCCGCGGGTCCAGGCGTCCTCGCCCCTGCTGCATGTCGCCTTGCTGGAAGCCCGGCCAGAGCAAAGCCAGGCCCTGACGGCGCATTGCCAGGGCCTGGGTTGGCGTGCCATGACCTGCCCCAGCGGCACGGATTTGGTGGCCCACTGTGCCAACCTGCTGACGCAGGGGGCGCCGCTGCCAGACGCCGTGCTCATTGGCGCTGCCGTCTCACCCTCCGAGCTTCAACAGACCTTGGAAGCCTTGTCCTCGGGCGCCCCCGCCAGCCCGCGCCCCACCACCCTGCTGCTCGACGACCCAGCCAGCGCCTCCTGGAACCCGGCCAAGCTCCCTTTGGTCGACGCCGTGCTCGTCCCGCCTTGGTCGCCCCCCCGGCTGTTGGACTCGGTGAACGCGGCCATGGCCCAACGCAACGGCAAGAGCCATGCCGAACCCCAACCGGCGGCCAACCCTGCGGCCACCGGCCCCTGGCTCCAGGGGCTGCGCATCTTGCTGGTGGACGACAGTGCCATCAACCTCGACGTGGGCACCCGCTTGCTCATGCAGGAGGGCGCCCAGGTCACCACCGCCACCCAAGGCGAAGAAGCGCTGGCAGCCTTGCGTGCGCCTGGCGCCCGGTTCGACGCGGTGTTGATGGACATCCAGATGCCCGTGATGGATGGCCTCGAAGCCACCCGCCAGTTGCGCCGAGACATCGACCTGGCATGGCTGCCTGTCCTGGCCCTCACCGCCAGTGCCTTGCCTGAAGAGCGCTTGCGCGCCTTGTCGGCGGGCATGAACGATTTCCTGACCAAACCGCTCGACCCCGAGCGCATGGTGCACACCATCCGCCGCCATGTGTCCGCCGCGCGCGGGGTGCCCTTGCCCCAGGTGGTCGCGCCCGGCGCTGCGTCCAACCTCGGCGCCCACACGGGCTGAGCACTCCTTCACGTTGCCACGCGGTTCGGGCGGTTTTCAGGCCCACAGGCTCAAGATCTGGGCGGCGGGGGTCGATACGAAAGGCAGGTCTGGCCCGGGCACGATGCCCGGCGGTCGCCCACTTTCGCCGTGAAGGTGACGCTGCCGCAGACCAGAGCCCGGCAAGGCTGGCCTTGCCCCTGGGTTACCCGGCTCATCACGGCACTGACTTGCCCTGGCGATGGACGCTGAACAGCCCAACCGACGGATCCTCCTGATCGACGACATGCCGTCGATCCATGAGGATTTCCGCAAGTTGCTGGCCCATGCGTCCGCGGTGGCCTCCGACCTCGACGACGACGAAGCCCTGCTGTTCGGCGGCGCCCCCGACAGCCCGTCGGCCTCGACAGCCGCATCGCCTCTGCACCTGACCTTCGAGCTCGACTCGGCCTACCAGGGCATGGAAGGCCTGGCCAGGGTGCGTCAAGCCCGAGAGGAAGGCCGGCCGTATGCCCTGGCCTTCGTCGACATGCGCATGCCCCCCGGATGGGATGGGGTGGAGACCATCGAACACCTCTGGCAAGTCGACCCCAGCCTGCAGGTCGTGATCTGCACCGCCTACAGCGAACGCTCGTGGGAATCCGTGCTGGAGCGACTGGACACACGCGACCGCCTCCTGGTGCTCAAGAAGCCCTTCGACGCCATCGAGGTGCAGCAATTGGCGCGGGCGATGCTCGCCAAGTGGCGGCTCAGCCGCACTTCTGAGCACCACACCCAGGAGTTGGAAGCCCGCGTGGC
>JBEEJT010000368.1:0-7985 GCA_041169085.1 Pseudomonadota bacterium | reverse complement strand
GCGCTTGTCGGCCAGGGAGGCGGCGCGCTGAGCCGCCACCAGGGCCTCGTCCACCGATTCGGCCTGGGCGCGGGCGCTGCCCAGGCTGGCGAGCTGCCCTTCGACATCGCCAAAGGCCTGGAGCACCGACTGGCGGTAGTCGGCCACCGACTCTTCGAGCGACGCTTCGGCGCGGGCCACGGCCGCCTTGTTGCGCCCGCCGTCGATGAGGGGCAGGTTGAACACGGCGCTCACCAGCCAGGTGCGGGCGTTGAGGGCGAACAGGTCCGACAGCTCGCTGGAAGCCTGGCCGCCCTGGGCGGTGAGCACCAGCGCCGGGAACAGCGCCGAGCGCACCTGGCCCACACGGGCGTTGGCCGCCATCATGCGGGCCTGAGCGGCGGCCACATCGGGGCGGCGCTCCAGCAGGGCCGAGGGCAAGCCGGCCGGCACCTGGGGCATGGCCTGCTCGGCGGTGAGCGGCTGCGGGGCCAGCTTGAAGTCGGCCGGCGTCTTGCCCAGCAACAAGGCCAGGGCGTGTTCGGCGCGCTGGCGCTGGCCTTGCAGGCCTTGCAGCTCGGCCTGGGTGGCGGCGCGCTCGGTTTGGGCGCGCGCCAGGTCCAGGTCCGACACCTCGCCCGCGTTGCGGCGCTTCTGGATCAGGCTGAGCGTTTGCTCACGCAAAGCCAGGGTGCGGCTGAGCAAGGCCACTTCGGCGTCCAGCGTGCGCAGCGCGAAGTAGGCCTGGGCCACATCGGCTTGCAGCGCCAGTTGCACCGAGCGCTGCGCGGCCTCGACGGCTTGCGCATCGGACTCAGCCGCCTTCACGCCATTGGCCACGCGGCCAAACAGGTCCACCTCGTAGCTGGCGCCCACGCGGGCTTGCCAGATGGAGGCGGGCGGGAAGCGCGTGCCGTTGGTGGCGCCTGTGCCCAACTGAGCGCCGGCGATGCGCTGTCGGGTGGCGCCGGCCTGCAGGTTGACTTGCGGGCCACGATCTGCTTCGGCGCTGCCCAGCAAGGCGCGAGCGGCCTTGACGCGGGCGGTGGCGGCCACCAGGCCCGGGTTACCAGACTCGGCCTGTTGCTGCAGCGTGTCGAGTTGGGCGTCGCCAAAGGCGCGCCACCACTCGCCGCGGGGCTGGGCTTCGGCGGGTTGCGCCGTCTTCCAGCGGGCCTGGGCGGCCTCGGCCTCTTTGTAGGCGGTGGGCACCGTCAAGGTGGCCTGGGGCGCGGGGGGCGCGGTGTTGCAGGCGGCCAGCAGGGCGGCAGTGGCCAGCAGGCTCAGGGTCAGTCGTGTGGTGGGGGTCATGCTTGCACCTCGCTGCTCAAGGCGGGAGCGGCCGGGGTTTCGGCGGCGCGCGTGGGGCTGATGCGTTCAGCCAGCTTGCGCACCAGCACATAGAAGACGGGCGTGAGGAAGAGGCCGAACAGCGTCACCCCCAACATGCCGGCGAACACGGCCACGCCCATGGCATGGCGCATCTCGGCACCGGCGCCGGTGGAGAACACCAGCGGCACCACGCCCATGATGAAGGCGATGGACGTCATCAGGATGGGGCGCAGGCGCAGCTTGCAAGCTTCCAGCGCCGCCTCGACGATGCCCTTGCCGTGGTGCTCCAGTTCGCGGGCGAACTCGACGATCAGGATGGCGTTCTTGGCCGACAAGCCCACCAGCACGAACAAGGCGATCTGCGTGAAGATGTTGTTGTCGCCCTTGGTGAGCCACACGCCGGTCAGCGCGCACAGCATCGACATCGGCACGATCAGGATCACGGCCAGCGGCAGCGTCCAGCTCTCGTACTGCGCGGCCAGCACCAGGAAGACCAGCAGCACGCACAGCGGGAACACGTAGACCATGGTGTTGCCAGCCAGGATTTCTTGATACGTCAGGTCGGTCCACTCGTAGCTCACGCCCTTGGGCAGGGTCTCGGCGGCCAGCTGGGCCATGATGGCCTGGGCCTGGCCCGAGGACACGCCCGGAGCCGCGCCGCCGTTGATGTCGGCCGACACGTAGGCGTTGTAGCGCTGCACGCGGTCAGGGCCGTAGCTGTCGCTGACCTTGACCAGGCTGGACAGCGGCACCATGTCGCCCGTGTTGCTGCGCACCTTGAGTTGCGCGATGGCCTCGGCGTTGTTGCGGAACGGGGCATCGGCCTGAGCCACGACCTGGAAGGTGCGGCCAAAGCGGTTGAAGTCGTTCACGTACAGCGAGCCCAGGTTGATCTGCAGCGTGTCGTAGATCGACGCGAGCGGCACGCCCAGTTGCTTGGCCTTGGTGCGGTCCACGTCGGCGAACAGCTGCGGCACGTTGATCTGGTAGCTGCTGAACACACCGGCCAGCTGCGGCGTCTGCCACGCCTTCATCTGCAAGGCCATGACGGCCTGGAAGAGCTGGTCGTAGCCCACATTGCCGCGGTCTTCCACGTAGAGCTTGAAGCCACCAATGGCGCCCATGCCGTTCACCGCGGGCGGCGGGAACACCATGATGAAGGCGTCCTGGATGGCGCCCAGGCGTTTGTTGACCTCGGCCGCGATGGCGTCGCCCGACAGTTCAGGGCTCTTGCGCTTGTCGAAGTCGTCCAGCGTGTAGAACACGATGCCGGCGTTGGGCGCGTTGGTGAAGCCGTTGATCGACAGGCCGGGGAAGGCCACCGACTCCTTCACGCCGGGCACCGACTGGGCGATGTCCGTCATGCGGCGGATGACCGCGTCGGTGCGCTCCAGCGAGGCGGCGTCGGGCAGCTGGGCAAAGCCCACCAGGTACTGCTTGTCCTGAGCTGGCACGAAGCCGGCCGGCACCTGCTTGAACACGAAGAACGCGGCCACGCACAGCGCCAGGTAGGCGCCCATGGTCATCGCCTTGTGGCGCAGGGTGCCTTGCACGCCGCTTTGGTAGCCATGCGAAGCGCGGTCAAAGACGCGGTTGAAGCGCTTGAAGAAGCCACCCAGGGCCCAGTCCATGGCGCGGGCGAACTTGTCCTTCGGCGCGTCGTGCGGCTTGAGCAGCACGGCGGCCAGCGCGGGCGACAAGGTCAGCGAGTTGAAGGCCGAGATGACGGTCGAGATGGCAATCGTCAGCGCGAACTGCTTGTAGAACTGCCCGGTCAGGCCCGACACGTAAGCGATGGGCACGAACACGGCGCACAACACCAGCGCGATGGCGATGATGGGCCCCGAGACCTCTCGCATGGCCTGGATGGTGGCTTCGCGCGGCGACAGGCCCAGCGCGATGTTGCGCTCGACGTTTTCCACCACCACGATGGCGTCGTCCACCACGATGCCGATGGCCAGCACCAGGCCGAACAGCGACAGCGTGTTGATCGAGAAGCCAAAGGCCAGCAGCACGGCAAAGGTGCCGACGATGGACACGGGCACGGCCAGCAGCGGGATGATGGAGGCGCGCCACGTTTGCAGGAACACGATCACCACGATCACCACCAGGGCGACGGCTTCGATCAGCGTGTGGATCACGGCCTTGATCGAGTCGCGCACGAACTGCGTGGGGTCGTAGACGATGGCGTAGTCCACGTCGGGCGGGAAGTCCTTTTTGATCTCTTCCATCACGCCGCGCACGTCGGTCGACAACTGCAGCGCGTTGGAGTTGGGCGCCTCGAAGATGCCCATGCCGATGGCCGGCTTGTTGTTGAGCAGCGAGCGCAGCGCGTACTGGTTGGAGCCCAGCTCGATGCGGGCCACGTCACGCAAGTGGGTGACGCCGCCTTCCGCGTTGGTCTTGACGATGATGTTGCCGAACTCTTCTTCCGAAGCCAGGCGGCCTTGTGTGTTGACCGACAGCTGGAACGGGGCCTTGGTGTCGGGCGGTGCGCCCACGGTGCCGGCGGCCACCTGCACGTTTTGCTCGCGGATGGCGGCCACCACGTCGGAAGCCGTCATGCCGCGTTGCGCGACCTTTTGCGGGTCCAGCCAGATGCGCATGGCGTAGTCGCCCGAGCCGAACACCTGCACGTCGCCCATGCCGGGCAGGCGCGAGAGGCGGTCCTTCACGTTGAGCGTGGCGTAGTTGCGCAGGTAGACGTCGTCGTAGGTGCCTTTGGGCGAGAGCAGGTGCACCACCATCGTGATGTTGGGCGAGCTCTTGACCGTGGTCACGCCGATCTGGCGCACCTCTTCGGGCAGGCGGGGCAAGGCGCGTTGCACGCGGTTTTGCACCTGGGTCTCGGCCTGCTCGACGTTGGTGCCGATCTTGAAGGTGATGGTCAGCGTCATCACGCCATCGGTCGTGGCCTGCGAGGACATGTAGAGCATGTTCTCGACGCCGTTGATCTGCTCCTCCAGCGGAGCAGCCACGGTTTCGGCGATGACCTTGGGGTTGGCGCCAGGGAACTGCGCGCGCACCACCACCGAAGGCGGCACCACCTCGGGGTATTCCGAGATGGGCAGCTTGAAGATGGCGATGACGCCCGCGATGAAGACGAGGATGGACAGGACCGCGGCAAAGATCGGCCTGTCCACAAAGCGTGTGGAGATGTTCATGAAACGGCCTTTCGGTTACTTGGCGGCGCTGGCGGCCTGGCCTGCGGCCGGCGCGCCTTCCATCGGCACGTCTTGCGGGGCCACGGGCGCACCGGGGCGCACGCGCTGCAGGCCATCGACGATCACGCGTTCACCGGCCTTGAGGCCCGAGGTGACCACGCGCAGCTCGCCCACGGTGGCGCCCAGTTGCACGGGGCGGTACTCGGTCTGGTTGTTGGCGGCGACCACGTAGACGAACTTGCGGTTCTGGTCGGTGCCCACGGCCTTCTCGGCCACCAGGGCCGAGGCCACACCGCCGGCATCGGTGCCCAGCTTGACCTTGGCGAACAGGCCGGGCGTGAGCAGCCCTTCCTTGTTGTCGACGATGGCGCGCAGGCGCAGGCTGCCGGTTTGCGGGTCGATCTGGTTGTCGACGAACTCCAGCTTGCCCGTGTGCGGGAAGCCTTGCTCGTGCGACAGGCCCACCTTGACCTTGAGCGCGCCGGGGTTGCTGCGGGCCAGCTTGCCCAGTTGCAGGTAGGTGGACTCGTCGCCATTGAAGCTGACGTAGACCGGGCTGGCCGAGACCAGCGTGGTCAGCACCTGGTTGCCGTTGACCAGGTTGCCCTCGGTGACTTCGGCCTTGCCCACGCGGCCATCAAAGGGCGCGCGCACGCGGGTCCATTCGAGGTTGAGCCGGGCGGCGGCCAGCGCAGCGTCGTCGGCCTTGGCGGCGGCCACCAACTGACGGGCATTGGCCGCGCGTTCGTCGTGTTCCTTGAGGGAAATGGCGTTGTCGTCGAGCAGGCGCTTGGCGCGGGCCATCTCGCTTTGGGCCAGGTCAGCGCGGGCCTTGGAGCTGGCGGCGGCGGCTTCGAGTCGGGCCGCTTCGGCCTGGTAGGCGCGCGCGTCGATGGTGAAGAGCACCTCGCCCTTGCGCACGAGCGAGCCGGCCTGGAAGCCGACGCGTTCAATGGTGCCAGCCACGCGAGGGCGGATCTCGGCGCGCTCGATGGCTTCGACTCGGCCGGAGAACTCGCGTTCGTCGGCCACGGGGCGGGCGATGACGGCGGCCACGCTCACCGGCATGGCCGGTGGTGCGCCCGCGCCCGTGGCGGCGTGGGCCGGTTGCTCGGGGCCACAGCCCGCCAGCATGCCGCTGGCGACGGTCAGGCTCAGCACGGCCAAGGCGCCAGCGCTCAGGCGCCGACGCGCGAAGCTGGGGCAAGCGTCGATCAAGTTCGAAGAGGAGGAGGTTTCAGACATGGGTCACCCTGGGGCAAAGACGGCGAAAGAAAATCGTTGGGGCGGGCGATGAACGCCTGCATGGCCAGCACACACGGGTCCTCGGCGGTCAGCTCGCAGCGGTCTGCGGCGTCTCGCAAGGAGTCGGGTGGCGGCAGGGCGACGTCGTGGGCCACGTTGCCGGCCTCGCGCAACTGCGCGGCATAGGCCTTGGCTTCGTCGGCCAGCGGGTCGCCTTGGGTGTGAAAAATCAGGGCGGGCGGCAAGCCCGACAGGCGCCGGGCGTTCAGCGGGCTGGCGTAGGGGTGCAGCCGGTCGCCCGGGTTGGGCAGGTAGCGGCGGTAAGCCGCTTCGGCGGCCTGGGCCAGTTCACGCTGCTGCGGGTCGTTGGCTGCGCAGCGCATGGAGCCACAGCCCATGCTGGCATCGAGCATGGGGGTCACCAGGATCTGCCCGGCCAGCGACGGCCCCAGGCGGTCGCGGCACACCAGGGCCGACACCGCCGCGAGGTTGCCCCCGGCCTCACAGCCCGCCACGAACAGGCGTGCGCTGCGAGACGCCAGTTGCGCGCGGTGTTGCGCGACCATGCTCAGCACCACGTGGGCGTCCTCAACGGGGGCTGGGAAGGCACGGTCAGGCGACTCGGCGTAAGTGGGCGCCAGGATGTGGGCACCGCAGGCATCGGCCAGCACCCGCAAGCACCCGTTGGCTTCGTCGAGGTCCGGGGCCACGAAGCCTCCGGGCGCGAAAAACACCAACAGGGCGGGCTTGCTCGCCTGGCTGCGGTAGAGGCGCAAGCGCAAGGGCCCGCTGTGTCCCGGCCAGTCGAATTCGCTGATCGGTGCCCGAGGGTCCAGTGACGAGAAAGCTGATGCAGACATGTCCGCTTTTGCCCATGGCCAGCAACAGCGCCAACCTTGGGGATGACTGTAGCCATCTGGATTATTGGAATAAACACCATTTCCACGAAATGACTGTTCACCTTGGTGAACAATGAGCCATGGACAAGTTCAAAGCCATGTCGGTCTTCGTGCGGGTGGTGGACCTGGGTAGCTTCACCCGGGCCGCGGTCGCGCTGGACACGCCCAAGGCCACCGTGTCGACCCTGGTGCAAGAGCTGGAAGCCCAGCTCGGCGTGCGCCTGCTGCAACGCACCACCCGCCGCGTGGGCCTGACCGCCGACGGCGCGGCCTATTACGAGCGCTGCGTGCGCATCCTCGATGACCTGCGCGAGGCCGACGAATCGGTGTCGGCGCGGCACGGCCAGCCCGAGGGCCGCCTGAAGGTCGACATGCCCACGAGCATGGCCCGCCTGCTGATGAAGCAGGCCATCCCCGCGCTGCTGGACCGCTACCCCGGCCTGCAGCTGGAGGTGGGCTGCTCCGACCGCATCATCAACGTGGTCAACGAAGGGGTGGACTGCGTGCTGCGCTTTGGCGAGCTGCGCGACCCCACCCTGGTGGCCCGCCGCGTGGGCGAGATGCGCATGGTGACCGTGGCCTCGCCCGACTACCTGGCCCGCCATGGCGTGCCCCAGCACCCCAACGACCTGATGGCCCCGCCGCACCGCTGCGCGCACTACTTCATGCCCAACGGCAAGGTCTTGCCCTTTGAATTTCGGCGCGGCGACGAGGTGCTGTCGCTCACGCCGCCCGGCAGCCTGGCGGTGAACGATTCGAGTGCTTATTGGGACGCCTGCCGCGCCGGGCTGGGCGTGGGGCAGTTGCCCGAAATGGTGTTGCACGCGCCGGGCATGGAAGGCCAGCTGCTGCCCGTGCTCAGCGACTGGGATTCAGAGGTGATGCCGGTGCACGTGGTGTTCCCGTCGAGCCGGCACCTGTCGACGCGGGTGCAGGCGTTTGTGGAATGGGCGGCAGCGCTGTTTGCCCCGCCCCGGGCCTGATCCCCACCACCAGGCGCGCCCCAGGTCACATGGGCCGCAACCTGGGCGCCAACAGCCCCCCGGCCCACTGCATGAACACCTGGACCCGCCGGGGCAACTGCCTGCGGTGCGGGTACAGCCAGTGCACCGGCATGGGGGCCGCCTGCAGTGCCGGCAGGATCACGCACAGGCGGCCGTCGGCGATCTCCGGTTCGTTGCCGTGGCGCGGCACCTGGATGATGCCCAGCCCCGCCAGGCAGGCCGCCGTGTACGCGCCGGAATCGCTCACGGTCAAGGCGCCGCCCATGGGCTCGAAACGCACGGCGCCATCGGCATCCACCCACTCGAAGCCGGGGCAGCGCTGGCCTGGCGTGACCGCGTAATGCACCAATTGGTGCCGCGCC
>JBEEJT010000367.1:0-2679 GCA_041169085.1 Pseudomonadota bacterium | reverse complement strand
ACCGCCCGGCCGCGCAGCCTCATCACTGGCAAGCGGATGGAGAAGATCGAGTGGGGCCCGAACTGGGAGGAGATCCTGGGCGGCGAGTTCGCGAAGCGATCGAAGGACAAGAACTTCGACGACATCCAGAAGGACATCTACGGCCAGTTCGAGAACACCTTCATGATGTACCTTCCCAGGCTGTGCGAGCACTGCCTGAATCCGGCGTGCGTCGCATCGTGCCCTTCGGGCTCAATCTACAAGCGCGAAGAAGACGGCATCGTCCTCATTGACCAGGACAAGTGCCGCGGCTGGCGCATGTGCGTGAGCGGCTGCCCGTACAAGAAGATCTACTACAACTGGAAGAGCGGAAAGGCCGAGAAGTGCATCTTCTGCTACCCGCGGATTGAGGCCGGCCAGCCCACGGTGTGCAGCGAGACCTGCGTGGGCCGTATCCGCTACCTGGGCGTGCTCCTGTATGACGCGGACCGCATCCAGGAAGCGGCGAGCGTCGAGCATGACAAGGATCTGTACCAGGCTCAGCTCGACATCTTCCTGGACCCGAACGACCCCAAGGTCATCGCCCAGGCCCGGCTCGACGGCATTCCCGACAACTGGATGGACGCCGCCCGCAACAGCCCCGTCTACAAGATGGCGGTGGAATGGAAGGTGGCGCTGCCGCTGCACCCCGAGTACCGCACGCTGCCCATGGTCTGGTACGTGCCGCCGCTGTCGCCCATCACGGCTGCGGCCAACGCGGGACATGTGGGCACCAATGGCGAGATTCCAGATGTCAATCAACTGCGCATACCCGTCAAGTACCTCGCCAACCTGCTGACGGCCGGTGACACGGTGCCGGTGGTCGGCGCGCTGGAGCGCATGCTGGCCATGCGCGCCTACCAACGTGCCAAGCACGTGGATGGCACCCCTAACCACGCGGCCATCGACCAGGTGAAGCTGATCGTCAACCAGGTCGAGGAGATGTACCGCGTGATGGCCATCGCCAACTATGAAGACCGCTTCGTCATCCCCACCACCCACCGCGAATATGCCGAGAACGCGTTCAACGTGCGTGGTGGCTGCGGCTTCAGCTTCGGCAACGGCTGCAGTGAAGGCGTGAGCGAGACCAGCCTCTTCGGCAGCGAGAAGAAGCGCACCATTCCCATCAAGGCGGGGGTCTGACATGAGCTTCTTCAACACATCCCCCGTTTCGGCGACGAAGACGCTGCGCGTACTGGCCCATCTGCTCAGCTATCCCGATGCCGAGTTGCGGGCCCATCTGCCCGAATTGCAGGCTGCCCTGCACGACGAGGGCGCGCTCGGTCCCGACCGGCTGGCCGAACTGGATGCCTTCATCTCGCGTCTGGGCAGGCGCCGGCCACTGGACGTGGAGGCCGACCACGTCGAACTCTTCGACCGCGGCCGCGGTACGGCGCTGCACCTGTTCGAGCATGTGCACGGTGACAGCCGCGATCGCGGCCCGGCCATGGTCGACCTGTGCCAGACCTACGAGGCGGCCGGCCTCTTCCTGGCGCCGGGCGAACTCCCTGACCACCTGACCGTGGTGCTGCAGTACGCCTCCACCCAACCGCCGGCCCAGGCCAGGGCCTTCCTGGGCGAGATCGCGCACATTCTGCAGGTGATCTTCAGCGCGCTGCTGCGGCGCGAATCTGCACACGCCTGCGTGCTGGCTGCGCTGCTGGACCTGGCTGGCGAAAAGGCGCAAGCCGTTGCCGTGCCTGCCGAGCCGGAGCTGGACGAGAGTTGGGCAGAACCCATGGCGTTCGACGGCTGTTCCACGCAGGGCCAGGCGCGGCCCGGACAGCCGCAACCCATCCAGATCGTGCGCGCCCCCGTGCGCCACGTCGCACCAACCTCGCCGGGAGCGTCCGCATGAACACCCTCCACAACTTCACCTTCAACGTTTATCCCTACATCTGCCTGGCCGTGTTCTTCATGGGCAGCCTGGCGCGATTCGACCGCGACCAGTACACGTGGAAGAGTGACAGCTCGCAGTTGTTGCGCCAGGGCCAGCTGCGCTTGGGCAGCAACCTGTTCCACGGCGGCATCCTGTTCCTGTTCTTCGGCCACCTGTTCGGGCAACTCACGCCGCACTGGCTGTATGAGATGGCCGTCACCGCATCGCAGAAGCAGTTGCTGGCGGTGGTGGCCGGCGGCGTTGCCGGCGGCCTGTGCTTCATCGGCCTGACGCTGCTGCTGCATCGTCGCCTGTTCGACCCACGCATCCGCCTGACCAGCCACCGCACCGACATCGCCATCCTGGTCATCCTGTGGGTGCAATTGGCCATCGGCCTGTCGACCCTGCCGTCGTCGCTGCATCACGTGTCCGAGCCGACCACCATGCTGAGGCTGGCCGAGTACCTGCAGGGCATTGCGCTCTTCCAGCCCAACGCTGCGCTCGTGGCAGGTATCGAGTGGCACTTCCAGGTGCACATGGTGCTGGGCATGACGATCTTTCTGCTGTTCCCCTTCAGCCGGCTTGTGCACGTGTGGAGCGGCTTCGGCACGGTGGCCTACCTGTTCCGGCCCTACCAGATGGTGCGGGCCCGCGGGCTGAACGTGCCAGCCCGGCAAAACCTGCCGCGCCGGGCAGGCTGAACGCGCTGCCACCCCACACGAAGGACCAGAACATGAACACATCCACTGCCGTTCTTCCCCAGGTCAATGGCGTTGTGTTGT
>JBEEJT010000366.1:0-5956 GCA_041169085.1 Pseudomonadota bacterium | reverse complement strand
ATCTTCATGGTGACCCGCATGTCGCCGCTGTTCGAGCTGTCGGATGTCGCGCTGAACTTCATCCTGGTCATCGGCTCGATCACCGCGCTGTTCATGGGCTTCCTGGGCATCATCCAGAACGACATCAAGCGCGTGGTGGCTTACTCCACGCTGTCGCAGCTGGGTTACATGACCGTGGCCCTGGGTTGCTCGGCCTACAACGTGGCCGTGTTCCACCTGATGACCCACGCCTTCTTCAAGGCCCTGCTGTTCCTCGGCGCGGGTTCGGTCATCATCGGCATGCACCACGATCAAGACATCCGCAACATGGGTGGCCTGTGGAAGCACATGAAGCTGACCTGGATCACGTCGCTGCTGGGCTCGCTGGCCCTGATCGGCACGCCGTTCTTCTCGGGCTTCTACTCGAAGGACTCGATCATCGAGGCCGTGCACGCCAGCCATCTGCCGGCCGCGCACTTCGCCTACTACGCCGTCATCGCCGGCGTGTTCGTGACCGCCTTTTACAGCTTCCGGATGTACTTCCTGGTCTTCCATGGCAAGGAGCACTTCCACCACAAGCCGTTCCCGGGTGAACACGATCACCACGACGACGACCATGGCCATGCCCACACGCCGCACGAGTCCCCGCTGGTGGTGACGCTGCCGCTGCTGCTGCTGGCCATCCCGTCGGTGATCATTGGCTACTTCACCATCGAGCCCATGCTCTATGGCGACTTCTTCAAGGATGCGATCTTCGTGAACCACGAGTTGCACCCCGCGATGGAGACCCTGAAGGAAGAGTTCCACGGTGCGGTCGGCATGGGCATCCACGCCCTGAGCACGCTGCCGTTCTTCCTGGCCCTGGGTGGTGTCGTCACGGCCTTCGTGTTCTACATGGTGGCCCCGCAGATCCCTGCGATGTTCGCCAAGGTGCTGCGCCCGCTGATCGTGATCGGCGAGAACAAGTACTTCATGGACTGGATCAACGAAAACATCCTCGCCGCTGGTGCGCGCCTGATGGGCCGCGTCTTCTGGAAGGTGGGCGATGTGGCCATCATTGACGGCGCTGCCGTGAATGGCTCGGCCAAGCTGGTGGGCCTGATCGGTTCGCTGGTGCGACTGTTCCAGACGGGTTACCTCTATCACTACGCGCTGGTCATGATCCTGGGTGTCTTCGCCCTGATGACCTGGTTCGTGTTCATGCACCCCTGAGCGCGAGGACCAGCCCCATGCAAACCATGTCCAATCTTCTCTCTCTGGCCATCTGGGTGCCGATCGCCTTCGGCCTCCTGCTGCTGGTTGCCGGCCGTCAGGAAAACGCTGGCGTGACCCGCTGGATCGCCCTGGTCGGTTCGGTGGCCGGTTTCCTGGTCACCATTCCCCTGATCACCAGTTTTGACGCCTCGACGGCTGCCATGCAGTTCGTCGAGCAGGCGCCCTGGATCGAGCGCTTCAACATCCATTACTTCCTGGGTGTCGATGGCATCTCGATGTGGTTCGTGCCCCTGACGGCCTTCATCACGGTGATCGTGGTGCTGGCTGGCTGGGAAGTGATCGAAGACCGTCCGCACCAGTACTTCGGTGCCTTCCTGATCCTGTCGGGCCTGATGGTCGGGGTGTTCACAGCCCTCGACGGCATGCTGTTCTACGTGTTCTTCGAAGCGACCCTGATCCCGATGTACATCATCATCGGTGTGTGGGGCGGTCCGCGCCGTGTGTACGCCGCGTTCAAGTTCTTCCTGTACACGCTGATGGGCTCGCTGCTGATGCTGGTGGCCCTGGTCTACCTGTACTACAAGTCGGGTGGCTCGTTCAACATCCTCGACTGGCACAAGCTCCCGCTGCCGGCTCAGCCCCAGGCGCTGCTGTTCGGTGCCTTCTTCGCGGCCTTTGCCGTGAAGGTGCCGATGTTCCCGGTGCACACCTGGCTGCCAGACGTGCACGTGGAAGCCCCCACCGGTGGCTCGGCCGTGCTGGCCGCCATCATGCTGAAGCTGGGCTGCTACGGCTTCCTGCGCTTCATGCTGCCCATCGTCCCGGACGCTTCGCATGAATACGCCCCGGTGGTGATCACGCTGTCGCTGATCGGTGTGGTCTACATCGGCCTGGTGGCCATGGTCCAGCAGGACATGAAGAAGCTGGTGGCTTATTCGTCCATCGCCCACATGGGTTTCGTGACCCTGGGTTTCTTCATCTTCAACGAGTTGGGCATTTCCGGCGGCCTGGTGCAAATGATCTCGCACGGTTTCGTGTCGGGCGCGATGTTCCTGTCCATCGGCGTGCTGTACGACCGCGTGCACTCGCGTGAGATCGCCGCTTACGGCGGTGTGGTCAACACCATGCCCAAGTTCGCTGCCTTCGCGCTGCTGTTCTCGATGGCCAACTGCGGCCTGCCGGGCACCGCTGGCTTCGTGGGTGAGTGGATGGTGATCCTGGGCGCCGTGCAATACCACTTCGCCATCGGCATCTTGTCGGCCACGGCCCTGATCTTTGGCGCCGCCTACACGCTGTGGATGTACAAGCGCGTCTACTTCGGTGACGTGACCAACGACCACGTGCGCGAGCTCTCCGACATCAACGCCCGCGAATTCCTGATCCTGGCCGTTCTGGCCGTGGCCGTGCTGTGGATGGGCATCCAGCCCAAGCCTTTCACCGACGTGATGCACGTCTCGGTGACTGAGCTCCTCAAGCACGTTTCCGTGAGCAAGCTGAACTGAAGGCCCAACCGACATGACTGATTTGAACTGGTGCGCGGTGACGCCCGAGATCGTTCTGCTGGGCATGGCCTGCCTGGTGGCGCTGGTCGACCTCTTCGTCACTTGCCCGAAACGAACCACGACTTACCTGCTGTCCATGGCTTCGCTGGCCGTGGTGGCTGGCCTGCACATGAAGGGCCTGGACGCCGGCACGTCGGTTTACGCCATGCAGCGCATGGTCGTGACCGATGCCATGGGCCACCTGCTGTCGCTGTGCGCGACGCTGGCCGTGATGGGCACCCTGGTCTATGCACGCAATTACGCGGGTGACCGCGAGATGCTCAAGGGCGAGTTGTTCTCGCTGGCCATGCTGGCCTTGCTGGGCATCAGCATCATGATCATCGGCAACAACTTCCTGGCCATCTACCTGGGCCTGGAGTTGATGTCGCTGTCGCTGTATGCCGTGGTGGCCCTGCGCCGTGACCACGCCCCTGCCACGGAAGCCGCCATGAAGTATTTCGTGCTGGGCGCGCTGGCTTCGGGCTTCCTGCTGTACGGCATCTCGATGATGTACGGCGCCACGGGTTCGCTGGACCTGGGCGAGGTCTACAAGGCCACGCTGACCGGTGCGATCAACAAGCAAGTGCTGGCCTTCGGCCTGGTGTTCGTGGTGGCTGGCCTGGCCTTCAAGCTGGGCGTGGTGCCTTTCCACATGTGGGTGCCTGACGTCTACCAAGGCGCGCCCACGGCCGCCACGCTGATGGTGGCTGGCGCCCCGAAGCTGGCTGCTTTCGCCATCACCATCCGCCTGCTGGTGGAAGGCCTGATCAACCTGGCCACCGATTGGCAGCAAATGCTGTTGATCCTCGCCGTGTTGTCGATGGCCATCGGCAACCTGGCGGCCATTGCGCAGACCAACCTCAAGCGCATGCTGGCCTATTCGGGCATCGCGCAGCTGGGCTTCATGCTGCTGGGCTTCGTGCCCACGGTGGTGGCCGGCAACACGGTCTCGGCTGGCAACGGTTATGGCTCGTCGCTGTTCTACGTGCTGACCTATGTGCTGACCACCTTGGGCACCTTCGGCCTGATCATGGTGCTGGCACGCCCTGGCTTCGAAGCTGAACAGATCGGTGACCTGGCTGGCCTGAACAAGCGCAGCCCGGTGCTGGCGGGTGTGATGGCCGTGTTCATGTTCTCGCTGGCCGGCATCCCGCCGACGGTGGGCTTCTACGCCAAGCTGGCCGTGTTGCAAGCCTTGATCACCACCAACTCGGCTTTGCTGCTGCAGGTGGCCATCCTGGCTGTGCTGCTGTCGCTGGTGGGCGCGTTCTACTACATCCGCATCGTCAAGGTCATGTACTTCGACGAGCCGGCCGACAACGCACCGATCGCTCCGAGCGGCGCACGTTTGCTGCTGGGGGTGAACGCACTGGCCGTGCTCGGCCTGGGCATCCTGCCTTCCGGCCTGATGACCTTGTGCGCACGCGCCATCACGCAGTCGCTGGCCGGCTGACGCGCCGCGCAGACTTCTTGCCGTTGAAACCGGGCCCGCGTGGCCCGGTTTTGCTTTCAGAATCAGAACATGCACCCGAACGATCCGACTGCCCCGTCCACTGAGGCCTCAAGCCAGGAAGCCCACCTGCGCGAAACGTGTGTTTCTTCGGAGACCGTTTACCAGGGCAAGTTCCTGCACATGCGCCGAGACGAGGTCCGCTTGCCCGATGGCAAGTTGGCTTCGCGGGAATACGTGGTGCACCCCGGTGCGGTGATGGTGGTGGCCATCCTGCCGGACGGTCGCCTGGTGATGGAGCGGCAGTTCCGCTACCCGGTGGGCCTCACCATGATCGAGTTTCCCGCGGGCAAGCTCGATGCGGGTGAAGGTGGCCTGGCGTGCGCCCAGCGTGAGTTGTGGGAAGAAACGGGCTACCGGGCGACGCACTGGGCCAAGGCGGGCGTGATGCACCCGGTGATCGGCTATGCGAATGAGGTCATCGAGATCTGGTTTGCCGAAGGCTTGAGCCTGCACGAGCGTCACCTCGACGATGGCGAATTCCTGGACGTGTTCACGGCCACGCAGCAAGAGCTGGAGTGCGCGGTCCGCGATGGCCAGTTGACCGATGTGAAAACCATCGTGGGGCTGATGTGGCTGCAGCAGTGGCGCGCCGGCCAATGGCCCCTGAACTGGGTTGAGGTGGGGGGCTGAGCCATGTTGGTGGTGGATCTGGCTTGCCCGCAAGGGCACCGCTTCGAAGGTTGGTTCGCATCGGCCGAAGACCTGGCCAGCCAGCAGGCTCGTGGCTTGGTGACGTGCCCGACGTGTGGCGATGCCCATGTGCAACGCATGCCGTCGGCCCCCCGCTTGAACGTGTCGCACCTGGACGATGCCCAGTCGGCTCGTCGGGCGGCCCAGGCGCCTGAGGCCGTCAGCCCGCAAGCCGCCGAGGCGCAGCGGGCCCACGAGCAGCTGGAGGCGTTGCAGGCCATGTATTGGTCTGCGGTGCGTCATGTCGTTCAAAACACGGAAGACGTGGGTGAGCGTTTCGCCAGCGAGGCGCGGGCCATGCACCAAGGTGAGGTCGAGGCCAAGCCCATCCGCGGTCAGTTGGATGCGGACGAGCGCGAAGCCCTCAAGGAAGAAGGCATCGACGTGTTGACCCTCGTGGTGCCCAAAGGGATGGACGGCCCCTTGCAATGAACCTGGCCCGCCCCGCAGCGGCGCGCAGGCTCACAGCACTTTGCCGGGGTTGAGCAAGCCTTGCGGGTCGAGCGCTTGCTTGATTGCGCGCATCCAGGCGAGTTTCACCGGATCGGCCCGAGCGGCCAGGTCATGGCGTTTGAGTTGACCGACACCGTGTTCGGCGGAGATGCTGCCGCCCAGTTCGGCCACCAAGTCGTAGACGACGGCTTCCACGCGAGCCTGGTGGTCGCGAAGGAAGGCTGCGGTGGCCATGTCGGCAGGCGCCTGGACGTTGAAATGCAGGTTGCCGTCGCCCATGTGGCCAAAGCACACGATGCGCACCCCGGGCAAGGCTTGTTGCAGCAAGGGTTGCACGCGCTCAACGAACTGGGGGATGCGTGAGGTGGGCACGCCGATGTCGTGCTTGACCATTTGCCCTTCGGCCTTCTCCGCCATGGGGATGGCTTCCCGCAGCGCCCACATGGCCTCGTACTGCGATTGCGACTGCGACAGGGCCGCCTCGCTGACCCAGCCCTGTGCCATCGCATCGGCACACAAGGCGGTGAGTTGCTCTTGCAGCACGGCGTCGCTCGATGGGCTGGCA
>JBEEJT010000365.1:0-3552 GCA_041169085.1 Pseudomonadota bacterium | reverse complement strand
TGGCCGTCAATGCGTGCCGCCTCGAGTCGGACCTGAGGCGCCTCCGCCCTCACGTGCGTCAGCAGCTGCGGCAGCAAAGTCACATGGCTGGCATCCGTCATGCAGATGCGAAAACGGCGCTGTGCCGTCCGAGGTACGAAATCTGACTCCCATGCCGACAGCCGCCGAAGCGATTCGAGGATTTCGCGGCTCTGGCCGATGAGGGCGTCCGCACGTGGCGTGGGCTGCATGCCGCTGGCCGTCCGCACAAACAGTGGATCACGCAGGTGCTCGCGCAGGTGAGCGAGCCAGATGCTCACGGTCGGCTGGCTCTGGCCCAGTTGTTCGGCGGCACGCGTCACGCTTCGCGTGTTGTACAGGACGTCGAACAACTGCAGCAACTTCAAATCGGGGAGGTTAGGGGTGTCGGGATTCATTGCTGTACGCAATATACACATTTCAATCATTGCGTTGTGCTTACTTTGATCGCGGCCTACATTGCGCTCACCGTCAGCGCATCGGCGTGACGGACACCCTGGTGGGGCCCGTTTCGGCGGTCTTGCCCCCCTCGATTCGAGCTTTCTGGAGGTTCCGTGAAAATCTGCATTCTGGGTGCCGGCGCATTGGGATGCGCCATCGGCGCAGCACTGACGCAAGCAGGCTCCGACGTCTGGCTGGTGACGCGTTCTCAAGCCAATGTCGATGCCATGAACGCCAAAGGACTGACGCTGGTGGACGCCGACGGCGAGCGAAACGTGGCGGTCAAGGCGGCCGTGGAGGCAAAGGGGATCGGGCCGGTCGACCTCTTGATCGTGTTGGTCAAATCAGGCGACACCCGTGCGGCCATCGGGGCCTCAAGCAGCCTGATCGGCGCCGAGACCTGCGTGATGTCCCTTCAAAACGGCCTGGGTCACGAGGACATTCTGGCCAGCGCCGTCGGGGCGCATCGTGTTCTGGCAGGCAAGACCTATGTGGGCGGCGTCCAGTTGGCCCCGGGCCGCATCATCTCGGGCACGCGAGGCAAGCAGACCTTCATTGGCGAACTGGATGGCAGTGTGACCGCCCGTGTGCAGGCCATCGCGGCCGAGTTCAACCGGGCGGGCCTGGAGACAACCGTCAGCGCCAACATCATGGGGACGATGTGGGACAAGCTGCTGGTCAATGTGGCCACGGGGGCCTTGAGCGGCATCACAAGGCTGCCCTACGGGGGGCTCTATGCCGTGCCGGAAGTCAAGGCGACCGCCCTGGCTGCCGTGGCCGAAGCCATGGCCGTGGCCCGGGCCCGTGGCGTGACGCTGAGCTTCGCCGAGCCTGAAGCGGCCTGGTTGCACGCCGGGCAAGGCCTGCCCGACAGCTTCAAGGCCTCCATGCTGCAAAGCCTTGAAAAAGGCGCCCTCACCGAAATCGATTTCATCAATGGCGCGGTGGTGCGCTGGGGCGAGCAACTGGGCGTGCCCACACCCGTCAACGCGGCCCTGGTTGGCTGCATCAAGGGCATTGAAAAGGCATTGACTTACCAGCCTGCGGAGGCAAGCGCATGAGCACCCGAGCCTACATCGAACACGTGGCCATCTGGGTCAAGGACATCCATTGGCACATCCGCTTCTTCCACGAGGTGCTGGGCATGACGATGCGTGAAGTGCAAGGCAGCATCGAAGAGCCTGTTCAGTACTGGACGCTGGGCGGCATGCAGTTCATGTCCAAGCCCGACTTCAACGACACCGAAGGCAGGCTGGGGCACCTGGGCGTGATGTGCGAGGACATGGAGGCAGCGCTGGCTGCAGCCCAGGCCTTTGGCGTGACCGAGATGCCGCAAGGCCGCAACTGGCTTCGCCTGCCAGATGGCCTGGTCGTCGAGTTGATCCAGGCCAGCCCCGCACGTGCCGTGTCGGACATCCTGGCCATCAACGCACGCAGCTGAACACAGGCACGCCTGTGCCTCATACGGAGACACCATGATCATTGAAAAGTACTGGGATGACGCCCAGGTCGGGGACGAGTGCGTCAGCCCGACTTACACGTTCACCGAAGCCCGCGTGATGGCCTATGCCGAGCTGACCGGCGACCACACGCCAGTGCACACCGACGAGGCCTATGCGCGCACCACACCGTTTGGCACGCGTGTGGCGCATGGCCTGTTTGGCCTGTCGGTCGCCGATGGCCTCAAGACCATCAGCGACTACCGCTTCGTGCCTGGCATGTCTCTGGGTTGGGAGTGGGGCTTTGTGGCCCCCATCAAGCTGGGTGATGTGGTGCACGTCCGGTTCCGGGTCGGCAGCATGCGTGAATCGAAGAGCAAGCCTGGCTGGGGCATCGTGGTGTTGCCATCCGAGCTGGTCAACCAGCATGGCGAGGTTGTCCAGAAAGGCGAGCACCGTCTGATGATCCCGCGCCGTCCGGCGCAAGGAGCACTCGCATGAGTCAGCCACTTCCGCTTGAAGGCATCCGCGTCATCGATTACAGCCACTTTCTGGCTGGGCCGCACCTGTCGCGCAATCTGGCCGCGCTGGGCGCCGAGGTGATCAAGGTCGAGCGTCCCACCTCGGGTGACGCGGGGCGCCAGCACGCCTACTTCATCAATGGCCAGAGCGGCTACTTCATGCAGCAGAACATGGGCAAGAAGGGCTTGTGCATCAACCTGAAGGACCCGCGCGGACTGGAGATGATGCACAAGCTCACCGACACGGCCGATGTGTTCATCGAAAACTACCGACCCGGCGCACTCGACAAGCTGGGTCTGGGCTACCAGACGCTGTCTGCGCGCAACCCAGGGCTGGTGTACTGCTCCATCTCGGCTTATGGCCACACGGGGCCGGAGTCGCACCGCGCGGGCTTTGGCCTGATTGCCGAAGCCAAGAGCGGCATCATGCAGATGGTGGGCACGCCGGGCGAGGCGCCACCGCTGCTGCGCATCGCGCTGGGCGACATGTACACAGGGCTGAATGGTGTGGCCGCGGTGTGCGCTGCGCTGCTGGGTCGCGTCAAGTCCGGCAAGGGGCAGCACATCGACCTGGCCCTGTATGACTGCCTGGTCTCGATGCATGAATACGCGGTTCAGGCCTACACCTTGTCGGGCGGCACCGAGTTGCCTGAGAAGGCAGGACACGATCTGCCCCAGTCCACGCTCTATGGCGCCTTCAGCGCCAGGGACGGCGACCTGGTGATTGCGGCGCAGGTGGACGAGGCCTGGAAGCGCCTGGCCCTGCTGGTCGGTGGCGAGGCGCTGGCTGGCGACACGCGCTTTCACAGTGCGGCGGGCCGCAACGCGCACCGCATGGAAATCTTGCCCATCGTGCGTGCCTGGGCCGCCGAGCGGAGCGTGGCAGATTGCCTGGCCGCCCTGGATGCCGTCGATGTCCCCTGCGCCAAGGTGCAGCGCATTGACGAGGTGCTGGCAGACCCGCAGATCATCGCCCGCAACATGGTGATTGAGCAGGATCACCCCGTGGTGGGCAAGGTGCGCCTGCCCAATCTGCCCTACCACTTCTCTGATTGCGACACCACGCCCAAGTCGCCCGCACCGCTGATGGGGCAGCACAACCGCAGCATCGCCGCCGACCTGGGCTATTCGCA
>JBEEJT010000364.1:0-46932 GCA_041169085.1 Pseudomonadota bacterium | reverse complement strand
AGCGCCACTCGACGATGTCCTCGCCATGTGGAGCGGCTTGGGCTATTACAGCCGCGCCCGCAACCTGCACCGGTGCGCCCAGGCCGTGGTGGCCGAACACGGGGGCGTGTTCCCACGCAGTTGTGCGGTGCTGCAAACCTTGCCCGGCATCGGCCCCTCAACGGCAGCCGCCATCGCCTCCTTTTGTTTCGGGGAGCGCGTGTCCATCATGGACGGCAACGTCAAGCGCGTGCTCAGTCGGGTGCTGGGCTACGACGGTGACCTCGCCGTGCGCGCCCATGAGAAGGCTTTGATCGCCGCGGCCGCCGAATTGCTGCCTGCGCGGTCAGAAGCCATGGCCGCCTACACCCAGGGCCTGATGGACCTGGGCGCCACCGTTTGCATGCCTCGCAAGGCCCTGTGTGAGGCGTGCCCTTGGGCTGAGGGGTGCGAGGGGCGGCGGCAAGGGGAGCCGGAGCGATTGCCTGTGCTCAGTCGCAAGCTCAAGCGCAAGGAGCGCCGCAGCCAGTTCCTCTGGTGGCAATGGCAAGACCAGGTGTGGCTGGTGCAGATGCCGTCGAAAGGGGTGTGGGCCGGGCTGTGGACCTTTCCCTTTTGGGACGACGAGGCCGCCGCCCGTGCCGCCTTGGCGACGCTGGAGGCCGGTTGGCCTGCTTGGTGGGACGAAGGAGATGCCCAGCCGCCGCTCAAGCACGTGTTGACCCACCTGGATTGGCACATGCACACGCGGCGCTGGGTCTTGCAAACGGCCACTCAGGCGCAGGCGGTGGCCGCCGCCTGGGCACAAGCGCAGCCCTCTGGCGCCTCAGGTCGGTGGGTGAGCCTCGCTGAGTTGGGGCGGCTGGGCCTGCCCGCGCCCATCAGCAAGGCCTTGTTGGCCTGAGGCTGCGGGGCTCAGGCCAGCGTCACGACCACGGGGGCGTGGTCAGAGGGGCGCTCGTTCTTGCGGGGCACCTTGTCGATCACGCACGCGCTGACCTTGGGCTTGAGCGCTTCGCTGACCAGGATGTGGTCAATGCGCAAGCCTTGGTTTTTGCGGAAGGCCAGGTTGCGGTAGTCCCACCAGCTCCATGGCTTGGGCGGCTGCTCGAAGAGCCTGAAGGCGTCGTGCAGGCCAAGGTTCAACAACTGCTGAAAGTGGTCGCGCTCGGGCACAGTGCAATGGATCTGGTCTTTCCAGCCCACTGGGTCATAGACGTCGGCGTCGGTGGGGGCGATGTTGAAGTCGCCCATCAACACGAGTTGGGGGTGTTGCGCCAGTTCGGCGCGCAGCCATTCACGCAAGGCGTCGAGCCAAGCCATTTTGTAGACGAACTTGTCGCTGTCGGGGGCCTGGCCGTTGGGGAAGTAGCCGCCCACCACACGAACGGTGCCCCCTTGGCCGTCGGGCACGGTGCCAGCGATCACGCGGGCCTGCTCGTCGGCAAAGCCTGGGATGTTGCGCACCAGGTCGCTGCTGGGCTCGCGGGTGAGCAGTGCCACACCGTTGTAGGTCTTTTGGCCGAACCACTGGGCGTGGTAGCCCGCCTGGGCCAGTTCAGCGGCCGGGAATTTGTCGTCCGTGAGCTTGGTTTCCTGCAGCACCAAGGCATCGACGGGGTTGGTCGCCAGCCAGGCCAGCAGTTGGGGCAGCCGAACGGCCAGCGAGTTGACGTTCCAAGTGGCGAGTTGCATGGGGCGGGGCATCAAGAGCCGGGTTGACGGGGGCGGTTCGCCATTTTGACGCAGGGGCGCCGCCGCCGTGGTGAGTTCAGCTCAGATGTGCAGCCAAGCCAGGATGCCGATGACCACCCCCACGCCGCCCAAGGCCACGGTGGCCCATTCCAGCCAGCGGCGCTTGGTGAGCAAGGCGATGGCGGCCAGCGCGATGGCCACTTGCAGCGCCGTGGTCGCCTGGGCCCAGCGGTGGTGTTCGTGCATCTGGGATTCGCTGCGCTCGTCCCATTGCCTGGATTCTTCTTCCAGGGCTTCAGCCTTTTTCTGGATGTCGGTCTTTTCGGCCTTGTAGCGGGCCACTTCCTTCTCGTAGAAGGCCTGCTTGTCGCCGGTCGTCAAGGTTTGGGCGAGTTCAGCCAGGCCTTGCTTGCTGCTCTTGGACTGGTAGTGGTTCCACTGGTTGGACGCCTCGGTCTTCTTGATGGCCGCGTTGTTCTTGTACAGGCCGGCGTTGGCCTGGGTGGCGCCACCCATGTACGAAAACAGCGCGCCCACGGTGGCCAGGATGGCTGTGATCACGGCCAGTTGGCCGGCCATGCCGTCGGGCTCGTGTTGCGCTGCGTGTTCCAGTTCGTGGTCGTGGGGGCCGTGGACGTGGAAGTGGTTGCCAGACATGTCAAATCAGGGGGAGGGGCTCGGAGCGCGGATGATAGGGCCGAGCCACGTTCAATTGCTGAATTTCTTCGAGCAACAGGGGCATGTCGATGGGTTTGGTGACATAGGCCGCAAAGCCGGCGGCCAGGGCGTGGGCGCGGTCGCCAGCCATGGCGTTCGCCGTGACGGCGATCACCGGGATGTGGGCCGTGGCGGGGTTGGCTTGCAGTTTGGCCAGGACCTCGTAGCCATCCATGATGGGCAAGTTGATGTCCAGCAGGATCACGTCGGGCTGCTTGTCTAGGGCCAATTGCAGACCAATGGTGGGCAAGGGCGCCGCCAGCATGCGCATGCCTGCCCAGTCTTGCAGCGCATGTTCGAGCAACTGGAGGTTGATGACGTTGTCTTCGATGCACAGCACGGTGCAGGCGCGGCGGATGCCAAACCCGGATGCGGCTGGGCGCAGTGCGGTGGACGGCGGCGGGGGCGCAGGGACGTCCTGGCTCAAGGGCAGGCTCACCCAAAAGCAACTGCCCTGGCCGGGTTCGCTGCTGGCGCCGATTTGGCCGCCCATGAGGTCGACCAGTCGCTTGCTCAATGCCAAGCCGATGCCGGTGCCTTCCACCTGGCGGGCGTCGGCATCGAGCCTCTCGAAGGGCGTGAACAGCCGGGCGAGTTGCTCGGGCCGCAGGCCCATGCCGGAGTCGATGATCTCCAGGCGCAGGGTGTCGGCTTCGAGCCGCGCCTGGCAGCGCAGGCTGCCCCCGGGCCGGTTGTACTTGATGCCGTTGGACAGCAGGTTGATCAACACCTGTTTGAGCCGGGTGCGGTCGGCTTGCACGCGCCAGCCATCGGGCGTGGCGGCACGACAGTCTTCGCTCATGGTCACCTGGTTGGCGTCGGCCAGGGGCCGGACCAGGGCCATGCAGTCGTGCATGAGTTCGGTGATGGCCACGGGCTCCAGGCTCACGGTGAGCAAGCCGGCGTCCACGCGGGACAGGTCGAGCACCTCGTTGATGAGCTCCAGCAAGTGTTGGCCGGCGGTGAGGATGTGTTGCACCTGACCCTGGTGGCGGGGCTCCAGCCTGGCCATGGACAGCAGTTGCCCAAAGCCGAGGATGGCGTTGAGCGGGGTGCGCAACTCATGGCTCATGCGGGACAGGAACTCGCTCTTGCCCTGGCTGGCGGCTTCGGCTTCATTCTTGGCCCGCAGCAGTTCAGCGGTTCTGGCCTGCACGCGCTGCTCCAGGTCTTCGTTGAGCCGGGCCAGTGCCAAGGCGCCGGCCTTGCGCTCGGTGATGTCCCGTGACAGCAACATGAAGGTGTGGGGGCGGCCTTCCACGTTGACCTTGCGGGCCACGGACAAATCGAACCAGCGCCGACCCACCGGCACATCCAGCGCGACTTCCAGCCCCCAAACGCCGCCGGTTCGGCCGGCTTCGTCGAGGGCGCGCTGAACCGATTGCGCGGCATCGGCGGGCAGCACGTCGTGGATGGTGCGCCCCACCAGGTCTGAAGGCGCGTTGACGAGCAACTCAGGCCGCACCGCCACCACCCGCAGGTAACGGCCTTGGGCGTCGAGTTCGAAGAGCGGGTCGGGCACGGCGTGCCAGGTGGCCGAAATCTCTTGCCTCAGCGCTTCCAGGCCCGCCGCGAGTTGCCTGATTTCTCGGAAGCCGCCGTGAGGCACCTGGACCGACCAATCGTTGGCGCGCAAGGCGGCGGCAGCCTGGTCCAGTCGGGACAGGGGTTGGGTGACGTAGTGGTTGAGCAGCCAGTTCAGGCAGGCAAACATGAGCAGCAAGCCGATCAGGTCGGGCACGCGGGCGCCGACCTCCTGGCGCAAGGTGTTGGCCCAGGCGTCTTTCAGGTCGTAGCGCACGTAGGCCAGGCCACGCCGCGAGCTGCGCACTTCGTGGGGGCGAGGCGGCAATTCATAGGACTGCAGTGCGTCCATGCTCATGGTCTGGCTGTCGAAGCGCCAGTCGGGCAGGCGACTGGTCAGCGAAGCACGAAGGCGTGTCTGATCGAGTTGGGGGGCGACTTGGCCGACGGCCTGGCCATGCCAAGGGGCCCGGTTGGCCGTCATGACTTGGCCTTGGTCGTCGAGCAGCAGCACCGTTTGCACCGCCGGGCGACACGCGATTTGGGCGATTTCCGCGGCCAACAGCGAGCTGGTGGCCCCCATGCCTTCTTCGTTGAGGCGAACAAGGCGGGCCACGTCGGACTGCAGGTCGTGGCGTGCATCGGCGAGCAGGCCTTGCCGGTGCTGGCTGAGCGTGAGCAGGAAGGAAATGCTGCCCACCAGCAAGAGCATGACCATCAGCACCAGGGGCACCACGTGGCGGAGTGAGCGTGCGGTCATGCGGACTCCGGCAGGCAGCGGGCTGAGCTCAACTGCCGCAGGTCAGGCGGGTGGTGCAGCAATTGCGCCTGTTGCATGAGGCGACCGACGAGTTGCGCGGACGCTTGCAGGCGAGGGTTGGGCCCGCCCAGCCAGGCCAGGTTGTCGCTGGCGCTGGCCAGGCGGATGCCGCGCAGGGCCAGGAGCACGTCTTCGGCGGGCACCTTTTGGTATTGGGCCAACACGGCCGCCGCCGCCTCGGGTTGGGTCTGCAAGTGTTTGAGCGCCAGAAAATGGCCTCGAAGTGCTTGCTTGAGCTTGGCGGTTTGCGCGTCGTTCAGGTCGGCCCTGACGGCCAACACATCGAGGATCAGGCCAGGAAACTGGCTGCTGTCCATCAGGCGTTTGGCCCCATGGACCTGCAACTGGGTCGCCATGGGCTCGAAGGTGACGACGGCGTCCACCGACTTGTCGGTGAAGGCGCGGACGTGTTGGTCTGCGGGCAGCGACACCTTCACGATGTCGGCCAGCGGCACGCCCGCACGCATGAGGGTTTGGGACAGCATCAACGCCCCCACCGCGGTGGACTCGACCCCGATGCGCCGCCCTCGCAAAGCGGAAGGTTGCGTGATGTCGGGTTGAGCCATCAAGGCATCGGCCCCATGGGATTCGTCGAACACCAGCACCGTTTGCAGGGGCAGGCCACCTTCGCGCGCCAGCAGCAACTCGTCGAGGGTCAATGCCGCTGCTTCGACGTCGCCGTTGGCCAGGGCCAGCAGCGCGGCCGTGTTGGAGGGGAAGCTCACCAGGCGCACATCGGCCTCGGTGGGCAGGCCCAAGTCCTGAGCCAGGTAAAGCAGTGAGTAGCCCACCCAGCTGTTGAGCGCCAGCCTCAAGGGCGGCGCAAGGGGCGAGCAGGCCGACAAGGCAAGCCAACTGGCAGTGGGGGCGCCGAGCCATGCTGCGCCTCGACGCAAAAGCTGTCGGCGTTGAGGTGAGCGGGCTGCGATCGATGGGCTCGGCATGGGCGCAGGCACGGATGCCAGCGCACGCAACTGGCTTGCGAAGGGCCCAGGGAGCGTTGCCCTTGAGGGCAATATAGCAGCAGTGCCCGCCGTGGCAACTGCCTCAGGTCAACGCGACGCGTCGATGCGCTTGTACTGGACGAAGGCGAAGTCGGGCAGGCCCGGGCCTGCGGGTGCTTGCGCCTCACGCCGGGTTTCGGCAAACGCCTGCCGGTCCCAGGCCGGGAAGAAGGTGTCGGCGTCGAACTGGGCGTTGACCTCGGTGAGTTCGAGCTCGTCGGCCAGCGGCAGCGCTTCGGCGTAGAGCTGTCCGCCGCCCATCACGAAGGCTTTGGGCGCATCGGCCACCAGGGCCAGGGCCTGTGGCAGGGAGTGGGCCACGTCGGCGCCAGGGGCCTGCCAGGCGGTGTTGCGGGTGACGACGATGTTGCGCCGGCCGGGCAGCGGGCGGAAGCGCTCGGGCAGCGAATCCCAGGTGCGGCGGCCCATGATGACCGGGCAGCCCAGGGTGGTGGCGCGGAAGTGCTTCTGGTCGCGCGGGTCGTGCCAGAGCAGGTCGTTGTCGCGGCCGATGGCGCCGTCACGGGCGACGGCGGCGATGAGCGAAAGGAGGGTCGGCATGGCGGGTGGGGTCTTCCCGGCGCGGCCCTGGTTCAGACCGCCACCGGCGCCTTGATGGCCGGGTGGTGTTGGTAGTCGAGCACTTCGAAGTCTTCGTATTCGTAATCGAAGATGGACGCGGGCTTGCGCTTGATGTTCAGCACCGGGTAGGGGTGAGGCGCACGGCTGAGTTGCAGCTCGACTTGTTCGGTGTGGTTGCTGTAGATGTGGCAGTCGCCGCCCGTCCAGATGAAATCGCCCACGTCCATGTCGCACTGCTGGGCCATCATGTGGGTGAGCAGGGCGTAGCTGGCGATGTTGAAGGGCACGCCCAGGAAGATGTCGGCGCTGCGCTGGTAGAGCTGGCAGCTCAAGCGGGGGCGGCCGCCGTCTTGCGCGGGGGCCACATAGAACTGGAAGAAGGCGTGGCAGGGCGGCAGCGCCATCTGGTCGATCAGGCCGGGGTTCCAGGCACTCACGATGATGCGGCGGGAATCGGGGCTCTGCTTGAGCTGCTTGACCACTTCGCTGATCTGGTCGACGTGGCCGCCGTCGGGCTTGGGCCAGCTGCGCCATTGCACACCGTAGACCGGGCCGAGCGAGCCGTCTTCGCGGGCCCATTCGTCCCAGATGGTGACGCCGCGCTCTTGCAGCCACTTCACGTTGTCGTCGCCGCGCAGGAACCACAGCAGTTCCACGATGATGGACTTGAGGTGGACCTTCTTGGTCGTGACCAGCGGGAAGCCCTCGCTGAGGTCAAAGCGCATCTGGTGGCCAAAGACGCTGCGGGTGCCGGTGCCGGTGCGGTCGGTTTTGAGCACGCCCGTGGTGTGCACCAGGCGCATGAAGTCTTCGTACTGGCTGCGCACGGGGCGCGCGCTCTGGGCAGGGGTGCTCACGAGGGGTTCCGGGGGCTGAAAAAGCAACAGCCGACATTATGTCGGCTGCGGGGGGCGGGCACCGCTCAGGCGCCCATCAGGCTGCTGGCACGGTCAAGCCGGCCAGGGCCTGGCATCACTTGGCTTCCGGCTCGCGCAGGAAGATTTCCACGCGGCGGTTCTTGGCGCGGCCTTCCACGGTGTCGTTGCTGGCGATGGGCTCGCGCTCGCCGCGGCCGGTCACTTCGATGCGGCTGCCGCTCACGCCACGGTCGGCCAGGAAATCACGCACCGAGTCGGCGCGGTCCACGGACAGCTTCTGGTTGTTGGTGTCGGTGCCGACGCTGTCGGTGTGGCCGATCACCTTCACGTAGGTGTTCGGGGCTTCGCTCAGGCCCTTGGCGAACTGGCTGAGCACGTCACGCAACTCGGGCTTGAGGGCGGCGCTGCCCGTGGCGAACGAGATGTCGTTGGGGATGTTCAGCTTGAGCTGGTTGTCTTCGGTGCGGCTCACGTCCACGCCGGTGCCTTCGGTGGCCTTTTCCATGGCTTGCTTCTGGGCTTCCATGCGCTTGGACCAGATGTTGCCAGCCACGGCACCCACCACGCCACCGATGGCCGCACCGGCGGCGCGGTCACCCTTGGTGGCAGCCGCGATGGCCACACCGGTCAAGACGCCGATGCCGGCGCCAGCGGCGGTGCCGCGTTGGGTGTTGTCCATGTTGGCGCAGCCAGAGGCCAGCACGGCGGCACAGGTGGCGGGGATGAGGATCAGTCGAGACAGGTTCATGGGGAAATGCAATTCGCAGAACGGTTGGTGATCGGAAAGGTGGAACCCTAACGCATCTGTCGGGTATTTCGCTGACACGGGGGCTTGCTCAGGGGCTTCAGGCTGCCTCGGCCTGGCCAAACTGCATGGCCGCCAGCTTGGCGTACAGGCCGCTGCGGCTCATGAGTTCGGCGTGGGTGCCCACGTCGAGGATGCGGCCACCTTCGAGCACCACGATGCGGTCCGCGTCCACGACGGTGCTCAGGCGGTGGGCGATGACCAGTGTGGTGCGGTCCTTCATGGCGGCTTCCAGGGCGGCTTGCACGGCGCGCTCGGATTCGCTGTCCAGCGCGCTGGTGGCTTCGTCGAGCAACAGCAGCGGGGCGTTCTTGAGCATGGCCCGCGCGATGCTGATGCGCTGCCGCTGGCCGCCCGACAGACGCACGCCACGCTCGCCCAGGAAGGTCTGGTAGCCCTCGGGCAGCGCCGCGATGAAATCGTGGGCATGGGCGGCGCGGGCGGCCGCCATCACTTCCTCGTCACTGGCCTGGGGGCGTCCGTAGCGGATGTTTTCCAGCGCGGAGGTCGAGAAGATGGTGCTGTCTTGCGGCACGATGCCGATGCGCTGGCGCAGGTCAGCCAGAGACAAGTCTCGGGTGGGCACGCCGTCGATCTCGATGTGGCCGTGTTGCGGATCGTAGAAGCGCAACAGCATCTGGAAGATGGTCGTCTTGCCGGCGCCGCTGGGCCCCACGAGGGCCACGGTCTCGCCTGGGCGGATGTGCAGTTGCACGTTGTCCAGGGCCAACTGCTGGGGCCGCGAGGGGTAGGTGAAGCTCAAGCCCTGGAGGGTGACGCTGGAGCCGCCCGAGGGGGCGGGCAGCGCGCGGGGGCGGGCGGGTGATTCGATGCGCGATCGCGCCCCCAGCAACTCCATGAGCCGCTCGGTGGCGCCAGCGGCGCGCAGCACATCGCCATACACCTCGGACAAGGCCGCCACGGAGCTCAACAGCAAGATCACATAGACCACCGTCTGGCCCAGGTGGCCGGCCGTGATGCGCCCGTCGATGACGGCCTGGGTGCCTTGGTAAAGGCCCCACAACAAGGCGCCGGTGGTGGCCGAGATGATGAAGGCCACCAGCGCAGCGCGGGCGCGAATGCGGCGCTCGCCGGTGCGGAAGGCGTCTTCGGTGGCGCGGTCGAAGCGTTGGGCTTCGCGGAGCTCGGCGCTGTAGCTTTGCACCACGGGCACGGCGTTGAGCACTTCGGCGGCGATGGCCGACGAGTCGGCAACGCGGTCCTGGCTGGCGCGTGAGAGTTTGCGCACCCGGCGGCCATAAACGATGGCGGGCATCACCACCAGCACCAGCCCGCCGATGACTTGCGCCATCACGTAAGGGTTGGTGACGATCAGCATCAGCAGGGCGCCACTGCCCATGATGGCGTTGCGCAGGCCCATGGACACGCTGGTGCCCACCACCGTCTGGATGAGGGTGGTGTCGGCGGTGAGGCGCGAGAGCACTTCGCCGCTTTGCGTGGTCTCGAAAAACTCGGGGCTTTGGCGCAGCACGTGGGCGTAGACGGCGCGCTTGAGGTCGGCGGTGATGCGCTCGCCCAGCCAGGTGACGGCGTAGTAGCGCGAGGCGGAGAACACGCCCATGGCCACGCCCACGCCGAACAACGCCAGGAAGTGGTTGCGCATGGCCATGACCCGCTGGCCTGGGTCGGCTGCCACCATGCCGTGGTCGATGAGCTCTCGCAGGGCGATGGGCAGCACCAGGGTGGTGATGGCCGCTGCGAACAGGAAAACGAAGGCCAGCACGATGCGCACGCGGTAGGGGCGCAGGAAGGGCTTCAAGCCGTCCAGGGATCGGACGGATTGGCCCGCTTCGGGCTGGGGGGCGGTGGCGGTGCTCATGGGACGGCGGCGTGGTTCCGGTGCGGGACGCGTCCGCATCCCGAGAGTGAGGGCATTATGATGCCTTGACAATGATTGCATAGGCAAGTAAATTGATTGCCATGCCAAATCCGTCAACCACGCCCGAGACCGAGGCCCAGCCCTTGTGCCAGCAGTCCAGCTTCTCCCGCGAAAACAGCATGGGTTACCTGCTGCGTCGGGTCAGCACGATGATGTTGTCTGAGGTGGACCACCGGCTCCAGGAGTTGGGCCTGACCCATGCGCAGTGGGCGCCCCTGATGCTCATCAAGCGCGGCAAGGTGAACACCCAGGCGGAGTTGGCCCGTGAGCTGCAACTCGACGCCGGTGCCCTCACGCGCACGCTGGACCGCCTGGAAGCCAAGGGCTTGTGCAAGCGCGAGCGGTCAACCGAAGACCGCCGCGTGGTGCAACTGATGCTCACGCCGGAAGGCGAGGAGGCCATCGAGCCGGTGGCCGGCGTGTTGTGCGACGTGAGCAACACGGTGTTGGTCGGCTTCAGCCCTGACGAGTACGAAACCTTGATGCAAGGCCTGCGCCGCTTGTACGCGAACGCAGAAGCGATGCGCGCCAGTTCCGAAGCCCGGGCGCGGCAAGCATGAAGCCGCACGCCCCCCGTTTCTGTTTGAAAGCCCCCCAGATGCCCATTCGCCTGACGCGCACCCAGCGAGCTTTTGCGCTGGCCGGCGCCACCGCCGCACTGTTGAACCTGGGCGCCTGCGCCACGCAGGACGACATCCAGCCTGTGCAAGGCAGGCTGAGCGCGCAGCGCTTGGGGCTGACGGCCCCTGAGGCGCCAGCCAGCGCACCCCTGAGCGACATGCCGGCCTGGTGGGCCAGCCTGGGCGACGCCCGGCTGGACGCGCTGGTGCAGCAGGCTTTGCAAGACCACCCGAATTTGCAAGCCGCCGCGGCCCGCTTGCGCCGAACGGAAGCGGGGCAGATGCGAGCAGATTCGGCCGCCAGCCCACAAGTGCAGGCCAAGGCGGAAGTCGATCGCCAACACTTCAGCGCGCACGGGCTGTACCCACCGCCCATCGCGGGCGGCTATTACAGCTCTGGCACTTTGCAGCTGGAATCCAGCTGGGAGCTGGACTTGTTTGGCAAGCACCGCGCCCAACTCGATGCTGCCGTGGGCCAGGTGAAGGCCGCACAGGCCGACGTTGTGGCCGCGCGCTGGGTGTTGTCAACCCAGGTGGTGCGCACCTATGTGCAACTGGGCCGTCTGCAGGCCCAGCGTGGCTTGGCCGAGCGTGCGCTGGCCCAGCGCAATGAAATGACGCGGCTGGTGCAGCAACGGGAAAAGCAGGGCCTCGACACCCGGGTGGAAGTGCGCCAAAGCGAAGGGGCTTTGCCCGAAACCCGCAACCAGATCGAAGCCTTGGACGAGCAGATCGCACTGACGCGCCACGCCCTGGCGGTGTTGACTGGCCAGGCGCCCACGGCGCTCGACGACCTGCAAGTCAAGCTCGACGCGTTGCAGCTGCCGGAAGCCCCCGCCCAATTGCCGCTCGACCTGTTGTCGCGCCGCCCGGACGTGACCGCCGCGCTGTGGCGGGCCCAGGCGGCGAACCGCACCTCGCGGGTGACCCGGGTGGCGCTGTTCTACCCCAACATCGAGTTGCGCAGCTACGCCGGCTACAACGCCATCGGCCTGGACAACCTGCTCAAGGGCAGCAGCCAGCAATGGGGCCTGATGCCCGCCATCACCTTGCCCTTGTTCGACGGCGACGCCCGCCGCTCGGCCATGCTCGACCAGGTCAGCCAGGAAGACCTGGCGATCGCCAGCTACAACCAGGTGGTGCAGCAAGCCGCACAGGAAGCGGTGGACCAGCTCACCTCCGTGCAGGCCGTGGCGCGCCAGCAAGACAGCCAGCGCCAGGCCCAGGCCCATGTGGAAGCCGCCTACGACCTGGCTCGCAGCCGCTACCAGGCGGGTTTGGGCAATTACCTCGTGGTGCTGAACGCTGAAACCGCTGTGTTGGCCCAGCGCCGCGCCGCCGTTGACCTCACCACTCGCGCCCTGGACGCCCGCATCGGGCTGATCCGCGCCATGGCTGGGGGCGCCGCCCAAGCCGCCCAAGCCGCCACCAGCCAGCCCGCGTCCTGATCGAACCCGCCGCGCCCAGACACCGCCCCGCACCGCACCGCTTCGCCCCCAGCCACACCATGACCGACACCCAAGCCCTTTCGCCAGCCGACGCCCCCAACCCCCGCAAGAAGGCGCTGAGCGCCATCGCCGCCGTCGTGGTGGCGGGCGGGGGCGCTTACGGGGCCTATTACTCGCTGGTGGCCAACCACTACGAACACACCGACAACGCCTACGTGCAGGCCAACGTGGTGCAGATCACGCCTTTGGTGGGCGGCACGGTCGTGGCGATTCGCGCCGACGACACCGATGTGGTCAAGGCCGGCCAAGCCCTGGTGCAGCTCGACACCGCAGACGCTCGGGTGGCCTTGGACCAGGCTGAAGCCCAACTGGCCCAGACCGTGCGCGAAGTGCGCACGCTTTTCGCCAACAACGGCGGCTTGCAGGCCCAGATCCAGACGCGCCAGGCCGATGTCGCGCGCGCCCAAAACGAGTTCAACCGCCTGCGTGACGACCTGGCGCGTCGCGCCCCGCTGGTGGAAACCGGCGCCGTGGGCAAGGAAGAGTTCCAGCACACCCAGGCCCAGCTCAACAGCGCCCGCGACGCCCTGACCGCGGCCCAATCGGCGTTGCTGCAATCGCGCGAACAGTTGGCGTCGAACCAGTCGCTGACCGAAGGCACCAGCGTCAATGGGCACCCCAATGTGGCCCGCGCGGCGGCCAAGGTGCGCGAGGCTTACCTGGCCTTGCAGCGGGTGAACCTGCCTTCGCCGGTTGACGGCTACGTGGCCCGCCGCAATGTGCAAGTGGGCCAGCGCGTGCAACCGGGCTCGCCGGTGATGACTGTGGTCACGCTCGATCAACCCTGGGTGGACGCCAACTTCAAGGAAAGCCAATTGCAGCGGGTGCACATTGGCCAGCCGGCCACGCTGACGGCCGACGTCTACGGCAAGAAGGTCGAGTTCCACGGCAAGGTGGTGGGCCTGGGCGCTGGCACGGGCGCAGCCTTCTCGTTGCTGCCTGCCCAGAACGCCACCGGCAACTGGATCAAGGTGGTGCAGCGTGTGCCGGTGCGCATCGCGCTGCTGCCCGAAGAAGTCAAGTCGCACCCGCTGCGCGTGGGCCTGTCGATGGAAGTCGAAGTGGACGTGAAAGACCAGAGTGGCCCGGTGCTGGCGGCAGCCGTGCGCACCAGCCCGGTGGCGGCCACCCAGGTCTTTGACGCCCAGCAGGTGGAAGCCGACAAGGTGGTTCAACGCATCATCGATGCCAACTTGCCCCACGCCGCCCGTCGCGGTGCCTGAAGCCCCAAGCTGAAAGCTGCGCATGAGCGGACCTTCCTCTGCGGGTGGCCATCCGGCCCACCCACCGCTGACCGGCACTCCCATGGTGCTGGGCACGCTGGCGTTGTCGCTGGCCACGTTCATGAACGTGCTCGACTCGTCGATCGCCAACGTGTCGTTGCCCGCCATCGCAGGCGACCTGGGCGTCAGCCCCAACCAGGGCACCTGGGTCATCACCTCGTTCGGGGTGTCCAATGCCATTTCGGTGCCGCTGACGGGCTGGCTCACGCAGCGCTTTGGCGCGGTGCGCCTGTTCATCGCCAGCGTGCTGCTGTTCGTGCTGGCCTCATGGCTGTGCGGGCTGGCCACTTCGCTCGAAATGCTGATCGGCTTTCGGGTGCTGCAAGGCCTGGTGGCCGGGCCGATGATCCCCTTGTCTCAAACGCTGCTGCTCAGCAGCTACCCACCGTCCAAGGCGGGCATGGCGCTGGCCATGTGGGCCATGACCACGCTGGTGGCGCCGGTCACCGGGCCGCTGCTGGGGGGCTGGATCACCGACAACATGTCGTGGCCCTGGATCTTCTACATCAACGTGCCGGTGGGCTTGGGCGCCGCGTTGGTCACCTGGCGCATCTACGCCCGGCGTGACACGCCGATCCGCAAGTTGCCCATCGACACCGTGGGCCTGGGCCTGCTGGTGTTGTGGGTGGGGGCGCTGCAGATCATGCTCGACAAGGGCAAGGAGCTGGAGTGGTTCGAGAGCAGCGAGATCGTGGCCTTGGGCCTGGTGGCGCTGATCGGCTTTGTGGTGTTCCTGGTGTGGGAACTCACCGCTGAACACCCCGTGGTCGACCTGCGGCTGTTTGCCCGACGCAATTTCGTCACGGGCACCGTCGCCACCTCCATCGGCTACGGCTTGTTCTTCGGCAACGTGGTGCTGCTGCCGCTGTGGTTGCAGCAGTTCATGGGCTACACGGCCTCGGCCGCGGGGATGGCGGTGGCGCCCGTGGGGCTGCTGGCCATCTTGCTGTCGCCCATCGTGGGCAAGAACGTGGGCAAAGTCGACCCGCGCCGATTCGCCACCGTCGCCTTCCTGGGCTTCGCCTTCGTGTTGTGGATGCGCTCGCACTTCACCGTGCAGGCCGATTTCGCCACCATCATGGTGCCCACCATCTTGCAGGGCGCGGCCATCGCCTTCTTCTTCATCCCCTTGAGCGCCATCACCCTCAATGGCCTGACGCCGGACCGCATCCCCTCAGCCTCGGGCCTGACGAATTTCGTGCGCATCACCGCGGGCGCCATGGGCACGTCCACGGTGACCACCATCTGGGAAAACCGCGCGTCGCTGCACCATGCGCACATGGTGGAGAAGCTCGCGCCAGGTGACCCCGCCACGACCGACACTTTCGGCCTGCTGGGCCAGGTGGGGCTGAGCTTCGAGCAGGCGGCCGCGCAAGTGACGCGCCTCATCGACCAGCAAGCCTTCACCCGCGCGGCCGATGACGTTTACCTTGGATCGGCCTACCTTTTCCTCTGCCTGATCCCCTTGATCTGGCTGGCGCGGCCCAAGCGCATGGCGACCACGGTGGACGCCGGTGGGGCCCACTGAGCTCAGGCGGGCAAGGTGTAGTGGCCGGGCCCCATGAGGTCGATGCCACAGGGCAGCAGTTCCACCCAGTCGAGGAACTGCTTGACCGCCGGGCCCTTCAGTGGGGCACCGTGTTGCGGCACGATCATGTCGATGTCGAGCTGGCGCACCATCTGCACCCACAGGCGCAACACCTTGTTCGACACCATGTAGCGCTGGTGAAAAGCCTGCATGCCAGGCGGCAGCGGGTCGAGCGACGTGATCACGCGTTTGCAGTCGGCCGCCGGCAGCATGGACGCTGCCATGTCACCGGAAAACAGGATGCGGCTGATCGGGTCGTAGAAATGGAAGTTGCCTTCGGCGTGCAGGAAGTGCGCCGGCACGGCGATCAGCTCGCTGTGGCCAATGGCGATGCGCATGCCCGAGTCCGGCATGCCGACCACGCGGCCCGAGGTCTTGCCTGGCTTGCAGAAGTGGGGCACGAAGCGTTCCCACAGCTTCGACACATACAGCTTGGCGCTGGGCGTGGCCGTCATCCACCGGTCGAGCGAGGCGATGATGTCCGGGTCGGCGTGCGAAGCCAGGATCGCTGACAACTTGCTGGGCGCGAAGTGGCGCGACATCACCAGGTAGAGCTCGCTGTAAGCGAGGTTGCCGCCGGGGTCGAGGATGGCGCCAGTGTCTTCGTTGACGATGAGGAACTGGTTGGCCTGCACGGCCTCTCCGCCTTCGTCGCTGAGGTCCGAGAACATCAGGCAGACGTGTTGGCGGTCGCGGTAGAGCTCGATGGAGGACATGGTGGGGGCCTTGAAAGGGAGGCCCCAATGTAGTGAGGGCGACTGGGTGCGCCCTTAACCTCCATCAAGTCGAAGCCGAATTCAAGAAGGCCTTGACCACCTGGGGCAACACATCGCCCTGATCACACGGCACCACGACGCGGCCGGGCATGCTGCGCAACCAGGTCACTTGCCGTTTGGCCAGCTGGCGGGTGGCGGCCACGCCTTGCTCGACCACGGCATCCAGCACGGCCGGGCGAGCCAGGTCCAGCCCGGCGTCCAGCGCTTCCCACACCTGACGGTAGCCCACGCATCGGATGGCGGGCAGCCCCACGTGCAAGTCGGGCCGCTGGCGCAAGCGGCGCACTTCGTCGACAAAGCCCTGGGCCATCATCTGTTCGAAGCGCAGGGCGATGCGTCGGTGCAGCCAGGTGCGGTCGGTGGGCTCAAGCGAGACCAGCGTGGCGTCCCACAGGGTGCTGGCGGCCCCTTTGGCTTTGGTGTGGAAGCTCGACAGCGGTTGGCCACTGGCGTGCCACACCTCCAGGGCGCGTTGGATGCGTTGGGTGTCGCCGGGCGGCAGGCGCGCGGCGGTGGCGGGGTCGACCTGGGCCAGCTCGGCGTGGAGCGCAGCGATGCCTTCGCGGGCGATGCGCTCGTCCAGCATGGCGCGGATCTCCGGGCTGGCGGTGGGCAGCTCGTCCAGGCCTTCGAGCAACGCCTTGATGTAGAGCATCGTGCCGCCCACCAGCAGTGGCTCTCGGCCGCGCGCGCGAATCTCTGCCACCAGCCGCGTGGTGTCGGCCACGAAACGCGCCGCGCTGTAGGACTCGGCGGGGTCGAGGATGTCGATGAGGTGGTGGGGCACGCTGGCCAACTCTTCGGCCGTGGGCTTGGCCGTGCCGATGTCCATGCCTCGGTAGATCAGCGCCGAGTCCACGCTGATGACTTCGATGGGCACTTGCGCGGCCATGGCCAGCGCGGCGGCGGTTTTGCCGCAAGCCGTGGGGCCCGCGAGGATCCAAAGGCGTGGCAAGGGGGCGGTCATGGCCGGGCTCCAGAGATGGCCTCAGTGACCTGAGGCGGTGCGCCGTCGCGCTGCACGCGGCCCAGGGCCATGCGGCTGGTGACGAAGGCGCCCAGGGCCATGCCCGCCAGCATGGGGTAGAAGGCGTCGTGGAAGCCGGGCAGGGCCGTCCAGGCGCTCAGCAAGGCGCCCACGCCCACGGCGCAAGTGGACAGCAGGAAGCCCGACAGGGCCGACGCGGCGCCGGCTTTGGTGGGGAAGGCCGACACGACGCCTGTCTGACCACAGGGTTGGTGGATGCCATGGGCGAAGGCGTACAGCCACAAGCCGGGCAACAAGGCCCAGGCGGGCACGTGCGTGCCGCTGTCGCCCAGTGCGGCCTGCCAGGCCATCACGGCGGCCAGGCACACCGCCGTGGCCAGCGAGACCCGTCCGGCCAGCTTCACGGTGGCCACCAGGCCCGCGCGTTCCAGCGAGCTGCGGCAAGTGAGCGTGCCAAAGATGTAGACCAATGACACGCTGGCCATCACCAGGCCGTAGTGCGGGCGGCTGACGGACAAGGTGTCGATGAACACGAAGGACGACAGCGCCAGGTAGCCATACAGCCCGCCATAGGTCGACGCCACCAGCAGGGCATAGGCCCGGAAGATGGGTTGCGTGGCGATGGACGCCCACTGGCCCGACAGCTCGCGCCAGCTGGGTGGGGTGGGGCGCCGGTGAGCGGGCCAGGTTTCGGGCAGGCGCAGGGCCACGTAAAGCCAGGTGAGCGCGCCAAAGGCGCCCACGATGCCCAGGCTGAAGCGCCAGCCGCCATGCATGGCGCTGTAGCTGCCCAAAATGGGGCCGGCCAGCGCCAGTACGCCCAGGCCAGCCATGGCTTTGGCCATGACGCGGGCGCCTTCTTCAGGTGGGAACAGGTCTCGGATGATGGCGCGGCCACACACCACCGAAGCCGCCAGTGAGGCGCCCTGGAGCGCACGGGCCGCCACCATGGCCAACAAGCTGCTGGAGACCACCGTCATGGCGCTGGCCACCACGAACAGCCCCAGGCCGCTGAGCAGCACGGGCTTGCGCCCTCGCCGGTCGGCCACCGGGCCCCAGACCAGTTGGGCCACGCCGAACGCCAGGATCAAGGCCGAGAGCGTCCAGGTGGTGGTGGCGGTCTGCCAACCGAGTTCGCGCTGCATCTGCGGCAAGGCAGGCAGGTAGAGGTCGGTCGCGATGGGCTGAAGCCCGAGCAGCAGCGACAGCGCGACGACGATGGTCCAGGCCGACGCCTGGGGGCCAGGCTCAGAATTGCTCATCCGGCCTCAGGAAGCGCCATTGGCCCTGGGGCAGCTTGGACAAGGTCACGCGGCCCATGCGCACGCGCTTGAGGCCCACGACCTTGAGGCCGACGAGTTCGCACATGCGCCGGATCTGGCGCTTGCGGCCTTCGCGCAGCACCACGCGCAGTTGCTGTTCGTTTTGCCACGACACCTGAGCGGGCTTGAGCGGGCGGCCGTCGAGTTCCAGACCAAAGCGCATGGCTTCGATGTTCTCGGGCGGCACCAGGGCGGACACGTTCTCTGCGTCGGGCTGGTTCATCCACTGCACGCGCACCAGGTATTCCTTCTCCACGCCGGAGTCGTCGCCGATGAGTTGTTTGGCCACGCGACCGTCTTGCGTCAACACCAGCAGGCCTGTCGAGTCGATGTCCAGGCGGCCCGCAGGCGCCAGGTTGTTCAGGTGGCCACGGGTCAACTGCACGGACAGGCGGTCTTCCTTCCAGCGGTTGGCGGGGGTGATCAGGGTGACGGCGGGCTCGTAGCCGTCTTCGGCCTGGCCGCTGACGTAGCCGATGGGCTTGTGCAGCAAGATGGTCACGCGCTGGGCCTGCTGCGTGCGGGCCATCGGGTCGATGCTGATGTGCTGCGACGGGAAGATGCGGGTGCCGAGCTCGTCGACCACTTCACCGTCCACACGCACCCAGCCCTGTTCGATCCACTCGTCGGCTTCGCGGCGTGAGGCCAGGCCTTGTTCGCTCATCAACTTGGACAGGCGCACGCGGCCGTCGTCTTCGCGGGGCGCCGCAGCGGGTGCGGGCGCGGGGCGGGCCTCAGGCCGAGGCGCGGGGCGAGGGGCGGGGCGTCGGTCATCACGGTAACGGTCGTCACGGTAACGGTCGTCGCGCTGGCGGTCGTCACGACGTGCGTCATCGCGCGGGCCACGCTGCCCTCTCGGGTCACGCGCATCACGGCGTTCGGCAGGCTGGCGGTCGTCACGGGGGGCGCCTCGGCGGTCACCATCGCGTGGCCCACGCGGGCCGCGCTCATCGCCATAGGGCCGGCGCGGGTCGCGGTCGGGCCGCTCGTTGCGCTGGTGGTCGGCTTCGTAGGCGGGACGCTCCGCGCGCTCTTGTGCCGCACGGGCCGCGTCGGCGGCAGAGGGGCGGGCACGGGGCGCAGTGCCAGAGCCGCGCACGGGCGGGCGGCGGCGTTCCGTCGGTGCCGCTTCGCCGGTGTCTTCGCGGCGCAGGCTGATCTTCTTGCGTTCGGTCATGGTGGGGGCGGCTCAGCGGCCGCGCAGGAACAGCGCGTCGAGTTCGCGCAGGGTGATCTGACGCCAGGTGGGGCGACCGTGGTTGCACTGGTCGGCCCGCTCGGTGGCCTCCATGTCGCGCAACAGGGCGTCCATCTCGGGCAGGGTGAGTCGGCGGTTGGCCCGCACGGCGCCATGGCAGGCCATCGTGGCCAGGAGTTCATGCTGGGCGCGTTGCACCACGGTGCTGGCGTCGGCCAGGGCCAGGTCGGCCAACACGTCGCGGGTGAGCGCCGCGGCGTCGGCCTGGGTGAGCGATTGGGGCAGGGCGCGCACGGCCAGCTTCACCGGGCCGATGGGCGCGACATCCAGGCCCAGGGCCAGCAGCGTGTCGCGGTGGGCTTCGGCCGTGGCCACTTCTGCGGGCGTGGCCGCAAAGCTCACCGGGATCAACAAGGGCTGGCTGGGCATCTGGTGGTGAGCCAGTTGCGTTTTGAGGCGCTCGTAGACCACGCGCTCGTGGGCGGCGTGCATGTCGACGATGACCAGGCCCTGGGCGTTCTCGGCCAGGACGTAAATCCCGGCCACTTGCGCCAGGGCGCGGCCCAGCGGGCGCTCTTGCTCGGAACTTGGGCTGGCTGCGGGGGCGTTCCCCAAGGCTTGTGGCACGGGCAGCGCAGGGGCGGCTTCTTGCCCGGCTTCCGGGTCGTCTGCCCGGTCGATGGTGCGGTCGGTGGCGGGTTGAGGCCAGGGCGTGCTGCGCTCCTGGGCCGTGCTGGCGGCAGGCTGCTGCGGCAACGCTGGCGCCACCCAGGCGGCCGCCGGAGAAGCCGTCTTGGCCTCAGCTTCTGGCACCACAGGGGCGCTGGGTTCAGGCTTGGTCGTCAGGCTTTGGGCCTCCAGCGCCGTGGGCCAGCCCGCCCAGCGCTGTTGAGGCGCCTGGTCGCGCACGGCGTCGCGGCCCGCACCCCAAGCCAGCGGGGTTTGCTGCCGGTTCGACACGGGCGGCGTGACGTTCGCCCCCAGTACGGTGCCAACCTGGCCCACCGGCACCAACTGGGGTTGGGGCGATGGCCCTGCAGCAGTGCCGGGGCCCGCGGTGGCGGCAGGGGTTTGCGCCCGCGACAAGGCCAGGGCCGCGTCCACCGCCCGGCGCATGCCTTGGTGAACTTCGCGCGAATCGCGGAAGCGCACCTCGATCTTGGTCGGGTGCACGTTCACGTCCACCAGTTCGGGCGCGATCTCCAGAAACAGCGCGTAAGTCGGCTGCTTGGCGCCGTGCAACACGTCTTCGTAAGCCGAGCGGATGCCGTGGGCGATCAGCTTGTCGCGCACGTAGCGGCCGTTCACGTAGCAATACTGGTGGTCGGCGCGGTTGCGGGCCGCATCGGGCAAACCTGCCCGGCCGGTGATGCGCAAGGGGCCGGCTTGCCAACTCACCTCGCGGCTGTCGTTGACGAAGTCCTCTCCCAACACGTCGGCCAGGCGTTGCATGGGCGATGCCGGGCGCCATTGGGCGACCAGCTTGCCTTCGTGCCACACCGTGAAACCCACTTCGGGCCGCGCCAGGGCATGTCGCTTGACGGCTTCCAGGCAGTGGGCGAGCTCGGTGGCGTCGGATTTCAGGAACTTGCGCCTGGCCGGGGTGCTGAAGAACAGCTCGCGCACCTCGATGGACGTGCCCACGGCGCGTGCGGCCGGGCTCAATTCGCCCGAGCGCGCGTCCAGCCGATGGGCGTGGGCGGCGTCGGCCGTGCGGGTGGCGATCGCCAACTCCGAGACCGAGGCAATGGCCGCCAGCGCTTCACCCCGAAAACCCATGGTGAGCACGTGTTCCAGGTCGTCAAGCGAGCGGATCTTGCTGGTGGCGTGACGCTTGAGCGCCAGCGGCAACTCGGGCACCGGGATGCCACAGCCATCGTCTTCCACCAGGATCTGGCGCACGCCGCCTGCCAGCAACTTGACGGTCACCTGGGCCGCGCCGGCGTCCAGCGCGTTGTCCACCAGTTCGCGCACGACCGAGGCCGGCCGCTCGACCACTTCGCCTGCCGCGATCTGGCTGACCAGCTCGTCGGGCAGTTCAGCGATGGTCCGCCTCGGACGCGGCTGGCCCGCACCGCTCGAAGCATGGGGCTCGTCGCTGGAGGGCAGGGGCGTGGCGGTCTCAACTGTCATCCGCGCATTTTAGGGGCGGGGGTGCCTTTGTCGCGGGTTTCCCGCCCCCCATAATGCCGGGCCATGGACTTCGCCCACTTCCTCCTCGATTTCATCCTCCACGTCGATCAGCACCTGATGGCCTTTGTCAAGGACTACGGCATCTGGGTCTACGCGCTGCTGTTTTTGATCATCTTCGTGGAAACGGGGGTGGTGGTGATGCCCTTCTTGCCGGGGGACTCCTTGCTGTTCGTGGTGGGGGCGCTGTGCGGGCTGGAACTCATGAGCCTGCCTTTGTCGATGGGCCTGCTCACGGCGGCGGCCATCCTGGGCAACCAGAGCAACTACGCGATCGGGCGCAAGATCGGCCCGAAGGTCTTCCAGTGGGAGAACTCCAGGTTCTTCAACAAGAAGGCGTTTGAACAGGCCCACGCCTTCTACGAAAAGCACGGCGGTTTCACCATCGTGGCCGCGCGTTTCATGCCTTTCCTGCGCACCTTCGCGCCTTTCGTGGCGGGCGTGTCGCAGATGAACCGCAGCCGTTTCACCTTCTTCGACGTGACCGGCGGCACCTTGTGGGTGTGCGGCGTCACCTTGGCCGGCTACTACTTCGGCAACATCCCCTGGGTGAAGACCCACCTCGACAAGATCATCTGGTCGATGATCCTGATCCCTGGCGTGATCACGCTGGTGGGCTCCTGGCGCGCTTCGCGCAAGGGCGCCGCCTCGCAAGCCTGAGGCCTGGTCACAGCGCCCGGTCGCGGGCCAAGGGCGGGTTCTTGGCGAAATAGCGCTGGATGCCGCTCAACAGCGCTTGCGCCAGTTGCTCCTGGTAATCGCTGTCTTTGAGCTTGGCTTCTTCTTCCGGGTTGGAGATGAAGCCTGTTTCCACCAGGATGGACGGGATGTCCGGGGCCTTGAGCACGGCAAAGCCGGCCTGCTCGACATGGCCGGCGTGCAGCTTGCCCACCTTGCCCAGCGAGCCCAACACGGCGTGACCGAGCTTGAGGCTGTCCTTGATCTGCGCCGTGGTGGACATGTCGAGCAAGGCGCGCATCACGGTGGCGTCTTTCGCCCTGATGTTGACGCCCCCCACGAGGTCCGAGGCGTTCTCTCGCTTGGCCATCCACCGTGCAGCAGCGCTCGTGGCCCCTTTGTCCGACAAGGCGAACACCGAAGCGCCGCGCGCGGCAGCGTTCATGAACGCATCGGCGTGGATGGAGACGAACAAGTCGGCTTGCACGCGGCGAGCCTTCACCACCCGCTCGTGCAGGGGCACGAAGTAGTCGGCATCGCGCGTGAGCATGGCCCGCATGCCCGGTTGCGCGTTGATGATGGCGCGCAGCTTGTGCGCGACCTGGAGCACCACGTCTTTTTCGTACAAGCCGCTGGGGCCGACCGCGCCCGGGTCTTCGCCGCCGTGGCCCGCGTCGAGGGCCACGATCACCAGCCGGCGCGTGGCACCTGCGGCGCTGCCAGGGCCGCCTTCTTGAGCCACGCGCTCGGACGCACGAGGCCCAGGGCGCTCAGGCCGGGCTTCCGGCTTGCCCTCGGGCTTGGGCGCAGGCAGTCGGGCGACCGATTCGGCGCCTTTGCGCAGGCCGCCGATGAAGTCACCCAAGGCGTCGTTCATGGCGTCAGCCGCCTGGCCGGACGCTGCCGAAGAGGCCGAGGCGGCTGGCGGCGTGGCCGACACCCAGCTGCCTGGGCTGCCGCCCGAGGCCGCGCGCAGAGCCGGGGTCGACGAAGCCGAAGCCGCCGCCGTGTCGGGCGGGCTGCTGGCGGCGCTGCCCTGGCTGGCCGCGGGGGCGGCCGCCGACGCGCCGGGTGTGGCCGCCAGTGGCGCACCCCTGTGCGGTGGTGTGGGCAACGGGGGCGTGGCCCCGGCGGCCGGTGGGGTGGCGGTGAGGGCTGCCGTTTGCGGTGCGGTGGGGTAGAGGTCGAACACCAAGCGGTGCTGGTAGGCCGCCACGGGCGGCAGGCCAAACACCTGCGGCTTGATGGCTTGCTTCAAATCGATGACCACGCGCACGACCTTGGGCCGGTTCTGCCCCATGCGCACCCCGGCGATGTACGGGTCATCCGCCTGGATCTTGCTGACCAATTCCTTGAGCCGAGGGCTGATCTCCAGGCCTTCGATGTCGATCACCAGGCGGTGCGGATTGGGCACCGAGAAAAAGGTGGCGTTGAGCGGCACGTCCGATTCGAGCGTGACCCGGGTGTACTCGTTGGCCGGCCACACGCGCACGGCCATCAGGTCGGCGCCCCAGGCGATCTCGTGCGGACCGAGCACCAGCACCGCCGCGCCAGCCGACACCTGCTTGAGCCAGTTGCGTCTTTGCGTCATGCGTGTCCTCCTGTGCGCCAGGCGTCCAGCAAGGCTTGTCCAGCGGGCGAGCGGGCCCAGGCCTGCACCTGCCGTGACTCACCGTCCTGGCTAGGCTCGGCCAGCGGGGTCAGGTGCAATTCCACGTCGGCCGGTGGCAGCAAGTCGCCCACCTTTTGCGGCCATTCCACGATTTTCAAACCCGGCGCGGCAAACACATCCCGAAACCCGGCGTCTTCCCATTCGGCCGGGTCGTTGAAACGGTAGAAATCGAAATGCTGGACGGTGCCCACCGGTGTGTCGTGGGGTTCCACCACGGCATAACTGGGGCTTTTGATGCGGCCCTGCACACCCAGGCCGCGCAGCAAATGGCGGGTGAATGTGGTCTTGCCGGCGCCCAAGGTGCCATGCAAATGGGCCACCACCGAACCACCGGCCGCCAAAACGGGTTCAAGCGCCATGGCCCAGCGCTGGGCCGCTTGGGCACAGGCGAGCTCATCTGGCCAGATGCCGTTGAATTCGGCTGGCTGCGCGCTGCTTGCTACGATGGTCACATGCATCATCCACGACAGTCGCCCGAGGCCGGCGCCCGCGACGATTCAACGTCCAACTGGGACCCGGTTTCCGTCCTGGCGTCGTTGCGCCTGTGGGCGAAGGAATTGGGATTTTCTCAGATTGGCGTAGCAGGCGTGGACTTGTCAAGTGCAGAGCCCGGTTTGCTCGCCTGGTTGGCCCAGGGTTTCCATGGCGAAATGCATTACATGGCCCAGCACGGACTCAAAAGGGCCAGGCCCGCGGAGTTGGTGCCCGGCACCGTTTGCGTGATCACGGCACGCATGGATTACCTGCCGGCTGCGGTGGGCGACGGGCAGGACTGGGTGGGGCTGGAATGGGCTCGGCTGGGCTCGCCCGAAGCCGCCGCCGTCTCGATGTATGCCCGCGGCCGCGACTACCACAAGGTCTTGCGCCAGCGTTTGCAAAAGCTGGCCGATCGGCTCGCGCAAGCCATCGGGCCCTTTGGCCATCGGGTGTTCACCGATTCGGCCCCGGTGCTCGAGGTGGAGCTGGCCAGCCGCAGCGGCCTGGGCTGGCGGGGCAAACACACCTTGCTGTTGTCGCGCGAGGCGGGCTCCACCTTCTTCCTGGGTGAGATCTACGTGGACGTGGCCTTGCCGATCACCGCGCCCGAAACCGCGCATTGCGGGCAGTGCACCGCTTGCCTGGACGCCTGCCCCACGGGCGCCATCGTGGCACCGGGCCAGGTGGACGCGCGCCGCTGCATTTCCTACCTCACCATCGAGCACGCGGGCCCCATCGACGAAGCCCTGCGGCCGTTGCTGGGCAACCACGTTTACGGCTGCGACGACTGTCAACTGGCCTGCCCCTGGAACAAGTTCGCCCAACGCGCCGTGGTGGCCGACTTCGATGTGCGACCGGGCCTGAGCCAGCCCACGTTGCTGCAGTTGTGGGCGTGGGACGAGCCCACCTTCTTGCGCCAGACCGAAGGCAGCCCGATCCGGCGCATCGGCTTTGCGCGCTGGCAGCGCAACCTGGCCGTGGCCATGGGCAATGCCTTGCGTCACATGTCCGAGGTGGCAACGCCAGAGGCTGATGCCGATGGCCACGACGCGCCCGGCCGTGCGGCCGCCCCGGGTCTGCACCAGGCGCTTCGAGATTGGCTGGCTCGCCACGATGCAGGCCAGACGCCGATGGGCGCCGCTGACGCTGAACTGGTAGCCGAACACGTGCGCTGGGCTTTGGCGCATCTGGTAGCCTGAAAGCCGGGCCCGCAAGGCAAAAAGGCCTTGGGCTTGGCCAAAAGGGCTGGGTTCGCATGCCATCAAGCTCACCCAGGACCGGCATGAATCTGGACCTGAAGGCTATTGGGGCCACATGCAAGGTCTTCAAATATGTGGGCGGCAACGCCGACAAGCCACATGGGTCAGACAACGGACACTGAGCATGAAACATATCCAATTGCTGGTGGCTGTGGGCATGGCGCTGTGGCTGAGTGCATGCGCGACGTCCCTGACCGAGGAAGACCTCAACCAGTTCCTGGCCCGTCGCGAGATCTGTGACCACCTGAGGGGCGAAATCCCCGATCCAAGTGACCGTGAGCGTCTGCAAGAGGTGGTCGCAGACATCAACAAGTATTGCGCCGGCACAGACCAGCAACTGAAGGCGCTCAAGGTGCGCTTTGCCAACGACCCCAAGGTGATGGCCACCCTCAATGCCCTGGACGCGCGCATTGAAACGGGCAGGCGCTGAGGCACGTTGCTTGTAGCGCTAAAGTGCTACATTTTTGCATCTGTTCTGCCGGGGTTTCGCATGTCCACCACCACCATCCGCATCGAAGACGATTTGAAGGCTCGCGTGGCGGCGGCCGCCGAACGCGCGGGCAAGACGGCCCACGCCTTCATCCTGGACGCCATTGAACAAACGGTGGAGCAGGCCGAGCAAGACGAAGCTTTTCACCGCCTGGCCGACGAGCGCTGGGCCCGCTTGCTGGACACCGGCAAGACCGTGGCCTGGTCCGACGCCCGCGCTTACCTGGAAGCCCGAGCGAAGGGCGACAAGGCGCGCAAGCCGGCTGCGCGGCCACCCAAGCGCTGATTGACCATGGCACGCATCGAACTGGCACCGGAGGTGCTGGATGACTTCGAGCGCTTCATGGCGCACCTGGTCCAGCACGACGCGCTGGATGCCCCGCAACGCATCAACGACATCCTTCAGGCCATCGACATCCTGGGCAGCAGCCCCTTGATCGGGCGACCGGTCAAAGGTGGCAAGCGCGAACTGGTGATTGGTGGCGGCTCGCGTGGCTACGTGGCCCTCTATCGCTTCGTGCCTGACATCGACACGGTTTTCGTGCTGGCCGTGCGCAACCAGCGTGAAGCTGGGTTCAAGCGGCCGGCCGCACCGCCCCCATCCATCCCATGAGTAGCCACACCGCATCCATCGTCTCCCGCGTATGGCGCTACCTGGAGCAGTTCACCAGCCGCATCTTCCTGAAAATGCCCGATGAGTACAGCACGCCACCGTACAAGCGCCTGGTGGGCATGCCGCCGGACTACAACTGGCAAAGCCTGCCGGGCAAGCGGGGGACCAGCATTTCACGCTGCGTGCGCTGATCCCCGCCATGGTGGAAAGTGTGCGGCCCGGAGCCGGGCAAGATCATTGCGGACTCGGCCTGAGGTTGGACGACGTGCTGCCCAACCCGCCGTTGGCAAGAAGAATTCGATGAGATTCACGAATGAGCAGGGTGCAGAAGAAGACGCTGCGCTTTGAGGGCCTGGCCGGCCTGGGCAGCTTCCGGGAAGCGCTGGCGGGTCTGGCCAAGCCGTGATGCCAGGCTGGCTCAGTTGACCAGCACCACCTTGCCGCGCACCTGACGCGAACCCATCAGCGCAAACGCTTCTTTGAGTTGCGCCATGGGCAGCTTGTGCTCGATCACCGGCTTGATCTTGCCTTCCATGTACCAGGCGGCCAGCTGCATCAGGCAGGCGGCGTTCTTCTGCGGCTCGCGCTTGGCGAACTCGCCCCAGAACACGCCGACCACCGAAGCGCCCTTGAGCAGCGCCAAGTTCAGCGGCAGGGCAGGGATCGGGCCGTTGGCAAAGCCGATCACCAGCAGGCGGCCTCGCCAGGCGATCGAGCGGAAGGCCTGCTCGGTCAGGTCGCCGCCCACGGGGTCGTAGACCACATCGGGGCCTTTGCCGTCGGTCAGGGCCTTGAGCTCGTCGCGCAGGTTCTGCGTGGTGTAGTTGATGGTCGCGTCGGCGCCGAGCGCCTTGCACAGCGCACATTTCTCGTCGGTCGAGGCTGCAGCGATCACGCGCGCGCCCGCCGCCTTGGCGATCTGGATGGCGGCGGTGCCCACGCCACCGGCCGCGCCCAACACCAGCACGGTCTCGCCGGCCTGCAAGGCGCCGCGGTCCATCAGCGCGTGGTAAGTGGTGCCATAGGTGCACAAAAAGGCCGCGGCGTCTTCGAAGGCGAACACCGGGGGCAGGGGCATCAGCACGGCGGCTGGCGCGATGGCGTGGGTGCCAAAGCCACCGGTGCCCGCGAAGCCGGCCACCTGCGTGCCCACCGCCAGGTGCTTGACGCCTTCGCCCACCGCTTCCACCACGCCGGCAAACTCGGCGCCGGGCACGAAAGGCAGGGGCGGACGCATCTGGTACTTGCCTTGCACGATCAACAGATCCGGGAAGTTCAGGCTGGCGGCCTTGATGGCCACGCGCACCTCGCCCTTGCCGGGCTCGGGGGTGGGGGCTTCTTTCCAGGTCAGGGCGTCAGGGCCTTCCAGGGCCTCGCAAAACCAGGCTTGCATCGTCGGTGTCTCCGTTGTGGGTGTGCGGGAACCTGGTTCACAGGTCCCGTGTGTTGAAAGTGTCGCAGTGGGCCATGTCGCCCGATTCGAAGCCGCGCTTGAACCATTTCATGCGCTGAGCGCTGCTGCCGTGGGTGAAGCTTTCTGGCCTCACGTTGCCGGTGGCCTCGCGCTGCAGGGTGTCGTCGCCGATCTGGGACGCGGCGTTCAGCGCTTCTTCCAGGTCACCGCTCTCCATCAGTTGTTTGGCCTCTTGGGTGTCGTGGGCCCAGATGCCGGCGTAGCAGTCGGCCTGCAACTCCAGGCGCACGCTCGCCGCGTTGTACTGGGCCTGGCTCACGCGGCCACGCAGCCGGTCGAGCTTCTCTGAGGTGCCTTGCAGGTTCTGCACGTGGTGGCCGACCTCGTGGGCGATCACATAAGCCTGGGCGAAGTCGCCCGGGGCGCCCAGTCGGTCGCGCAAGGTGTCGTAGAAGGCCAGGTCGATGTAGACGCGGTGATCCGCCGGGCAATAGAACGGGCCCATGGCCGCTTCGCCCCGGCCGCAGGCGGTGGGTGTGCTGCCGCGAAAAAGGGTCAACCTGGGTTGCGGGTAATTGGTACCGTGCACCTGGAACTGGGCCTGCCAGACGTCTTCGGTGGTGGCCAGCACTTGACGTACGAAGCGCGAGCCCGGGTCGTCGGCGCGGCTGGCACGCGGCTCGGGTCGCTGCGCCTGGCTGGGAGCCACAGCGCCGGAGCCGCCGCCACTGAGCATCTCCAGCATGGTCATCGGGTTGACGCCCAGGAAATAGCTCGCGACCAGCGCCACCGCCACGGTGCCCAGGCCCAGCCGTCCGCCGCCGAGGCCACCCACCCCGCCGAGACCGGGCAATCCACCGCCGCCACCGCCGCCGCCAGAGTCGCGCACGTCGTCGACGTTGTCGCTCTCACGTTGTCCGTCCAGCCGCATGCCGCTTCCCCTTCCAGCTCAAGCGGGCATGGTAGCAGCGGCGGCCTTGACCCCGGTCAGGCCTGCCGGCGGCCCAGACGAGCCTGGCTGACTACAATCTGCCCAGCATCACGTCCAGCCCCAGCGTTTCCCAGCCATGCCTCAAGCCCCGCAAGACCAGTTGCCCGTCGTCATCATCGGAGCCGGCCTGGCGGGTTTGACCGTGGCGCTGAACCTGGCTGAAACCACGCCCGTCATCGTGCTGGCCAAGCGCCAGATGGAAGAGGGTGCCACCGCCTGGGCGCAGGGCGGCATCGTGGGGGTGTTGGGCAGCGACGACTCGATCGATTCGCATGTGCGCGACACCCAGGAGGCTGGCGCCGGTCTGGTGGACGAACGCACTGCGGAGTTCATCGCCCGCCACAGTGCCGACGCGGTGGCCTGGCTGGTGGAGCGCGGTGTGCCGTTCACGCCCGACTCCGAGGGCCCGCTGGGCCTGCACCTCACCCGCGAGGGTGGGCACGCCGTGCGCCGCATCGCCCACGCGGCCGACGCGACGGGCAAGGCCATCCACGACGTGCTGCTGGCCGAAGTCAAACGGCACCCCAACATCTCGCTGCGAGAGCGCTGGATGGCGGTGGACCTCATCACCCCGCGCCACCTGAAGAAGGGGGATCACGAGGGGCGGGTGGAGCCGCGTTGCCATGGCGTTTACGCGCTCGACATCGACAGTGCCCGTGTCGAGACCTTGCAGGCATCCGCCGTGGTGCTGGCTTCCGGGGGCGTGGGCAAGGTCTACCGCTACACCAGCAACCCCGACACGTCCACCGGCGACGGCATCGCCATGGCCTGGCGTGCGGGCTGCCGGGTGGCCAACATGGAATTCATCCAGTTCCACCCCACTTGCCTGTACCACCCCCAAGAGCGCAGCTTCCTGATCACCGAAGCCTTGCGCGGGGAGGGCGGCATCTTGCGTTTGCCTGACGGCACCCGGTTCATGCCCGACCACGACGAGCGGGGCGAACTGGCGCCACGCGACATCGTGGCCCGCGCCATCGACTTCGAAATGAAGAAGCACGGCCTCGATTACGTGCTGCTGGACGCTACTCACCTGGGTGAAGCGTTCCTCAAAGAACACTTCCCCACGATCTACGCCCGCTGCCTGGACCTGGGCATCGACATCGCCCAACAGCCCATCCCCGTGGTGCCGGCTGCGCACTACACCTGCGGCGGCGTGGTCACCGACCTCAACGGCCGCACCGACCTGCCCGGCCTGTACGCGGTGGGCGAGACCACCTACACCGGCTTGCACGGTGCCAACCGCCTGGCCAGCAATTCGCTGCTGGAATGCGTGGTGTTAGGCAAGACCTGCGCCGACGACATCCAGGGCCACATCCCCGCCGAGCGCCCGCATGTGCCCAGCTGGGACGAAAGCCAGGTCACCGACGCCGACGAGGAAGTGGTCATCGCCCACAACTGGGACGAGCTTCGACTGCTGATGTGGAACTACGTCGGCATCGTGCGTACCACGCGACGCCTGGAGCGCGCCTTGCACCGCATCAAGCTGCTGCGCAGCGAGATCGACGATTACTACGCGGCATTCCGCGTCACCCGTGACTTGCTGGAGCTGCGCAACCTGGTTGATTGCGCCGAGTTGATCGTTCGCTCGGCCTTGTCCCGTCAGGAAAGCCGTGGGCTGCATTTCAGCCGCGACTACCCGCGCACGCTGCCGGTGAGCTTCCCCACCATCCTGTGCAAGAAGCCCAAGAAGAAGGACGCCTGGCTGCCTTGAATGGGTGGCTGGCTGGCCGATTTGATCGGCTATGCTGTCCGACTCAGGCCCCACTGTGACGGGCCTGCGCATCCTGGGGAGCATGCATGCAGTGGAACAAGAGCAAATGGGTTGGGCGCGCGGTTTGGGCAGCGCTTTGTGCGTCTCTGATCGGCGCGGGTGGCCAGGCTTGGGCTGACGACGCCGAGACCACAGGCACCATCCAGTTCACCGCCTTCAAGATCACCATCGCCCCGGGCGACAAGATCGGCCACATGGCTGGCGGCATGTTCTGCTTCGACAACGGCAACTACACCTACATGCCGGAGCGCCACAAGGCCATTTTCCAGGCCGAGGTGTTCCAGGCGTTCAAGCGCGAGATGGCAGCAGCCCGCCTGCCCATCTTCCAGGGTTCGGATTCGGCTTTTGACACGGGCGCCTCGAACGACCCGGACTTCCGCCTGGGCGGCACGCTGAGCGAAGCCAATTTCGACATGTGCACGCGGCCTGGGGCCCGCAAGGGGACCTTGCATGTGGGCATGAAGTGGGAGCTGTTTTCGGTGCGCCAGCAAAAGGTGGTCTTCAGCAAGGTGATCCCTGGCGACTACACCACCGAAAACTTCGATGACGTGCCTGCCGCCGAGTTCGAATCGCGCGGTTTTGGCGCTTCGCTGCGCACCTTGTTTGCCGACGCCACCTTCCAGAGCGTGATCCGCAACGTCAAATCAGGTGGTGACGCGGCGGCCGCTTCGGCGCCTGTGGCTGAAGCGATTCGGCTCAAGCCCGGTCCGGCAAGCGCCGCTGGCGGAGCCCAGAAGAACGCCGCCGACTTGCGCGGGGCCGTGGTGTCGATCGACAACGGCTCCGGCACGGGCACCGGTTTTTACGTGTCTGACGGCTACATCCTGAGCAACCGCCACGTGGTGGGCTCGTCCAAGTACGTGAAGGTGAAGCTGGCCAGCGGCAAGGAAGTCGTGGGCGAAGTGCTGCGCCAGGATGGGCCTCGAGACGTGGCGCTCGTGAAGACCGAAGCCGTGGCAGGCGTGGCCCCGCTGCGCGTCCGCACGGCTTCGCCGGCCGTGGGCGACGACGTGTTCGCCGTGGGCTCACCCCTGGGACAAGAGCTCGCCGGCACCTTCACCAAGGGCGTGCTCAGCGGTCAGCGCGAAAAGGCAGGCCTCAAGTTCCTGCAAAGTGACGTGGCCGTCAACCCTGGCAACAGCGGTGGGCCTTTGCTCGACAACAGCGGCGCCGTGATCGGCATCACGGTGGCCAAGGTGGCCGGGGCCGAGGGCCTGGCTTTCTTCATCCCCATCCAGGAAGCCCTGAGCAAGCTGGCCATCGAGTTCGAACCTGCCTCGGTGGCGGCTGTGGCAGCCGCACCTGCCGCCACGGCGGCCTCGGCGGTTGCCGGTGAGCCCACCGCAGCAGGCAGCCACAAGAAGAAAAAGAAGAAGGCTCAGGACTGAGCCTGAGGTTCCGGGCGCAGCAGCGCCTGGGGCTCAGCGTCGGGCCCGCATCGCGTAGCGGGCCTGCACAAATTCGAAGGCGTAGCGAACAGCGTCCTTGATGAGCTGTTCGCTGTCTTGCCGTTCCTTCTCGGTCATGTGGAAAGCCAGGTCCACCTGGTGGCGGATGTAGCGAGGCGGCAGGCGGTTGAGCGCCACGCAGGCCACGTCCGGGTGCTGGTCTTCGTCGAGCAGCGGGTAATTCACGGCCAAGTCCGTGACCTGGTCCACGACCAGGCGTTCGTAGTAGTTGTGCAGGGACGTGAAATCAGCGGGCATGTCGAAGGCCTCCGCGTGCGCGAACGAGACCTCGACAGTTTGCGCCGGCAGCTGGCACCCTGGTGCACCAAACACCCGCAGGAAGGGCACGCAATCGTGGCCCTTGTGCAGAAATAGGCGCCCGCCCGGCAGGCGCCCTGAGAGCTCAGACGATGCGTTCGAGCACCCGCAGGGAATAGTCCACAGCCTGCACGTCCTTGGTCAGCTTGCCGATGCTGATGCGGTCGACGCCCGTGGCTGCGATGCCGCGCAGTTGCGCCAGCGTCACGCCGCCCGAGGCTTCGAGCAGGGCGGTGCCGCCGGTCATGGCCTGGTTGATGGCCACGGCCTGGCGCATCAGGTCTTCGCTGAAGTTGTCCAGCAAGATGCTGGTGGCACCCGCCTCGAACGCTTCGCGCAACTGGTCCAGCGTTTCCACTTCGATCTGGATGCCGATGTGGTGACCCTTGGGGGCAGCTTGCTCGGCCACCAGGGCCTGGGCGCGCTTCAAGGCGCCGGTCACGCTGCCCGCCGAGGCGATGTGGTTTTCCTTGATGAGGATGCCGTCGTAGAGGGCCAGGCGCTGGTTGGCCCCGCCGCCCACGCGCACGGCGTACTTCTGAGCCAGGCGCAGGCCGGGCAGGGTCTTGCGGGTGTCGAGCACCACGCAGCCACGCGGGTTGGGCGATGCGCCTTCGATGGCATCCATGTGCTGACGGGTGAGCGTGGCCACCGCCGACAGCGTTTGCAGGAAATTCAGCCCGGGTCGTTCTGCCGTCAGCAGCGCGCGGGCGTCGGCGGTGATGTGGCAAACATCGGTGTTGGCGGCCATGCGGGCGCCTTCCTCGTATTGCCAGGCCACGGTCGCCTGGGGGTCGAGTTGGCGCAGGCAGCCTTCGAACCAGTCGCGGCCACACAGCACGGCGTCTTCGCGCACCAGCAGCCGGGCCTTCACGCGCTGGCCAGCCGACACCAGGGCCGCCGTCCAGTCACACACGCCAACGTCTTCAAACAGCGCGTCGCGGATGTTGCGTGCGCGGGCTTCGTCCAGGGTTTCGTTGTGGTCGAACATGGGCAGTCTTCAATCGAACTAAGGGGGTCAGGCCGCGCCGATGTTGGGCACGAAACCTTGGGCAGGTTTGGTGAGGGCGGCCGGGTTCCTGGCCACGAAGTCCAGCATGCGGTCGATGCAGCCGTGGGCCTTCACGCGGATGGCCTCGTCCACCGTGATTTCACCGGTGCCTTGTTCCAGGCAGTCCAGCACGCCTTGCAAGCCGTTCATGGCCATCCAGGGGCAATGCGCGCAGCTCTTGCAGGTGGCGGCGTTACCGGCGGTGGGCGCTTCGATCAGCGTCTTGGTGGGCGCGAGCTGGCGCATGCGGTGCAAGATGCCGTTGTCGGTGGCCACGATGAAGGTCTGGCGGTCGGAATCGACCACGGCCTTGAGCAGCTGCGAGGTCGAGCCCACCACGTCGGCCTGGGCCACCACGCTCTCGGGCGACTCGGGGTGCACCAGCACCAGGGCGTTGGGGTGGTCTCTCTTGAGCAGGTCGAGCTCCAGGCCCTTGAATTCGTCGTGCACGATGCAGGCGCCATTCCACATCAGCATGTCCGCGCCGGTCTCGCGCTCGATGTAGCGGCCCAGGTGGCGGTCAGGCGCCCACAAGATCTTTTCACCCTGGGCTTTCAGGTGCTGGACGATGGACAAGGCGCACGAACTGGTCACCATCCAGTCGGCGCGGGCCTTCACGGCAGCACTCGTGTTGGCGTAGACCACGACCTTGCGGTCCGGGTGGGCGTCACAGAAGGCGGCGAAATCGTCGGCGGCGCAACCCAGATCCAGCGAACAGGTCGCGTCGAGGTCGGGCATCAAGACCCGCTTCTCGGGGCTGAGGATCTTGGCCGATTCGCCCATGAAGCGCACACCGGCCACGATCAGCGTTTGCGCGGCGTGGTCTCGGCCGAAGCGGGCCATCTCCAGCGAATCCGACACGCAGCCACCGGTTTCCTGGGCCAGGTCTTGCAGGTCGCCGTCCACGTAATAGTGGGCCACCAGCACCGCGTTGCGCGCCTGGAGCAACTGCTTGATGCGCTCGCGGGTTTGCGCCTTGGCCGTTGCGTTCAGCGGGGGCGGCACCTTGGCCCAGGCGTGGGCAGTGCAGGTGGCGCCAGTGGCGTCCTGGCGGTCGTAGTCGTACGAAACGGCGGAAGCGGTGGGGGCAGACATGGTCGGTGGCAACGCAGGAAGACAGAGAAAACCGAAGGCCTGGGGTCAGCGCAAGGGGCGGCGTTTGCGAGGTGGTGGGGCCAGGCGCATTGTGCGACGGTGGTCCATCCAGGCCACCCATTCGCACGATAACCACACGGCGTAGAAGGCAAAGACGACGTCGCTCAGGAAGTGGCCGCCTTGCATGATGCGGCCCAGGCCCACCACCGCGCCGACCACCGTGCCGATGAGGAACCAGCGGCGGCGCCAGATGGGGCCGCAGCCCAGGCCCAGGCCCATGAGGGCGAAGCCCGTGGCAGCGTGGCTGCTGCAAAAGCTCTTGTGGCTGCCGGGCTCGTCGCCGATGGCGAACGGGCCTTGAAAAACGCTGTCGCCGCCGAACTGCTGCACCTGCACCGGCCTGGGGCGGCCCACCGTGTTCTTGAACAGGCCTTCGATGATCAGGCCAGGCCCGACCAGGGCGCTGCACATGCCCAACACGGCGATGCGCCGACCCGCGCCCTGCAGCCACAGCCCGGCCGCCTGGTGGCCTCGGCGCAGCGCCCAGCCGCCCAGGGGCACGCCCTTCCAGGCGACCACGACCATGCCCAACAACAAGGCTCGCCCCAACCAGGGCGTCCAGAGGTAGAGCACACGCACGAGCGGGTCCTGGCTGTGCACAAAACCCTGACCTTCGACGTAGTAGCGGGCAGACACCATCAGGTCGGCCGCGGGAAACTTGGCGAACACGGCCAGCGCGAAGAAGAAACCCGCCCAGATCAGGCGGGTGTCTCGCTCAGGGGCTTCGTGCTGGCCGTCGCTGTGCAACTCAGTTGGGGACATCATCCCGGGGCAGGATACCTGCGCCACTTTGTTCCTGGTAGGTGCGTTCGTCGTACCCCAGGAAGCCGCGCAGGAAAAACACGTTCATGTGCAGTTGGCGATCCGGGCCAATCGGCACGTTGACCTGCTGCAATGGCTTGACGATGGCGAAGCGACTGAGGATTTCGCTGGGCTGGTCTTGTTCGCAAATCAGCAGCACGTCCTGGCCCACCTTGTTGGGCAGGCTGCGCGTCATCTCGTAGTGGTTCTCGACCGTGCCACGCGGGTTCCACATCAGCGTTTGCAGGTTGTGCTGACGCAGGCTGTAAGCGGCATGGGTGATCATCAAGCGCGAGTTGGTCAGCAACGGCAGCCCGCGCACGACGGGGTCGTTGATCGTCGGGCCCATCTGGTCGAACGCCGATTGCCAGCCGCGCATCCGCACCAGCACGTCGTACTTCGAGGGCAGCTTGTCGCCGACCACGTCCTTGAGGTGCAACACGGCGCCCATCAACAACAGGTTGGTGGCCAGCGTGACGGTCAGCCAGCGGGTGGGACGCGGCGTCGACATCGACACGAGCGGCAGGCTCAGGCGCGAGGCGATCAGCAAGGTGAGGCCGATCATGCTGGGCGCAGCCCAGTTCACGTGGGCATCGGCCCGGATGGCCTGGACGACGGCGATGGCCTGCAGCGGCAGGCTCAGTGCCCACAGGTAGCGGTAGCTCGACACCGATGCCAGGTAAATGGCCGACTGTTTGGCGAGGGGCTGGTTGCCGGCCCGCAGCACTTCTTCAGGCGTCAGCGAAGGCTGGATGGACGAGCGCCAGATGGTGCTGGCGCCAATCTGGCCGCTGCCTTGCGCGGCCACGGCCAACTTGCTTTGCAACTGCTTGCGCCACAACCAGATGCCGGCCACGACGGTGACCGGGCCCAACATGGCCACTTGGCCCACCAGGAACTGCAGGGCCTTGAAGATGCCGCCACCGCGGCTGGAATCGGCGGTGATGCCTACCGTGTGGTGCAGGGTGGGGTAGCCATGGTGCATGTTCCACAGCACATTGGGCGCCACGCAGGCGGCTGCCACGGCCAGGGCCAGCCAAGGGCCCAATCGGCCCACGCCACGCTTGGGGCCAGGGATGGCCCACAGCACCCAGATGGCCGTGATGCCAAAGGCCGCCATGGTGTACTTGGACATCAGGCCGAGGCCCACGCATGCGCCCACCGCCGCCCAATAAGGCAAGCGGTTGGTCACCTGGGCGCGCCACAGGGCCCAGGCGGCCAGCGTCCAGAAGAGCAGCAGTGGGGCGTCGGTGCTGGCAGCCAGGCCCAGCAGGCCCGTCATGGGCAGGGTGAGGAACAACGCCGCCGCCACCAGGCCGCTGCGCACGCCGCTGCTGGTGGGCCACAAGGCCCGGGCCAGCCCCACCAAAGCGAACGCGGTGGCCGGGTAGATCAACATGGTCAGCGCCTTGACGCCCAGCACCCCGGAGCCAAACAAAGCGGTGCTCAGCCAGATCAGGCCGGCGATCAAGGGCGGCTTGGAGAAGAAACCCCAGTCCAGGTGGCGCGACCAGTCCCAGTACTGGGCCTCGTCGAAGAACAAGGAGATGCCGCTGTGGTGGATCACCCAAAGGCGGTAGAGGAACAAGCCCAGTGCAAAGGCGCTGAACTTCCAGAGGCGCGGGCCCCAGATGCGAGGCCAGCGCTGGCTGGCAGGTTTGCTGGGCGCGACCGGGTTGGCCGTGCCAGGGGCCGCAAGGGTGGGGGTGTTCATCGGGTCTGTCATGCTGTCACTGGCCAACTGACGGGGTGTGCCAGCCTTCCTGTTCTGCCAGTGACGGGCTCTTGTTGGTGTGATAAGGCGCTACTTCACCACGATCGTAGTAGATGCGAATCAGCAATTCCGCCAGCACCCCCGTGGTGAGGAACTGCAAGCCGCCAAGGACGCAGAAGAAACCCAACCAAAGCAGGGGGCGTCCGCCGATGTTTTCTCCCAACAACTTGAGCACAGCCAGGTAGCTGAGGATCAGGCCGCCCACCGTGCCCACGGCCAGGCCCACGCCACCGAAGAAGTGGCCCGGGCGACCGGAGAAGCGCAGGAAGAAGTTGACGGCGAGCAAATCGAGCACCACGCGCAAGGTGCGCGAAATGCCGTACTTTGATTCGCCGTGCACGCGCGCGTGGTGGCTCACCGGCTCTTCTGCCATGCGGCTGGGCGACGTGACCGTGGCCATCCAGGCAGGGATGAAGCGGTGCATTTCACCGTACAGGCTCACGCGCTTGAGCACGCTGGCCCGGTAAGCCTTGAGGCTGCAGCCCAAGTCCTGGAACTCCAGCTCGGTGATGCGGCGGATCAAACGGTTGGCGATGCGCGAAGGAATCTTGCGCAGCACCATGCCGTCCTGGCGGTTCTGGCGCCAGCCGGCCACGAGGTCCAGGTCTTCCACCAACAGGCGGCGCACCAGCTTCGGGATGTCGATGGGGTCGTTTTGCAGGTCACCGTCCAAGGTGACGATCACGTCTCCACGGGCCGCGTCGATGCCGGCCTGCATGGCCGCCGTTTGCCGGAAGTTGCGCCACAGGTGAATGGGGCGCACGTGCGGGCCACGCAGACGCGCCTGTTCGTCCAAGGCTTGCTGGGTGCCATCGCGGCTGCCATCGTTGACGATCAGCAGCTCCCATGGGAAGCCATAGCTGGCCAGGGCCTTGTGCACCGCCGTCACGAAAGGTTCGACGTTGTCGACCTCGTTGTACATGGGCACCACGATGGACAAGGTGTGGGCTGGCGTGGGCACGGAGAGGTCGGCGGCCGACTTCGTTGCAGGGCGTTGGAAGGAAGGGGAAGCAGACATGGTCATTCAGGAAGACAGCGGGCCCGCGGCGCGAGCGGCTTCAGAAAGGGTGGGGGCGCCAGCTGGGCGCAACAGCCAGGCCGTCAGCCCGGCCAATGTGGCGCAGACCAGGAAACAGGCGTGCAAGGCGAGTGCGGCCACGATGGCGTGGTCGCGAGCCGGGTCGGTGGGCGGGCTGAGCCAGGCCATGGCTGCCCAGACGCCGGCTTCGTAGGTGCCAAAGCCCGCCGGGCCTTGCAGAGGCACCACGGCCGCCAATTCGCCACCCAATGCCCCAGCCCAGGCGGTGAGCCAGGCTGAACCCGTGATGGCAGACAACAAGGTGGCGCCTGCGGCCAGTTTGATCACCCAATTGGCCACGGTGAGGGCCCAGGCGGCAGGGCGGTGATGGGCGTGTTCGGCCAGGGCCGACTGCCAGCGCGACCACCAGGCCCCTGCCGCATCGCGGCGGTCGGCCTGTGCGGACAACCAGGTCAACAGGCCACCTGCGGCCAGCAAGCCCAGCACGCCCACGGTGCGCAACCACAGGGGCAAGCCGGGCCACACCAGCAGACCCAACCAGGCCAACACGATCAGGTCCTGCACCCGCATCCACACCAGGCAGGCCACGGCGCGTGGCAGTGGCATGTTCAATTCGCGGGCGGCCAGCCAGGGGAAACTGAGTTCACCCGCCCGCATGGGCAGCAGGTTCACGGCGGCGTTGTGCATCAGGATCACGCGCAGCGCATCCAGCCGCAGGCCCAGCCAACGGCGCGGTGCTGATGCTGGGGTCGATGGGGCATCGTCCAGGCCCAGTACCACTTGCAGCCGGGCGCCACGCAGCCCGTAACTGAACAGCAAGGCGGCCAACACCCAGGCCCAGGTGTGCCATTCGGGGCGCTGCATGGCCGCCAGGGCGTCGTGCCAGGGCAGCCGCTGCAGCAGCCACGCCAGCAGCCCCAGCCCGACCGTCCAGGCCAGGGCCATTTTGAAGCGCTTGGGGGGCGTAGCAGACACGTTGGAAGGGCCAGGGGAGGGCAGAGGGGAACCGCGTATTGTCGCGCAAACGGCGCAGCCCCCCGGCAGGGAGCGGTTCGCCAAAAGAAACGCGCCCCTCGGGGCGCGTGTCGGTGGGGCGCGGTGGGCGCTCCGGTTTACTGGGCGCCTTCGCGGAAGAGCACCACGCTGACGGTTTCGAACAAGATCAGCAGGTCGAGGAACAGCGAATTGTTCTTGACGTAATACAGGTCGTACTGGTGCTTGTGCAGGGCATCTTGCAGCGAAGCGCCGTAGGCGTAGCGAACCTGTGCCCAGCCCGTCACGCCAGGCTTCACGCTGTGGCGCACGTCGTAGAAGGGGATCTTTTCCTTCAACTCAGCCACGAAGCTCGGACGCTCCGGGCGGGGGCCCACCATGCTCATTTCGCCGCGCAGCACGCTCAGCAACTGAGGCAGTTCGTCGATGCGGGTCTTGCGGATCAGCTTGCCAACGCGGGTGATGCGCGGGTCATTCTTGCAAGCCCACACGGCCACGCCGTTCTTTTCGGCGTCGGTGCGCATCGAACGGAACTTCAGGCACATGAACGACTTGCCGCCGCGTCCCACGCGCTCCTGCTTGTAGATGATCGGGCCTTCGCTCTCCAGCTTGATGGCGATCATCGTGATCAACATGATCGGCGAAGCGATCAGCAGCAGCAGCGAAGAGAACAGGATGTCGAACACGCGCTTGACCACGATGCGGCCACGCCCTTGGGCAAAGCCGCGTCCGTAGACCAGGAAGCTGGACTTCAAGCTGTCCACCGGCACTTCGCCTGTGGTTTGTTCGTAGAACGTGGCCAGGTCCATGACCGGGATGCCCTGGATGCGGGCCGTCAGCAACTGGTCCATGGGCACGTTGCCGCCGCGTTGCTCCTTGACGGCCACGATGATCTGGTTGACGTCGTTGGCGTTGACGATGTCTTCGATCAACTGGTCGCGGTTGAAGATGTTGAAGCGCTTGTCACCCACGGGCAGGACGGATTCGCCGGCGGGGAAGAAGCCGACCACGGCGTGGCTGCGCAGGCGGCGCGACTTCAGGTCGGTGGCCACGGCGTGGGCTTCATTGCCCGTGCCGATGATCAGCACACGCTGTTGCACCAGGGCGCCGCGCCAGGCGCTCAGGATCAGGCCGCGCACGATCAGCAGGCCCACGAGCAGGTAGGCGATGCCGAAACCCATCAGCTGCTGGGCTTCGACGTTGCCCGGCACGGCGGTTTTCACGGCGAGTTGGTAGGCGATGGGGGCGCCCACCAGGCAACCCAACATCGCACGGCCCAGCTTGGTGCGGGCGGTCTTGCGTTCGGCGCCTTCACGGTACACGCCAACCAGACCGCAGTGCAGCGGGATCAGGAAGGCGAAGCCCAGGCCAGTGCGCAGAGTGGCCGACACCCCCACACCAGCGCTTTGATCGCCGTAGAAATGGGCGATGGTCAGGGCGCCAAGGATGATGGCGAGGAAACTCGTCAGGCTGTCTGCCAGGAGTTCCGCCAGCGTGGCGAAGGAGATGTGGTGTTGGAAGACCCGTAGCATGGCCGCCTCGTGTTGCCTTAAAGGGGGTCGTTAAAACCCTGCTCCCCAAAAAGGACCGTAACTTTTGTAATCCCCATTTTGAGGCCACTGTGCACCGCACCATAACCCTGCGTTCGTGGGGTGAAGGCCCTGAAGATGGGGGGGCTGTGAACAAAAACCGGAAAATCGGCCTGAATCAAGCCGTTGCTGTGATGGGGGACGTTCCTGTGATCGCGTTACGCGAGAGGTGATACAGCAGCTTGCCGGGTGTCATGGTCCATGGCATGTACCTGGGCAATTGGTAGAGATCCATGCCAGGGCAGCACACACCAATCTCCGTCGTCACGGCACAGCGGTAACCGGCCTCTTCGAGCAGGCGGGCATGGGCAAGGGTGTAGTCCCGATTGGCTCGTCCATTGGGGTACGCGAAGACCTCTGGCGGCTCACCAATCAAGTTGTGCAGCGTGTCGCGGTTCAAAATGACTTCTTCGCGCACCTTGTCGAGGCTGCAGCTCGTGAAAATGGGGTGACTGTGCGAATGACCACCGATGGTCATGCCTTGCTGGTGGAGGTTGCGGACATGTTCCGCCGACATCATGAGGCGCGGCATTTCTGCAGCGTTGCTCGGCACCAGGCTTCGCCATGTTTCAAGGCAAAAAGCAGCCCGCTCCGAATCAGGCAAGTACTTTGCGTAGGCGGCCAAACGCTTGAAGGCCTTCACCCGGCCAGGTGCGTTCTGGAGTTCCAGGCGGCCACTCGGGTCAACTTCGGTGGGCACGACGAAATCGTCTTTGCGGGTGCGACGCAGCGCCTCCATGATCAGGTCGTTGAACATCAGCCCGCCTTCCATGTAGCCGGTGCTCACGAAAAACGTGGCCGTCAGCCCCAGGGACTTGAGGATGGGCAATGCCACATCGTGGTTGTTGAGGTAACCGTCGTCGAACGTGATGGCCAATGCGTTGGCAGGCAGGGTGCCGCGCTGGAGGTGTTCGATCGCCTCCATCAGGGGCAGCACCGTGAAGTGCCTGGACACCAGGCTCATTTGCTCCCGGAATGTTGCCGCGGTGATCTGCTCAAAGCTGGCCAATGGGTCATAGGCGCTGGTGACGCTGTGGTACGTCAACACGGTCAGCCTGCCTTGGGACAGCAGTCGACCCAGCATCCATGAAGTGACGCCAATGGCTTCGATGAGCGCAGCCTTCAAAGTGATCCCCGGGGTGTCGAGCAGGTTGCGTGGTTGAACAGATTGTAAAAAATGATACCCGAGGCTTCAGGTGGCCAAGGTCAGGTTGGCGCCTTGGAGGGGGCCCCAAGCCGGGGGCTCATGGCTTGGGGGCGCTGTGGGCGCGGCGACCCTGCTTCTGCTTCCACCAGGCCTGCAGTTGTTCAGCGAGCCGTTGCCCGGTCAAGCCATCCCAGAATTTGGGCAAACGGCCCTTCTTGCCAGCGCCCCGTATCACCTCGGCCACGGCCCGGTGCAGCATGTTGGGGTTGGTGCCAATGACCGTGTTGGTGCCTTGTTCCACGGTGATGCGCCGCTCTGTGTGGTTGGACAAGGTCAGGCAGGGCACGCCCATGATCGTTGACTCTTCCTGGACCGCCATGGAGTCGGTCAGCACGCAGGAAGCCGTACCGATGAGGCCAATCATCTTGCAGTAGGGCACGATGGGGAGCACCACCATGTGGGTCGCGTCCAGCCCTTCGGTGAGGCGGTGCTGCTGCAGCAAAGCCTGTGTCTGCTCAGAGGCGATCACCACCATGGGCAAATCTCTGACGATGGACTTCAGCGCCGAAAACAGCTCGCCCATTTGTTGGGCGTTGGAGCCCAAGCCCCGTCGACTCAGGTAGACCACACCGTAGCCGTGTCGTTGCTTGAGGATGTCTTGGGGCTGATTGAAATGCCGCAGCGTGTATTTCGGGGGTGAGGCCTGGCTGAGGAGGGCCCGCACCGTGTCCATCATGAGGTTCCCCACGAACTGGATGCGATCTGCCGGGATGCCTTCGCGGCTCAGGTTGTCGTGCGCCACCCATTCGGAGGTCAGCAGCAGATCGGCCTGATGGTCGCACATCATGGCGTTGAGTTCTTGCGGCCGTTGGCGATCGAAACAACGCAAGCCCGCTTCAATGTGCGCCACCGGGATGCCCAGGCGCTGGGCCACGATGCAGGCGGCCATGGCGCCGTCATCGCCGCTTTGCACCAACAGGCATGCGGGGCGGTAGGCCTCGAACACATGCGCGCATTGGCGGATGGCGTCGGCCAGTTGCACGGTGATCGCTTGCGGCGGCAGTTGCAGCGTGATGTCGGGCTCGCGCAAGCCCATGTGTTCACACCAGTCGCCAGTCAGCTCGAACTGACCGGGGGTCTGCATGACCATCCATTTCAGCGGAGGCAGGTCGTCTCGGGACGCAAACGCGCGGTGCAGCGCCGCTGCACGGATGACGGAGGCACGGCTGCTGGCGACGATCAGGAAGGAATCGCCCATGCCGGTGACGGGGGCGGGAGGCGACCATTGCGTGGCGGCGGGCGGCAAGCCTGGCTCGGGCAGCGGGTGCGCCGGGGGCTCGGTGTCGGTCAGGTCCCCGGGGCGAGTCGTCGGGGGGCGCAGCGGTTGGGCCTCTCCCGATGGGCCTGCGCTCGCATGCGGCAGTGGCTCGCCCTGACGGAACGCAATGGGCTCACCGATCTCGGCCCGGATCTCCATGGCCACACGGGCCACATCGGCCGCTGTGACACGGTGAGCTTCTGCCAGGAAGGTGGCCAGCAGCAGCCGGTTGCACAGCAGGTTGATGCGCCGCGGGATGCCCGTCGTCCACTGAAAGATCTCGTCGAAAGCGTCGTCGTCGAAGCTCGGGTCTTGCTGCCAGCCGACTTTGCTCAGGCGGAATTCGATGTAGCGGCGCGTCTCTTCCCGGTCCATGGGGCCGAGGTGGTAAGAAGCGATGACCCGCTGGCGCAATTGCTCCAGGCTGCGCGACAAGAGCATGTCGCGCAGTTCCGGCTGACCGATCAGAAAACTTTGCAGCAGGGCCTGGTTGCCATACTGGAAGTTCGAGAGCATGCGCAACTCTTCGATGGCGTCGCGGCTGAGGTTCTGCGCTTCGTCCACGATCAGCACGGCACGCTTCTTCTGGGTGGCCAACAGCGTGAGGTAGGCCTCCAGGGTAGCGATCAACTCGGCCTTGCTTTGGCCTTGTACAGGCACACCAAAGGCCGTGAGCGCGGAGCGCAGCAAATCGCCGGCTTCCAGTTGCGTGCTGACCAACTGTGCCGCCACGACCTTTTCGTGGTCGATGTCTGAGAGCAGCGTACGCACCAGCGTGGTCTTGCCGGCGCCTATGTCGCCCGTGATGACGATGAACCCTTCAGCCTGGTAAAGGCCGAACTTCAAGTAGGACAGGGCGCTGGCGTGACCCCGGCTGTCAAAGAAGAAGCCGGGGTCAGGGTTCAGCAGGAAGGGGGGCGCGTTCAGCCCAAAAAACGACTCGTACATCCCAATGCACTTCCTTCAAAAGCGATGCATCAGCGCCAGACTGGCAGCCGTTTCATTCGTGTTGTTGGGGGCAGGCGCGTGCGCGATCTGTCGGCGCAGTGAGAGCGTGGCCGTCGTGCTGGCGCTCAAATTGCTGTTGAGGCCCAAGCGCCACGAAAAGTCACGCGACAACACCCCAACGCCATCAGCTTGACGGATCAACCAGGCCCGTGTCCAACGCACCCCGCCAGACATCGACATCGTTGGGCTCAAGAGGTGGTTGGCTTGCGCGTCGAAATGGTACTCCTTGGTGGCTTGTCCCGACAGCGACAGCAAAGGGTCTGCGTCTGCTGACAAGGGCGAGGAGCGCGTCAAGCCGGCGGCCACCGTGACCACGTCTCGACGGCCCATGAAGGCCAGACTGCCCGTTGTCCGTTGGAGCAGCCGTGCGCGCTGGTCGTACAGGTCGCCGCTGCCAGTGGCGCCGCCGCTGAGTTGCCGCCTGGTCATGAGTTCGTCCACCACTTGTGCGCGCTCCACCGGGTCCGGGATGCGCGTGGTCAGCATGGCGGAATAGAGGTCCTTCAGGGAGCTCCCGGGCGGGACGGTGCCGATGGCGGCAGCGTAAGTCGTGGGGGCGCGGTCGGCTGCAAACTGGAGTGCAAACCACGGGCTGCGGTGGCTGGCGGCGATCTTCCAGCCATTGCCGTAGTAGCGGCGCTCAACCTGGCCCTGCAGCCGTGTGCGCTCACTGGGGCGCCAATCCATCTGAAGGCCTCGAGGCTGGTCCTGCGTGACGAAGTTCTCCACCTGCGAACGAGCCTGCCCCAGGCTCAAACCCACGGTCAGTTCCGGCCAGGGCGCGTGCTGAGCCACCAGACGCAGTGCTTCCTCATCCAGGCTGGGACCAATCATTTGTTGGGTGTAGGTCGCCTGGTGGGTCCATTCGAGTCGCCAACCGGCTGGCTGAGGCGTCTGCGCGAGGCTCAGGCGATCGTCCGTGACGCGAGATTTGGGTCGCACATCCAGGCCCGAACCTTCGCCCACCGTGATGGTTTGCCGTCGGCTCAGTTTGCCATCGAATGTCAGATTGGGTGTGAACTGGTGGCGCACAAATGGCGCCACCCCGACCGAAGCATTGGTGTAAGTGTCCAATGTGGTCGGCGTGGTCGAGCCCCGTGCCAGAAAAGTCGATTTGACCTGGTTTGCCGAAGCCGTGCTTTCAATGCCTGCGTTGGCATCCGGCAGCAGCCATTTGGCGGCACCCTGGCCATTGGGCATGACCTTGTCGGGTTGGCTGTGGCGGGTGTAGTGGACCCAGGTGACGCGGCCATTGCCCGCGGCTGTGAAGCCGCCGGCCCGCAAGTCAACGATGAGGCCGGGGGACGCCGAATTGATCAACTCCTTCTTGCCTTGCGCACCTTCGCTGGCCAGCACGTTGCTCGTCACCGTGGACTGGAGGTCCAGGGTGGGCGTGATGGAAGAAGTGGCCGCGGTGGCGGCAAACGTCGCGCTCAGCAGGCCCAGGCCACCCCAATGCTGCCAGCGGTGACGCGCTGCATCAGGGGGCATAGTAGCCATAGGTCTCGCCGCTCTTGGGCCCGACGTACTTGTTGAGCACACTCATGACCACTGGGTGGCTTTCCAGCATGGTGAAGGCCTGTTTGATGGTCGGCAGCGGTGTTTGATGGGCTTCAACCACCATCACGACTTGCCCCATGTGCGTGGCCAACACGCGAGACTCGGTGGTGGAGATCAGGGGGGGGGTGTCAAAAATGATGACCCGATCCGGGTAGCGGTTGGACAGGTCGTTGAGCAAGGCTTCCATGGCCGCGCTGGCCAGCAGTTCCGTCGCACTGGTGCGGTTCTGGCCGGCCGGCAGCACGCTGAGCTTGGGGATGTTGGTGCGCAACAGCACTTCCGACAGGTCGGTGACGTCGCCGGCCAGCAGGTCCAGCAAGCCGTGTTGTGCCTGCATGCCCATGCGATGAAGGAGGCTGGGCTTGAGCACGTCTGCTTCGACCAGCAGCACCGTCCGGTCGAGTTCCATCGCGACGCTGACGGCCAAGTTGATGGCGGACTGTGTTTTGCCTTCGCCTGGCATGGCACTGGTGACCATGATGAGGTTGGCGCGCTCGGGACGAATGCTGGCCTCGCTGGAAATGTTCTCCAGCAATGGGCGCTTCACAATGCGGAACTCCTCTTCCAGCTGCGAGCGCGGGGCGCCAGGGATCAAGAGGCCATGCCTTTGCATGCCCAGCAGGTCGGCCTGGATGAGTCGGCTGCGCCGTTCGCCTGGTGCAATGTCCTGTTCGAAACTCGCCGCTTCGGGGCTGGGCGCGCCACCTGAGGGCAGGGTGATGGTGATGACGTCTTCACCCTCAATGGTGATGGAGGGCGGTGGCGGTTGCAGTGGCTCATGCGACAGCGGCTGCGACGGTGCGTGCGTTTGCACTGGCGGCTGCGGATGCAGCTGCGGCTGAACGGCTGGACTTGGCGCGTTAGGGGCTGCAGCAGGGGGCGCTGCGGCAGCGGGTGTCAGGCCGACGGCAGCATCCAGATTGGGGGTGATGATGCCTGCACGGCGCAGCTGTTCAATTCGCTTGGCAGCGTCTTCGATGGTTCCCATGG
>JBEEJT010000363.1:0-8402 GCA_041169085.1 Pseudomonadota bacterium | reverse complement strand
GCCTGCCTGGCGGGGCTGGGCATCATCCAGGTGCCGCGCCAGGTCGGCCAGGGCGCGAGGCTCGCCATGGCGCGCCAGGTAGGCCGGGCTGGCCAGGTTGACCATGGCCGCTTGCCCCACGGGCCGCGCCACCAGGCTGGAATCCCCCAGCCCGCCCACACGCAACACGCAGTCAAAGCCTTCGCGCACCAGGTCCACGCGGCGGTCGGTGCTGCTGAGCTCCAGGTTCAGCTCGGGGTGCTGGGCCAGGAAGGTGGGCAGCTCGGGCATCACCACCTCGTGGGCGATGCGCATGGGCATGTCCACCCGCAAGCGGCCACGCAGGCCCCCTGAGGCAGGGTGAAACAGCGTCTGCATCTCGTCCAGGTCGGCCAGCAGGTCTTTGCTGCGCTCGTAAAACGCCTGGCCATCGGGCGTGAGTTGCACCCGCCGCGTCGTGCGGTGAAACAGGCGCGTGCCCAGCCGCGCTTCCAGACGCTGCACCGCCATCGAGGCGCTGGCCTTGGGCAAGCCCAGGCTGGAGGCCGCCTGGGTGAAGCTGGCGAGTTCGGCCACGCGCACGAAGACGCGCAAGGTGTCGGGCTGCAGGGTGTCCATCGCGAAGATTGTTCATCCAATGTTGACAGTCTTCTTCATTTTCACGCGTTTATCAAATCCCCACTCGCCAATACAGTGGCCCCCATCCCATCCACTTGCGCACACGCCACCGGAGCCCCGCCATGACCCACACCACCACGCCCCGACCCATCGCCCTGATCACCGGCGGCAGCCGCGGCCTGGGCCGCCACGCCGCGCTGGCCCTGGCCGCACGCGGCACCGACAGCGTCATCACCTACCGCACGCAACGCGCCGAAGCCGACGCGGTGGTGGCCCAGGTGCAGGCCTTGGGCGGCCAGGCCGTGGCGCTGCAACTCGATGTGGGCGACAGCGGCCAGTTCCCGGCCTTTGCCCAAGCGCTGCGCGAAGTGCTGACCAGCCAGTGGCAGCGCGCCCAGATCGACCACCTGGTGAACAACGCCGGCATGGGCATCCACGCCCTGGTGGCCGACACCACCGAGGCCCAGTTCGACGAGCTGATGCGCGTGCACCTCAAGGGCCCGTTCTTCTTGACGCAGACGCTGCTGCCGCTGATCGCCGATGGCGGCAGCGTGCTCAACGTGTCGAGCGGCCTGGCGCGCTTCTCGTTGCCGGGCTATGCGGCCTACGCGATGATGAAGGGCGGCATCGAGGTCATGAGCCGCTACCTGGCCAAGGAGCTGGGCGCACGCGGCATCCGCGTCAACACCTTGGCCCCGGGCGCCATCGAGACCGACTTCGGCGGTGGTGCCGTGCGCGACCGAGCCGAGCTCAATGCCTTCGTGGCCTCGGTCACCGCGCTGGGCCGCGCCGGCGTGCCCGATGACATCGGCACCACCATCGCCGCCTTGTTGTCGCCGGACACGCATTGGATCAACGCCCAGCGCATCGAAGCCTCTGGCGGCATGTTCGCCTGAGCTGCGCCATACTGCCTGCACCCCCATTCCCGCAAGGCAGTACCGATGGACATCCAGGCCCACGTGGTGGAACAAGGCAGCGGCGACCCGGTCGTCTTCGTGCACGGCTCGTATGCCACCACCTCGACCTGGAAGAAGCTGATGGCGATGCTGGCGCCCACGCACCACTGCATCGCCATCCGCCTGCCTGGCCACGGCGGCATGCCCGACCCGGACGATGCCGACGCCCCCACGCTGAACACCGAACTGGACTGGCTGGCCGAGGTGGTCGACACCCTGGTGCGTCCGCACACCGATCGCCCCATCCACCTGGTGGGCCATTCGTATGGCGGCGTGGTGGCCCTGGCCCAGGCGCTGCGGGGCAACCTGCCGCTGGCCGAACTCACGCTGTTCGAGCCCGTGGCCACCTGGGTGCTCGATGTGGCGGGCGATGCGCCCATGCAGGCCGAGCTGCAAACCTTCCTGAGTCGCTACCGCGCCGATGCCGCCGCCGGCGTGCCCGACGTGTGCGGCCAGGTGATCGACTTCTGGGGCGGCGCCAACGACTTCGCCACCCTGCCCCCGCACATCCGTGAGGTGATGGGCACCATGGTCGCAGCCAACTTGCGCCACTGGGACCTGTGCACCCAGGCCCACCACACCGTCGACGACCTGCGCGCCCTGCACGTGCCCACCCGCCTGGTGTGCGGCACCCGCTCCAACGCCGTGGCCCACGCCATCGTCGACCACCTGCACCGCCTGTTGCCGCGCAGCCAGCGCAGCGAGATCGCGGGCGCCAGCCACGGCCTGGTGGCCAGCCACGCCGAGGCTTGCGGGGCCGTGTTGCGCAGCCCGGTCTGAGCGCACCTCCCTGGCGCGCATTCCCCCTCGGCAGGCCAGCGCTCATTGTTATCCCCATGAACAACTTGCCTGAGACGACCTAACATCGCTGTCCACGACAACCTTTCGTGAACGCCATGCGCCTCGCCTCGCCCCCCTCTCGCCTGCTGCCCCTGGCCTCGGTGTTGGCCGCCGTGATCGCCTGGGGTGCCGCCAGCCACCCGGCCCCAGCCAACGCCCAGGTGAGCACCCCGGTGAGCACCACGCGCACCGCGGCCCAGACGGCCTACCCCATCGTGCTCGTGCACGGCCTCATGGGCTGGGACAGCATCCTGGGTTACGACTACTGGTACCAGATCCCCTCGGCCCTGCGCAAGCAAGGCGCCACGGTGCTGATCGCCAAGGTCTCGGCCGTCAACGACAACAACGTGCGCGGTGAGCAACTGCTGGCACAGCTCAAGCAGTGGGCCGCCGCCAAGGGCTACAAGAAGTTCAACCTGATCGGCCACAGCCAGGGCGGCCCCACGGCCCGCTACGTGGCAGGCGTGGCGCCCGAGTGGGTGGCCAGCGTCACCACCGTGGGCTCGCCCCACGTGATCGACACCACGCAGACCGACGCCGTCATCCAGCAGCTGCTGACCAACCCCAAGGCGGTGGGCAGCGCCGGCCAGCTCATCGACACCTTGTCGGGTTCGCCCAAGCTGCCTGAAGACCCGGCCGCCTTGCTGGCCTGGGCCGCCGACACGGCCGCCTTCAACACGCGCTTCCCCGCTGGCGCCCCCAAGGCCCCCTGCACCGACGGCGATGAACTCGCCGCCAACGGCGTGCGCTATTACTCGGTGGCCGGCAACGCGGTGAAGACCAACAAGGCCGACCCGATCGACGGCCTGTTCACCGCAGGCAGCGTGCCCAGCGACGGCCTGGTGCCCGTGTGCCACGCCTACTGGGGCAAGATGCTGCGCGCCGATTACCCCTGGAACCACATGGACGAGATCAACCAGGTCTTCGGCCTGATCGGCAAGGGTGCACCGGACCCGGTGAGCTTCTACCTGACCCACGCCAACCGGCTGCGCAACATGGCCTTGTGAAGGGTCGGGCACACACAAGCGCGACAATGTCGACATGTGCCCGAACGAAGCCGACCCCAAGCCCCAGCCCCCCGAGCCGCCCGACATCAACGACTGTTGTGGCAATGGCTGCGACCCTTGCATCTTTGACCGCCACGACATGGCCATGGACGAGTTCCGCCAGGCCATGCGGGCCTGGGAGGCGCGACAAGTCCAAACGGCCACGCAGGCCGACGCGTCTGCGCCCCCGGCTTCCAACTGAGGGCACAGGAGACGGCCGAAGGTAATCGACAAGCGATTAACATGCGGCATCACGGGCCCGCACCCCAGGCCCGGCCACAAGCCTTCAGGAGCCGCCCATGCCTGGTTTGCCACGAGCCGTCCGCCGGTCAGCGTTGACCTTCACCTTGGCTGCCCTGGCGGCCTGGTCTTCGGCGCAGGCCGCCACGTGCACCGACACCGTTGACCCTCGCTCCCCCGTGCTGAGCAACGGCTTCGGGCTCAACGCCGCCAACACGCGCAACCTGCCGTCGCAGATCCATGCCGGCAACGTGGCCACGCTCCAGACGGCCCATGCCCATGTGGCCGACGGCGCCACCGACAAGAAAGGCACCCCCGCCGTCACCGCCCAGGCCATCTTCTTCGCCGAAGGCCGGGACCTGGTGGCCGCCAACCGGGCCACGGGCTGCGTGTACTGGCGCTACAGCGGGGTCAGCCGTACCTTGCTGGGGGTGATGCCCAACCACATGCGCTCGTCGGCCATCGCCTACCTGCCCCCGGTGGGTGAGCAGCCCGCCCTGGTGTTTGCCGGCGACTTCTTCGGCAACCTTTATGCGGTCGATGCGGTGAGCGGCAAACAGCTCTGGCGCGCCTTCGTGGGCACCGACAGCAGCCGCCACATGGTCACCGGCGCCCCCCTGGTCCACAACGGCACCTTGTATGTGCCCGTGGCCAGCAAGGAGGTGGTGACGGCCGTGTTCAGCGTGCTGGGCGGCTGTTGCAGCTCACACGGCCTGCTGCAAGCGCTGGACCCTTACACCGGCAAAGTGAAGTGGACTTACCACACGGCCCAGGCCGAAGGCAGCGGCAAGTTGCCCAGCGGCATGAGCCTGTGGGGCGCCCCCCTGATCGACGAAGCCAACCAGACCATCGTCTTCGGCACCGGTCAGAACTTCGCGCCCCCCACCAGCAAGCGCGAAGACGCCATCATCGCCCTGGACCTGGCCACCGGCCAGGAGCGCTGGGTCTTCCAGTCCACCCAGAACGACGCCTGGACCTTCAGCTGCGTGGCCCCGCGCGGCCTGGACGGCGGCTGCAAGTTCACGCCGGGTGGCGACTTCGACTTCGGTGCGCCGCCCATGCTGGTCAAGCTGATGTCGGGCGAGCAGGCCATCCTGGCCGGCGGCAAAAATGGCGTGGTCTATTCGCTCAACCCGAAGACGGGCGCCGTGAACTGGCAGACCAAGCTGGGCGTGGGCGGCGCCTTGGGCGGCATCCACTGGGGCATGGCCGCAGACCAGCACCGTGTGTACGCGGCCGTGGCCGACCTCACCATCCAGAAATTCCAGAAGCTCAACAGCCTCAACTTCCAGGCCATGCTGGGCAGCAACACCGTGCCTTCGGTTGGCGCCACACCGGGCCTCTACGCCCTCGACCTGCTCACCGGCAAGCTGCTGTGGGAGCGGCACGACCAACACGTCTACCAAGGCAAGACTTACGACACCATCTATTCGGCCGCGCTGACCGTCACCAACGACGTGTTGCTGGCCGGGGCCCTGAGCGGCGAGTTGCGAGCCTTGCGCGCCAGCACCGGCGAAGCGCTGTGGACCTTCCAGTCGGCCGTGGCCACCCAGGACGTGAACGACGGCAAGGCCGGGCACGGCGGCACGATCGACTCCGTGGGGGCGGTGCCCGTGGGCGCCGACCTCTACCTCAACTCGGGCTACAGCAGCTTTGGCGGCCCGACGGCCTGGCACGCCGGCCCTGGCAACAGCCTGTTCGTGCTGCGCCTGCCTGGCGCTGACGCGCCCTGAGCGGCCTGGCCCTTCAGCCCGGGGCCAGTTCGCGCCCCGCGTCGAAGTTCATCAGCACGCTGGCCAGCTCCAATGCCCGCCACAAGTGCGGCGGCATGGCGCGGATGCGCTCCGGCGTTCGCGCGCCTTGCACCCAGGCGCCAATCTGCGCATGCTGATCCGCCGTCAGCAGGTTCCTGGCCAGCATCTCATCGATCAACTTCATGATGGACCTCCGGTGTGGCTGTCGTGTCCATGATGGCACGATGCATGCCGAAGCTGTATGCAATTTGGGGGCCAAAGCCCTGGCGCTTTCCCGCAGCAGGACAAATCCCATCATCCGGGGACTCGTCAAGCCGCAAGCGCCCGCGTAGCATGGCGGGATGTCCCCCGCCGCAGTACCTGTTTCCGTTGACGCCCATCCCGTGCTGGCCCCCCGCCCCATCGAACGCGTGGTGGTGGGTGAGGCCACCTCCGACGGCGCCGGGGTCAAGCTCACACGCGTGCTGACCCACACCCTGCAGCGCCGGCTCGACCCCTTCCTCATGCTCGATGCCTTTGGCAGCGACCAGCCCGACGACTACATCGCCGGCTTCCCTGACCACCCCCACCGCGGGTTCGAGACCGTGACCTACATGCTGGCCGGGCGCATGTTGCACCGCGACAGCGCGGGCCACGAAGGCCTGCTGGAAGCCGGTGGCGTGCAGTGGATGACGGCGGGCCGTGGCGTGATCCATTCCGAGATCCCGCAGCAGTCGCAAGGGCGCATGGAAGGCTTCCAGCTCTGGCTGAACCTGCCCGCGCGCGACAAGATGTGCCCGCCCTGGTACCGAGACTTCACCGCCAGCGACCTGCCGCGCTTGCAAACGCCGACGGGCGCCACCGCGGTGGTCATCGCCGGCCACAGCCACGGCGTCGACGGCGCCGTGCAGCGCGAAGCCACCCAGCCGCTCTACCTCGACGTGCACCTGCCGGTGGGCGCCAGCTTCGACCAGGTGCTGCCCCCGGCCCACAACGCGCTGGTGTACGTCTACCGAGGTGACATGCGGGTGGGGCCCGGCTCGCCCACCGACCCGCAAGAAGGCGTGGTGCCCCGCCAGCGCATGGCGATCCTGCGCAACAGCACCGAGTTCGATGGCGTGCGGCTGCAAGCCGTTCGCGCAGACGACCGCTTCCCCGAGGACGGTGCGCGGGCGCTGATCATCGCGGGCCAGGCCTTGCGCGAGCCCATCGCGCAATACGGTCCCTTCGTGATGAACACCCACCGGGAGGTGTTCGAGGCCGTGGCTGACTTCCAGGCGGGCAAGCTGGCCTGACCGGTCCGACACCGGCCGCCCCGACGCCCAAAGCCGCGTCAAAAGCGGTTCACCCCCGCTTAAGCGGGGCGTTCCCGCGTCAAAAGACAGGTCAACAGGCGTGCAGGCACCTTAAGGTGGCGATCACCACTGGAGGCCCTATGACCGCTTTTGCCCTGACCCGTTTCGCCCCGACCACCACCAAGCTGGCCGCCACGCTGTGCCTGGCGGCATCGGCACTGAGTGCCGCCCCGGCCCTGGCCGCCACCGCGGCGCTGCAGGCCGTGCCCAGCGTTGATTTGCCGCGCTACATGGGCGACTGGTACCAGATCGGCTTCTACCCCAACAGCTTCCAGAAGCAGTGCGTGAGTGGCACGACGGCCAACTACGCGCTCAACCCCAACAACACCGTCACGGTGACCAACACCTGCACCACCGCCGACGGCTCGCCCTCGGTCGCCGTGGGCCAGGCCCGCGTGCGCCAGCCCAAGGTGTTGGGCATCCCGGTGGGCGCAGGCGTCACCTCGAAGCTGGAAGTGCGCTTCGCCCCCAGCTACCTGGCCTGGATCCCGCTGGTGTGGGGCCCTTACTGGGTGATCCAGTTGCCCGAGGATTACCGCTACAGCGTGGTGAGCGAGCCCACCCGCACCTACCTGTGGATCTTGTCTCGCACCCCGGAGCTCAAGCCCGAAGACAAGGCCAACATCCTGGCCACGCTGCAGCAACAGGGCTTCGACACCAGCAAGCTGGTGTTCCAGCCCCAGCCTTGATCACGCCACCTCGGTGAGCTGGGCCACGTCGCCCAGGTCTTCGCCGAGGTCGAACACCCGGATGGCCGTCACCAGGCGGTGGGCCTCTTCAGCCAGGTCGGCGGCCGTGCTGGCGGTCTCGGACACCAGGGTCGCGTTCACGTGCGTGACTTCGTCGATGTGGCTCACCGCCGCAGACACCTTGTGCAAGCCTTCGCCCTGGTCTTGCGACGCCTGGCTGATCTGCACCACCGCCGCCGACACCTCATGGATGGCGTTGACCACCGAGATCATGGTGTCCCCCGCCTGCGACACCAGGGCGGCGCCTTCGTCCACCTTGTGCTGGCTTTGATCGAGCAGGGTCTTGATCTCCTTGGCCGCGTTGGCAGACCGCCCGGCCAGCTGACGCACCTCGTTGGCCACCACCGCGAACCCCCGCCCGCCTTCGCCCGCCCGAGCCGCTTCCACGGCGGCGTTGAGCGCCAGCAGGTTGGTCTGGAAGGCGATGCCATCGATGACGGCGATGATGTCGGTCACCTTGCGCGACGACTGGCTGATGTCGGCCATGGTCTGCACCACGCGCTTGACCACCTCGCCACCGGAAGACGCCACGCCTGAGGCCCGCTCGGCCGTCTGACGGGCGGCCTCGGCCTGTCGAACGTTTTCGCGCACGGCCTCGTCGAGCTGCAACATCGACGCCGCCGTGTGCTGGAGCGCAGCGGCTTGCTGCTCGGTGCGGCCACTGAGGTCGGCATTGGCTTGGGCGATGCTGGCGGTGGTGCCGTCCACCTTGTCCACGCTGTGGCGCACGCGCCAGATCAGAGTCCGCAGGTTGTCTTGCATGGCGGACATCGCGGAGAGCATCTGGCCGATCTCGTCGCGGCCCTTGGGCAGGAAGCGGTGGCGCAAATCCCCTCGCGCGATGCGCGCCGCCACGTCGGCGGCCACCTGGATGGGGCGCACCACG
>JBEEJT010000362.1:0-5096 GCA_041169085.1 Pseudomonadota bacterium | reverse complement strand
GTAGATGTTGTCGAGCTGTTCGCGGCTGGTGACGGTCACGGTCACCGTCAGGCCCAGGTACTTGCCGCCGCTGCTGGGGCGGTGGACGATGCCGTCCGGCTGGAAGTCCGGCGCATGGGTCTGGACGATGGCGACAACGGCCGCCACGAAATCCGCCTGGTGCACCCCCATCACCTTGATGGGGAAGTCGTTGGGGAAAGTCAGCAGCGACTCTTCGGGCGGGATCGGCGGGTTGGCCGGGGTGTGGTCGGTGCTCATGCGCAGCCTTTCATGCTTCGTGGTGGCGCGCGCTCACTGCACGCCCAGGCGGATGGCGTCCCACATGCGGCCAAAGAAGCCAGCCTGGGGCACATCGTCCAGCGACTGCAGCGGCAAGGTTTGCCAGGCGGTGCCGCCCACCTTGATCTCGAGGCTGCCCACGGCCTGGCCCTTGGCCAGCGGCGCCAGCAGCGGGTTGGGTCGGGTCACGCTGGTCTGAACGCTGCCACCCTGGCCACGCGGCACCACCACGGTGATGGGCGCGGAACGCCCCAGGCGCGCCGTGCTGCTCTTGCCCTTCCACACCTGAGCGGTGGTGACGGGCTGGTTGGCGTCGAACAACTTGACGACGTCGAAGTTGCTGTAACCCCAGTTGAGCAGCTTCTGGCTCTCGTTGGCGCGGGCTTCGGCCGAAGCGGTGCCCACCACCACGCTCAACAGGCGGCGCTCGCCACCGCCCGGCGCAGGCCGGTGGGCCGTGGCGATCAGGCAGTAGCCAGCGGCGTCGGTGTAGCCGGTCTTGAGGCCGTCCACCGTCGGGTCACGGTAGAGCAGCAGGTTGCGGTTGCCCTGGGTGATGCCGTTGTACGAGAACGACTTCATCGAGTAATAGGGCAAAGACTGCGGGAAATCGGTGATCAGGCGGGTGGCGATGATCGAGAGCTCGCGCGCCGTGGTCACGTGCCCAGGGGCGGTCAGGCCCTCGGGGTTGGCGAAGTGGGTGGTCTTGAGGCCAAAGGCTTGCGCCTGGCGGTTCATCATTTCCACAAAGCCTTCGACCGAGCCGCCCACGCCTTCGGCCAGGGCCACGGTGGCGTCGTTGCCGCTCTGCACAATCATGCCTTTGATCAGGTCATCGACCTTCACGCGGCTGTTGACGTTGATGTACGAGCGCGAAGCGCCCGTCATGCCGGTGCGCCAGGCGCGCTCCGACACCGGCAACTCCTGCTGCAGGCTGAGCTTGCCGCCTTGCAGGGCCTGGAACACCAGGTAGGCGGTCATCAGCTTGGTGAGCGAAGCCGGCTCGACGGCCTGGTCGGCGTTGCGCGCGGCCAGCGTTTGCTTGATGCTCAGGTCCTGGAGGATGAAAGCGCGCGCGGCGACTTCAGGCGGCTGCGGCATGGCCATCGCGGGCTCGGAGAAGCCGCCCAGCGTGGCGGGCGAGCCCTGGGCCCAGGCCGACGAAGCCAGCCAGGGTTGGGCCAGGGCGGCCACGCTCAAGGCGCAGGCCAAAGTCAGGGTGCCCGCGCGCTGGCGGAGCGAAACAGAAGTCATGGGGCTCAACATGGGGACCAAAGAGGGGGCATCAAGCCAGGTGGCGGCGCACGAGTTCGCGCAAGCCGGCCAGCTGGCCATGGAAAAAATGGCCCGTGCCAGGCACCACCGTCACCGGCAGGCCCTGGGGACGGGCCCAGTCGAGGATGGCCGTCAGCGGCACGACGTCGTCTTGCTCGCCTTCGATCACCAGGGTTTGCTGCGGCACGTGGGGCACGGCCAGGCGCGTCACCGCCGGGCTGACCAGCACCAGCGGCGTGTGGGCGGCATCGCTGCCCGGCGCGGCCAAGCAACGCTGGTGCGCCAGGGCGGCCACCGCGCCACCGAATGAAAAACCGGCCAGGGCCACCGGCAGGCCCCGCAAGGCCGGGTCGGTGCGGAAGTGGGCCAGTACGGCCAGCATGTCGTCCACCTCGCCACGGCCTTCGTCGTGCACGCCTTCGGTCAGGCCGACGCCCCGGAAATTGAAGCGCACGGCCCGCCAGCCCTGCAACACGAAGGCGCGCACCAAGGTGTGGACCACCTTGTTGTCCATGGTGCCGCCCATCAAGGGGTGGGGGTGCGCGATCACGGCCAGGCCCACCGGGGTGGCTGGCGCGGGCGGTTCTTCCACCACCACTTCGATCTGCCCCACGGGGCCGTCGATGGTGTGGGACGCGGGGCGTCCGAGCATGTCTGAGGTGTCCTTGCCGTTCAGCGACCCACGTCGGGGGCCAGCACCAGGCGCTCCACCACCTCGCCCTTGACGAGGTGACGGTCGATGATTTCGTCGAGATCGGTCTGGTCGACGAAGGTGTACCAAGTGGCCTCTGGGTAAACCACGGCCACGGGGCCGCCGGCACAGCGGTCGAGGCAACCCGCCTTGTTCACCCGCACCTGCCCCGGCCCGGACAGGCCCAGGTCCTTCACCCGCTTCTTGCAGTGGTCAAAGCCGGCCTTGGCGCCGTGCAGGGCGCAGCAGTCTTCGCCATTGGGGCGCTCGTTGAGGCAGAAGAAGATGTGACGCTGGTAATAGCTCATGCCCGCCATTCTAGGCGTTGGGGGCAGAAGGCGACTGGCCAGCAGGGGCAGCCGAGGGCGGTCGCCTGCCCGCCAGGGCCTGGCTCGCCAGCCACGCGGCCGCCGCCCAGGGCCAGAGCTGGCCCAGCCAGCGCGTCAGCCCGTGGAACTTGATGAACAAGCCGCGCTCCCAGGCCTGCAGGTTCTGCGCAAAGTAGGGGTCGCTGGGCGCCAGGTGCACCAAGAGCACCAGGCCCACCGCCACCCCCAAGCCGAGCCAGGCGGCCACCCGCACCGGCACCGCCAACAGCGCCCAGCCGGCGACGGCCGCACCCAGCAGCCCCCAAATGCTGGGCAGCGTCATCCAGACCCAGGCGTGAGACAGGCCGAAGTTCAGCCCCGACGACAAGCTGGTGACGACGAAGCCCGCCACGACCACCAGTGAAAACAGCCCGATGCGGAAGGAGCGGTGCCTGGAGGTGGCGGCCGCCACGCACATGGGCAGCAAGGCCCCGAGCAAGACGGTGAGCGCTTCCATCTCACCCAGCACGTCGTGCGTGCCCACCCAGAACTGCCAGCGTTGCCAGAACACCGGCGGTGCGTCCGGCATGAGCCAGGTGTGCCACACCGAGCCTCGCGCCGCCTCGTCGAGCAAGGCGTGCAAGTGGGGCAAGAGCCGCCCTTCACCCAGCGGCCAGGTGAGCGGCGTGAGCAGGCCCACGGGCCACATGAGGACCAGGGCCAGGCCCGCACCGTTTTGCCGCCCGAACCAGGTCACGCGCCAACGGTGCCACAGGTCGACCCAACCCAGCGCGTGCATGGTCAAGGCCGCCAGCACGCCCCAGGCGGCGCCCAAGGTGTTGAGCACCCAGTCCATCAGCGAAGGCACACGCGAAGGCAGGAAGTGCTGCACCAGCTCGATGCCGTAAGACCACAGCGAACACAGGACCAGGGCCCACAGCGCGGCCAACACGGGCCGCCAATTGCTGCGCAGGCAGGCCAGACACCAGATGGCGCCCAGGGGCATGTAGCCCAGCACGTTGGCGGCCAGGTCGTCGGCGTATTCATTGGGCAGCTTGGGCAGCCACCAGTGGAATTCGGACCCCGGCGGCCAGGCCCAGCCGCGCAAGGGGTAAAAGCTGGCGTAAGCCACCAGCGCCAGGGCCACGTACGCCAGGGGCCAGGCGGTGCTGCGGTGGACGGGCCCCGGGCTCATGCGCGGCTCAAACCGTGGGCTTGAGCACCACCAGGCAGACGATGGCCGCGAACAGCAGCACCGACACCTCGTTGAACACGCGGAACCACTTGTGGCTGCGGCGGCCCTGCAGCGCCTCGAACTCCCGCAGCAATTTGCGGCAGTGGTGGTGGTAGCCGATCACGCCGATCACCAAGGTGAGCTTGAGGTGCAGCCAGATCTGGCCCGCGCCCTTGCCCACGCCGAAGCCCAGCCAGAGCACCAGACCCAACACGAGCGCCGGGATCATCAAGATGGAGGCGAAGCGGTAGAGCTTGCGCGCCATGAGCAGCAGGCGCTCTCGCTCGGCATGGCTGTCGGCAGGCACCATGGCCAGGTTCACGAACAGCCGCGGCAAATAGAAGAGGCCAGCGAACCAACTGGCCACAAAAATGATGTGCAGGGCTTTGACCCAGAGGTAGGCGTTGCTCATGGCGAGATCATACGCAGGCGCCGGGTCGGGCGGAGAGGGGGCCGAAGTGTGCATTCCGCACACTTGAAGCCAGAAAAAAAAGAGCCCCGGCTAGGCCGGGGCTTTGAAGCCTTAACGCTGTCATCACGGTAAGGCACCTGCTCAGGGAGGAAAAGCAGGGAATGAGGCCTTGCGGCGTATCATTCAGGATCGATTATAGGGCGGTTGCAAGCCTCTTGTCTCCTTTGTTTGTCCGAAATTCCTCGTCCAAGCGGGTGTTTTTTGACGGGTTTGCGTGCCTTCACAGATTTTTCACGGAAGCTGCCTTTCATGACCACGTTCGCCCCCTACCCCCTGCACCGCCCTCGCCGCCTCCGCCGTGACGCCTTTTCCCGCCGACTGGTTCGGGAGCACGCGCTCACCTCGGCCGACCTGATCTACCCGGTGTTCGTGCTCGATCAGGACGACGGCACCCAGGACGTGGCCTCCATGCCGGGCGTCGCGCGCCTGGGCCGTGGCCCCCTGCTGGCCGCCGCCGAGCGCTGCGTGGCGCTGGGCGTGCCGGTGCTGGCGCTGTTCCCGGTGATCGACGCGGCGCTGAAGACGCCGGACGGCCGCGAAGCGCTCAACCCTGAAGGCCTGGTGCCGCGCACGGTGCGCCTGCTCAAAGAACGCTTCCCGCAGCTGGGCGTGATGACCGACGTGGCGCTCGACCCCTTCACCAGCCACGGCCAGGACGGCCTGCTCGACGACACCGGCTACATCCTCAACGACCCGACCGTGGCCGTGCTGCGCGAGCAGGCCAAGGTGCAGGCCGACGCGGGCGTGGACATCGTCGCCCCCAGCGACATGATGGACGGCCGCATCGGCGCCATCCGCACGGCGCTCGAGGAGGCGGGCCAGATCCACACGCGGATC
>JBEEJT010000361.1:0-5652 GCA_041169085.1 Pseudomonadota bacterium | reverse complement strand
CGGGGTTACGCCTCCGGGGTGAACCAGGGCATGGCCCTGCTCCAGACCGAGCTCATCCTGGCGCTCAACCCGGACACCTATTTCCTGCGCAACAACATGCAGCTGGTGCGCGAATGGTTCGCCGACAAGCCGCGCGTGGGGGTGGTGGGCCTCAAGCTGGTCAACCCCGATGGCAGCTTGCAGTATTCGGCCCGGCAGTTCTAGTCCCTGGCGGACATCCTGGCCAGGCGGACCCCGCTGGGCCGTTGGCGCCCCCTGCGCCGGCTGGAGCGCTCGCACCTGCTGCAACGCAAGTGGCGCGGTGGGCCGTTCGAGGCCGATTGGGTGATGGGCACGGGCTTCGTGGTGCGGCGCTCGGCCTTCGAGCAGATCGGCCGCATGGACGAGGGCTATTTCCTGTACTTTGAAGAGGTCGACCTGTGTGCCCGCATGTGGGTGCATGGCTGGAAGGTGGTCGCCATGCCAGAAGTCGAGTTGGTGCACGACCACCAGCGGGCTTCGGGCTCGGGGGTGTGGTCGGCCGCGGGGCAGACGCACTTGCGCAGCATGGCGCGCTTTTTCGCCAAGTTCGGCGTGCCTTGGTGGCGGCGTCCCGGTCACGACACGATGGCGCAAGCCCTGGCGCGTTGGCAGCAGGGGCGCGCCCAGCTCCTGGAAGGGGATGACGAGCTGCGTCAGCTCTCCTGAAGGCAGGCCTCGAACTTGCCTGCTTGCCCCCGTATCATCCGCCGTCCACCCTGGTTGCCCGTGTCGAAATGAAGTTGCCGAGTTGCCCGTCCGGGCGCCCCTTGTCGTCGTCCGTGATCGTGCGCCTGGCCTGTGCCTTGGGCCTGGCGACCCTGTTGTCGGCCTGCACGCCCGTGAGCGTGTTGCGCACGCCTGCCGATGGCGCGCAGTGGGCGCGCACCGTCACGCCCGAACAACTGGCCGCCCAGCCTCGCGTGCCCACCCGCATCCGCCCGGGTGACACCTTGCGCATCGTGCGCGACGCCCAGGAAAGCGCGGTGCGCGACCTGCGCAACCTGGTCGACGATTCCCAAACCATGAACTACGTGGTGCAACCCGATGGCCGGTTCGCTTTCCGCCACGCGGGTTCGGTCGAGGCCGCAGGCAAGACCCCGCAAGAGCTGGGCGATTTGCTGCGCGAGCGCCTGGCGCCGGTTTACCGCGAGCCCGGCGTCACGGTGAACATCGTGGCCTCGCCCGCCAACAAGGTGGTGATGGGCGGCGCGGTGCGCAACCCCCTGACCCTCGACCTCAACGCGGTTGCCAACCTGGAGCAGGCCTTGTTCGCCGCCGGGGGCCTCACCACGGCGGCCGACCCGCGGCGCATCGCCTTGTTGCGCCTCGACGCCCAAGACCGCTACCACGCCTGGTTCATCGACCTCAGCGGGGTGCTCGACGACGGTGGGCAGGGCCGCCTGTCGATCGCGCTGCAGCGTGGCGACATCGTCTTCGTGCCCAAGTCGTCGGCGGGGGAGTCGGCCGACGGCGTCGACCTGTATTTCAACCAATTGCTGCCCTTCTCGCGATCGCTGGGTGTGGGCATCAGCCGCAACGTCAACAGCAACTGAGCCGCGCCATGATCGAGATCCGTTCCTTGCGCGACCTGTTGCGTGTGCTGTGCATCTTCAGCCGGGAGTTCCGGCTGGCGCTGGCCGTCACGGCCTCGCTGATGGTCGTGGGCGCCTTCGTGTTGCCCCACCAATACGTGTCTGAAGCCCGCTTGCTGGTGAAGGCCGGGCGTGAGAACACGGCCTTGCCGGTCGATTTGGGTGACCGCCCCGCCGCCGTGCTGCAAAGCGCCACGCGCGACCCGATGGTCGACGAAGAGAAGATGATCACCGGCCAGCCCGTGGTGCTGGAGGTGGCGCGCCTCTACCTCAACGAGATGCGCGCACGCGAGCAACAGGCGGGTGTGGTCAAGCGCGGCCTCAAAGCCGTGTCGCAGGCGGTGGCCTCGGCCCTGCAGGCCATCGGTTTGAGCGAGCCTCAGCCTGAAGAAGACGCGCTCGCGGAGCGTTTGCTCAAGCGCTTCCAGGTCAGCCACGGGCCGGGCTCCAGCGTCATGGAGATCAGCTTGCGCTGGGGCGACGCGCAACAGGCCCAGCGCATGTTGTCGACCTGGGTGCGGGTCTACATCGACCAGCGCACGGCGGCCCTGGGCCGCAAGGGGCTGGTGAGCTTCTACGAGGGCAAGGTGCGCGACGCCGACTTGCAGATCGATGCCGCGAAGTCGCAGTTGCGCACGGGGCTGGACGCCATCCAGGGTGCGAGCGCCCAGGAGCGGCTCGACGCGCTCACTCGGCGGCTCAACGAGTTGCACACCCGCCTGGCGGAGATCAGCGCAGAGCGTGCCGCGCTGGAAGCCGGCATCGGCTATGCCGCGGGCCGCGTGCAGGCCCTGCCGCGCGAAACCGTGGCCGAGCGAGACCTGTCGCAAAGCGCCAGCTGGCAGGCCTTGAGCACCCAGTTGGCCGACCTCAAGCGCCAACGCGCCGACGCCTTGCGCGTCTACAAGGAGTCGGCGCCGGCCGTGAAGGCGCTGACCGAAAGCATCGTGCTGCTGGAGACCCAGCTGCAGGCGGAAGACCGCAGCGTGCAGCGTGGCGAGAAGCGCACCCCCAACGAGTTGAGCCAGACCATGGCGCGCACGCAGATGGAAAAGTCGGTGCGCTTGAGGGAGCTGGAAACCTTGCAAGTCGTGTTCGACAAGGAAGCCGCGCGCCTGGAAGCCGACCGCCGCAAGGTCCTGGTCAGCGAGCCGGCGCTCGCCAAGGTCGAGCAACAGCTGGCCGTGGCCGAAAAGGCCCGCGCCTTCTACCTCGACACGCTGGAGAAGGCCCGCGTCGACCAGGCCCTGGACGACCGCCGCCTCAACAACATCGCCCAGATCCAGGAGCCGAGCTTCAACCCGGCGCGCAGCGCGCCCAAGAGCCTGTTGATGGTGCTGCTGGCGCTGCCGGCAGGCGCCGTGGTGGGCTTGGTGACGGTTTACCTGTGCGCCCTGGCCGACCAGCGCATCCACGATGGCGGCCGCCTGGCCGAGCGTTTTGGCGTGCCGCTGTGGACCACCCTGAAGGACTTGGGCGCCGGCGCCCCCGACAACGAGTTCCACGCCAGCCTGCATCGCCTCTACGGCACCTTGCCCCTGCAGCGCCTGGCCAGCGAAGGCCTGGTGCTGGGCCTGACCGCCGGGCGCAGTGGCGAAGGCGTGAGCTTCATCGCCCGCCACCTGAAGGCCTTGTGCGAGGCCCAGGGGGTGAACGTGGCGCTCAACCCGCAGGCCGTTGAACGCGTGCCGGGTCAGCTCACCTTGCTCGAAGCTTCTGGCTTGCAGCACAACCGCGACGCTTTCGTGCGACTGGCCCAGGCCGACTTGATCGTGCTGGTGGTCGAAGCGCGTGCCACCACCGTGCCGGTGCTGGACAATGCGTTGGGTGTGCTGCGCACGGCTTTCCACCGCGTGGATGGCGTTGTCCTCAACCGCCGTCGGTTCGAGGTGCCCCAGGCTGTGCTGCAGTGGTTGAAACCTTGAAAACCGCGCCCATGCGACTGGCCCTGCTGTCTCCGCTGCCTCCTGAACAGACCGGCATCGCCGATTACGCCGCCCATTGCCGCACCGCCCTGAACCAGGCCGGCGTGGAGGTGCTCACGCCCCTGCAAGGCCAGCGCCCGATCACCAGCCTGGCGGCGGCCAAGGCCTGGGTGGCCGAGCGCGACTGGCGTCGCGTCGACGTGGTGCACGCCGAACTCGGCGGGGGCCGCCTCGGCGAGTTCTACACCCTGTGTGCCCTGGCCCAACTGCCCAGCCGGCCGGCCTTGTCGGCCACCGTCCACGACCCCGAGCGCCTGGTCTGGAAGCCGGTGAGCGGGCCTGCGCGCTGGGCCGAATCCACCCACTGGGTGCCGCGCCCGGTCACGCAAGTGCTGTCCGTGTTGGCGGACCCGTTCACCCTCCTGGCCGAACGCCGGCTGGCGCGTCAACTCGACGGCGTGGTCACGCTCACCCAGACGGGCGGCCAGCGGCTGGCCAAGCGCATGAAGCTGCGCGCCGACCGGCTGAGCGTCATCCCCCATGGGGTGCTGCAACTGCCGCAAAAGCCTTTGCCGCAGCTGGAGCCGGTGCGCCTGCTCTACTTTGGCTTCATCTACAAGGGCAAGGGCATCGAAGACCTGATCGACGCGGTGGGGCGCCTGCGCGCCAAACACCCGGACCAGGCGGGCCGCGTGCGCCTGACCATCGCGGGCGGCACGGCCCCGGCGCTGGCCTATGGCGGCAAAGCCACCTACCTCGACGAACTCAAGGCGCGCATCGAGCGCCGGGGCATCGCCACCCAGATCGACTGGGAACTCGACGTGGACGAGCGCGACATCCCCGACCTCATTCAGCGCCACCACCTGGTGGTGTTGCCTTACCGCGAGTCTCGCAAGCTGGCCTTGCTCGGGCAGATGCGAGGCACCAGTGGCGCCCTGGCGTGGGCCATTGCGTGTGGCCGGGGCGTGATCACGTCCAACGCGCGCTCGTTCGCCGAAGAGATCTCGGCTGGCAACGGGGCGTCTTACCCGCAAGGCGACGTGGCCGCCCTCACGCAACAACTGCTGCAGGTGCTCACCGAGCCGACTTTGCTCCAGCAATGGGCCGAAAAGGCCCAGGCGCTGGCCTTGACCCGCGTCTGGCCCACCACCGGCCAGCGCTTTGCCGGCCACTTCCAACGCGCCGCCGAGCGCGCGCCACGCCAGGAGTCCGTGTGAGTTCGCCGGGCCGCCGCCGCGCATTGCGTCGCCTCGGTGGCCACCTGGCCTGGCCGCTGCTCGCAGCGTGTCAAGCGCGAGAGTCCCATGCGGGCGGCGAGGCGCCGCTGTTTGGTGTGCCGCCCAAGGCGCTGGCGCTGCGAGGCAGTCGCCCCATCGCCTGGGCCGATTGGTTGGGCGTCAACGTCATGTGGCCCTGGCTGACACCTGAAGCGATGCGCGCCCAGTCTGCGCGCTTGCGGGCCCTGGGCCTGCAATGGACCCGCCTGCCCATCCACTGGATGCTGGCCGAGCCGCAGCCCGGCCAATGGGCGCTCGACGGCTTCGACCGCGCCCTGGGCCACATTCGCCAGCAAGGCTGGCCCACGTTGGTCTATGTGCTGGGCTCACCGGCCTTTGCCAGTTCGGCCCCCGAGGGCGCCACGCCGTTCGACCCCTACCCGCCGCGTGACCCGCAGGCCTATGCGCAGCGCCTGGTGCAGTTGGCGGGCCGCTACCCACACGTCACCGCCTGGCAGGTCTGGAACGAGCCCAACCTGCCGGCCTTCTGGGCGCCAAGGCCAGACGCTGGCGCTTACGCGCGGCTGCTGGAGGTGGCGGGCCAGGCCTTGCGCACCATGCAGCCTCCGCGCCAGGTGGTGGCCGCAGGGGTGGCTTACTTCGGCGAAACGCCGGGGCAGCCGCAACTGATGCTGGAGACGCTGGCGCGGGCCGGGGCCTACCAGCGCGGCGAAGTGGCTTGCTACCACCCTTACACCGCCGAGCCTGAAGGCGCGGCTGGCGGGGCCCGCAACGTCATCGACCAGTTTGGCTTCGTCAACGCGGGGCTGCGTAGCCTGGGCGTGCGGCAGATCTGGGCCACCGAATGGGGCTGGTCGAGCTACGAGGCGCCGGCCG
>JBEEJT010000360.1:0-3660 GCA_041169085.1 Pseudomonadota bacterium | reverse complement strand
CAAAGGCCGCGCCCCGCAGGTTCGCCAGCGAGTCGAGTTCTGCCGCCGAGGCTGCGCCCGGCATCCCTGGCGATTGGCTGCAACGCTCGATGAAGCGCTCGAATGCCTCGTCTCGCTGGTTCGAAGCACGGTAAGCCTGCTTCATCCAGGGCATGCCGTCTTCGCTGGAAGCCGCCGACGCGTCCCACAACATCAGCCAGCCTTGCAGGTAACCCAGCTCCCGCAACTGTTGGCGCAAGATGCCCTCCGCCACGCCGCGCACGTCCGGGCTGGCGCGCTTGAGCGCCAATTCGGCCATCTGCAAGGCTTGCTCGTGGTGCAGCGACATGTCTTGCGCAAAGCCCACGCTCACGGGGCCCGGTGCGGCCACGGGCAAGGCCACGAGTGCAGCCGCGGTAGGCTTGGCGGCGGGCGCGCTGGCAGCGGCGGGCGAAGCGCTCGAAGGCGGCGTGTCGGCCGCCGGCAAGGCGCGGCGCTGACAGCCGCCCAAGCCCAGCCACAACGCGAAGACCAAGGCCCAGACCAGGCCTGGGGCCCGCAGGTGGCGGCCAGGCTCAACGGATCGGGTAAGCGCCATTCGTGAACTTCAACGCCATGAAACCGTTGTCGTTGCAGGTCACCCAGATCTGGTTGTTCACGAAGCGCGGCGGCGAGGAACACCAGTCGGCCGTCAAGTCCGGGAAGCGGCCATTCTGGGTGGCGGCGAACAGGCTGGGGTCAGGCACCTTGCCTTTGGCCAGGCTGCCGAAGGCAGGCGAGAACGCGTGGTCGGAGCCCAGCAACTCGTTGTTGCGGCCAGTTTGCGCCGGCGGGTTGAAATAGGCGATCTCTTTGGGGCGCAGGTGGTCCTGGATGTTGAACACCCGGATGCCCGAATTGAAGTAGCCGCACGCCAGCGCGGTGGGGTCGGTCTTGCGGTCGACGTCGCAGTAATGGGCATCGTAGGCAAAGATGCCGCTGCCCGCCAGGTCGGCCTTGGCCGCTTCGGCGTTCTCCTTGAGCTGGATGCCCAAGCGGATGTGCGACACCACCACAGGGTTCTTTTCGTCGGTGATGTCGATGAAGCGCAAGCCCCCCATCACACCCTGGCCACCAAATTCGTCGTGCACGATCAGGAAGGGCTTGCCCTTGATCGTGACGGGGATCGCGCGCTGGGTGATCGTGCCGTCCTGCCAGGTGATCTTCGAGATCTGGCGGATGCGCGGCGAAGCCTTGCGGTTCTGGATGTCGCTCACGTCCAGGATGGCGATGCCGGCAGGGAAGATGCTGGCGAGGTACATGCGCGTGCCGTCGGCGTTGAACGACAGGCCGTGGTTGACGAACACGTGTGAACCGCCGAAGTACAGGTTCTTGGGCGCAGCCGGGTTGCTCACGTCGATGGCCGACAAGGTGCCCAGTGAAGTGCTGGCCGTCCAATAGGTCTTGCTGTCAGGCGACCAATCCCCCTCGTGCGCCATGTTGGTCACGGGCATGGAGTCGTTCTTGTTGGCGGCCTTGTTGAGCAGCTTCGGGTTGGCGCAATCGGTGACGTCGTACAGGTCGAGCTTGCCCGCTCCGGTCAACAAGCCCACGCCCGCGCCCGCCAGCAGCTTGCCGTCGGGGCTGGTCTTGAGCGATTCCCAGGTGCCCACGTGGAAGGCCCGCGTGTCGAGCGACTTGACCCACTTGGGGTGAGCCGGGTCAGACACGTCGACCACTTGCACGCCTTGCAGCTTCTTCTTGTCGGGAACCGAGTAAGAGGTGGGGAAGTAGGCGCATTTGCCGGCCACGGCACTCACCACCGCCGTGCCTTCACCCTGAAACTGGCCCACCAGCTCCATGTTGCAGGCATAGCCCTGCTTGCTGCGGCCCGACACACGGTCGCCCAGGGGCACCTGGCCTTGCAGGCCGGTTTCGGGGTTGGAACCCGGGCCGCAGGTGGCCGCAGGCACCGCCACATTGACGTCGTTGGAGGTGTCTGCCGCCTGCGCGGGCCCCCAGGCCACAGCGGACCAGGCGAGCAACACGGCCAGTGGGACGGCCCGCAGGCACAGCGGTTCGGAAGCAAACATGGGGGCACCCCTCGCAAAATGGATTCGCCGCCCCGCATCGTTTGGGGCGCGCATGGCGCGGAGTATGCGAACCCCCAGCCGAACGGACATGGGGCCTTACCCTGGCGCCACCTGCTGAATGACGCCTTTGCTGCCCTGCCCCCTCAGGCGCGGTGGTAAGGGTGGTTGTGCTGCAAAGACCAGGCGCGGTAGAGCTGCTCGATCAGGAGCACTCGGGCCAGTGCGTGGGGCAAGGTCATGTCCGACAGGCGGATCATTTCGTCGGCCGTTTGCTTGAACTTGGGGTCGATGCCATCGGCCCCGCCGATGACGAGGGCCACGTCGCGGCCGTCGTGTTGCCAGGCTTCGGTGCGCTCAGCCAGTTGGACGCTGGTGAGGCGGCTGCCCCGCTCGTCGAGCATGACGCGGCGCGTGCCGCGCTCGATGGCGGCTTCCATGCGGGCCGCTTCGGCCTGCATGATGACCGCGATGGGCTTGCCTTCGCGAGGTTCGGCCTTGAGCGCCTTGACCTCCACCTTCCAGTCAGGCGGGAAACGCTTGAGGAAGTCTTCGCAGGCGGTGTCGGCCCATTCCGGCAAGCGGTGGCCGATGGTGACGATGGTGAGCTTCACGCGAAACAGTCGGTGCGGTGGCCAGGGGACAGGCGAGCCCGCCCCCTTGGTGGCTCACCAGGTCAGCGTGCGCGCGTCTTGGCAGCGGCTTTTTTGGCCGGGGCCTTCTTGGCGGCGACCTTCTTGGCTGCCACCTTGCGCACCACCGGCTTGGCTGCCGCCTTCTTGGCTGCCACCTTCTTCACGGCGGGCTTGGGCGAATTCACCAGCACCTTCTGGACCTTGGCCGGCGCCTTCTTGGCGGCGACCTTCTTGGCTGCCACCTTCTTGGCGGCGACCTTCTTGGCCGGGGCCTTGGCGGTCACGGACTTGGCTGCGGCCTTCTTGGCTGCAGGCTTGCGTGCGGCGGAAGGCGCCGGCTCGGCCTGGGCAGCCTTGCGCGCCGGGCTCTTGGCCGCTGCCTTCTTGGCCGCCGCCTTCTTCGAAGCCACCTTCTTGCCGGAAGACTTGGCCGCCGGCTCTTCGTCCATCGGCTCGGACGCCTTGACCAGGCCACCCTTCTCCGCCTTGAGCTTGATGCTCACCGGCTTGCCGCCCCAGATCTCTTCGAGCTGGTAGTACTGACGGATGGCGGGTTGCATCACGTGCACGACGGCGGCGGCGCAGTCCACGATGATCCACTCACCGTTGTCTTCGCCTTCCATGCGCATGACCTGGAAGCCCGCCTTTTTGACGGCTTCGCGCACGCTGGAAGCCAGCGCCTTGGTCTGGCGGTTGGAGTTGCCCGTTGCGATGATCACCCGCTCGAACAGAGGCGAGAGGTGTTCGGTGTTGAACACGGCGATGTCCTGGGCCTTGACGTCTTCCAGGCCATCGACGATGGCGCGCTGCAGTTTGCGGATGTCCATTAAGCGGGGGGTGTGGGAGCTAGCTCCGGGTGGTTGAAGGGCCGATGGGCTGCAATGTAGTCTGCCACCTGCACCGCGGGCAAGCGCGGCGTGCAGGATGTGCGGCCCAGGTCGAATTTGCTGCGCTGCTCAATCGGCCCGCCATCAATC
>JBEEJT010000359.1:0-3471 GCA_041169085.1 Pseudomonadota bacterium | reverse complement strand
AAGGCCACCCCCAAGGGCCGCTTCGTCGAAACCGCGTTCACGCAGATCTACAACTCGTCGAACTTCAAGGACAAGACGAAGAAGCTGCTGACCTGGGGCTTCATCGACGGCAACTGGGTGATCGTCAAGGAAAGCAACCGCTGATCGGCGCGCCCTTTCAAGCAAACAAGGCCTGGCATCCGCCAGGCCTTTTTCATGGGCCCCGACCACGCAGCCCAACCCCCTCGCAGCCCCAAACGAAAAAACCCCGAGTGAACAGGTCACTCGGGGTTTGCATTTGGCGGAGAGGGCGGGATTCGAACCCGCGGTGGGCTATTAACCCACACACGCTTTCCAGGCGTGCGACTTAAACCGCTCATCCACCTCTCCGAAGCCCGCCATTGTAGCGCAGCTTTGGAGGGCAGATCAGTTCAGCGCGACCTTCTTGCCACCCTTGTAGGCATACAACGTCATGGCCGGGTTCTTGAGTTCGCCATTGCGCTCAAAGGCCACCTTCGCCGTCACACCTTGCATGTTGGTTTCTGCCAGTTTGGGGGCATACACCTTCGGGTCCACCGAATTGGCGCGCTTCATGGCGTCCACCAACACCATGGTCGCGTCGTAGGTGTAAGGCGAATACACCTGGAATGCGCCAGGGAAGCTCGTGTCGTAGCGCTTGCGCCAGTCTTGTCCGCTGGGCAACTTGTCAAGCGACGCACCGCCCACCGCACACACCACGTTGGCCAGGGTCTTGGCCCCGCTGGACAGCTCCATGAGCTTGTCCGTGCAGATGCCGTCGCCGCCGAACATGTAGGCCTTGGTCAAGCCCAGTTGCTGCATCTGGCGCAGCATGGGGCCAGCCTGCGGGTCCATGCCACCGAAGAAGATGCCTTCGGCCTTCTTGCTCTTGATGGCGGTGAGGATGGACATGAAGTCCACGGCCTTGTCGTTGGTGTATTGCTGGCTGACCACTTCCATGCCCAGCTCTTTGGCCACCTTGGCGAAGACTTCCGAGACGCCCTTGCCGTAAGCCGTGCGGTCGTCGATCACGGCCACCTTGGTCAGCTTGAGCTGGTCTCGGGCGTAATGGGCCAGGCCTGCGCCCAAGGCGTTGTCGTTGGCCAGCAAGCGGTAGACGTTCTTGTAGCCCAGGGTGGTCAGCTCAGGGTTGGTGGCCGAGGGGGTGACCATGGGCAAGCCACAAGCGTTGTAGACCTTGGCTGCCGGGATGGTCGTGCCCGAGTTCAGGTGGCCCACCACGCCGTTGACCTTGGCGTCGCACAGCTTCTGCGCGGCGGCGGTGCCTTGCTTGGGGTCGGCCGCATCGTCTTCGGCCACCAACTCGAAGGTGACTTTCTTGCCACCAATGGTCAGGCCTTGCTTGTTGAGGTCGGCCACCGCCATGCGGGCGCCGTTCTCGTTGTCCTTGCCGTAGTGGGATTGCGGGCCCGACACCGGCGCCACATGGCCGATGCGCACCACCGTCTGGGCATGGGCAGACCAGGCAGTCAGGCTCAACGCACCGGCCACGGCGAGGGTCAGTGCAGAGGGGCGCAGGGGTTGGTGCATGCTGGTTTCCTGTGAAAAAGTGAGGGACGAGGGGGCGTGCGGCGCTCAGCGCTGCCGCACCTTGGACATTTCTTGCGCCACGGCGCGGGTGACCACGTCTTGCATGGTTTGCTTGAGCTCGTCACGCAATTCGCGGACCAGCGCGTCAGCATGGCGCTGCAAGATGGGCGTCATGGCTTCGCGCAACCGGAACTCGATCATGCTGTCGATCTGCTTTTGCACCACGCCCAACACCCGGTGACTGAGCTGGGCTTCTGACACGTCGGTCACCTCGGCGGCGCCACTGGGCGCAGCCACCGAAGCCGCTACGGCGGGCTCGGCAGGCGCCAGCTCGACATTGGACATGGGTGCCCAACGGCCATCTCGCGCGGAGCGCAAGGTGCCCGACAGGCTGGCACGGGCCGCTTCCAGGGCAGACAGGCTCGTGGGCTCGCCAGACGAGGCTGGCGGAGCCACCTTCGCGGTCATGGGCGCCGGGTCCGCGGCCGCCCCAGGCAAGGGGCGCAACAGGTTGCGCGGCACCTCGTCGAACTCCGGCACGTCGCGGGGCATGCGCAATGGCTCTTGCACAGGCTCCGACAAATGCCCGGACACTTCTGCCGGCTCTGTTAACAATGGCGGCGGCGCTGCAGGCGTCTGTGTGGCCACGGGCGGCCACACCGGTGCCTGCGCCACCGGGGCGTCGGCGTCGATGATCTCCGTGAGCGTGGGCACGTTCAGCGGCCGGGGGGGCGTCTGGGCATTCATTCCTTGACCTCGTGGGGGTGAACTTCCCACCCCATCGCGGCGTAAGCCTTCCAGCGCTGCCGTCCACGCTGACGGTCGTCGGGCTGCAGGCTCACCACTTCAAACAGGCGCTGGTAGCGCGACAAATCAGCAGGCACGTCGCCGCCCAGGTTGACGAGCACCGCCGGGTGGGCCGGCGCCTGCGCCAGATCGGTCGTGAGCCAAACCGGCGTGTCATGCAGACGAGACGGCAGTGGCTTGTCGCCCACCAGGATGTGGGGCAGGAACTCCTGTTCGTCAAACGTCCACAGCTGGCGGTCGAGCTCTTTGAGCACGGCCGCCTCCCCCGTCACCACCACCTTGGCGCCCGCCTTGTAGGCTTTGCGCAGCAGGCGACAGGCATAGCCCAGCTTGTCGGGCATGCCATGGTGAAACTCGACGCGCCCCACTGCCGTCATGCGCTCACCTTCAACCCGCAGCGCGAGGCGCCACGCCCTTGCGGGCAGGCACCTTGCGAGGCGCTGGCTTGGCTGCCTTGGGGGCCTTGGCGCCCTTGGCCGGCTTGTCGGCCTTCTTGGGTTGCAGCGCCTGGGCCCCGGCTTGGGACTGGTCCAGCAGGAAACGCGTCAGCAGGCCCACGGGGCGGCCCGTGCCGCCTTTGGCGCCACCCGACTTCCAGGCGGTGCCGGCGATGTCGAGGTGGGCCCAGCGGTAGGCGTGGGTGAACTTGGCCAGGAAGCAAGCTGCGGTGATGGCCCCGCCATCGCGGCCACCCACGTTGCCCATGTCAGCAAAGTTGCTCTTGAGCGACTCGCCGTATTCCTCGTCGAGCGGCATGCGCCAGGCGGTGTCACGGGCCTGGCGGCCTGCGTCGAGCAGGGCCTGAGCCAGTTCATCGTCGGCGCTGAACAGGCCGCTGTGCACATGACCCAGGGCCACCACGCAAGCGCCCGTGAGCGTCGCGATGTCCACCACGGCGGCCGGCTTGAAGCGCTCGGCATAGGTGAGCGCGTCGCACAAAATCAGGCGGCCTTCGGCGTCGGTGTTGAGGACTTCGATGGTCTGGCCAGACATGCTGGTGACCACGTCGCCCGGCTTGGTGGCCGTGCCACTCGGCATGTTTTCGCAAGTGGGGATGAGGCCCACCACGTTGAGCTTGGGGCGCAAGGCGGCCAGGGCGCGGAAGGTGCCCAACAC
>JBEEJT010000358.1:0-11962 GCA_041169085.1 Pseudomonadota bacterium | reverse complement strand
GCGCGATCATGGTGCCGTTGAAGTAGTAGCGCACGTCGCCTTCGTATTCCGACAAGCTGGGGGTGCGCACCGATTCGGTCAGGCCGGCGCGGAAAGTGTGCTCGGGCGAGGGCAGCCAGTTCACCATCAGCCGGGGGGCGTTGTAAGTGCCAGCGCGGCTGTGTTGACCGACAAACAGGCCAGTGTTCACCAGCCATTCGGGCCGGGCTCGCCACTCCAGTGTGCCGAAGGCGCGAGATTCGCGGAAGCTGATCCAGTCATCATGGGCGAAGAGCGGGCGAGATTTCACACGTTCTTCCTTGTAGCCCAGGCCCACCACCGTGCGCAGCGTGGCATTGAGGCTGGCTTTGCGTTGGGCCTCCAGGTTCAGGCGGCGCCCGACACCGCTGAAATCGGCCAGCACGGCCGGGTTTTCCGGGAAGGGGACGACGTCGCGCACCCAGTCTTCCATGTAGTTGCCCGAGACTTGCAGCTCGTCGGTGCTGGAGAGTTGGCGCCGCCATTGGGCGTTGGCGTAGGTGTCTCGGGAATAGGCGGTGCGCAGCGGGTTGCGGGGCTCATCGGCGAAGCCGTCGCCTGCGGCCAGCCGGGTGACGCCCGTGGACACCATGACCTCGTCGGCCGCACTGGGCTTGAAGTCCGCCCTCAGGTGCAACTGGCTCAGGCGTTTGTCATCGTTGGTGTTCTGGTAGCCCGAGTCGCGTTGCTCGCCCGCGGACAAGCGCACGCTCGCCTGGTCGTCGCCCCCACCCAGCCGGATTCGGCGGTCGATCAGCCCGCCTCGGCCGCGGCTCGCCGACACTTCGGCGCCCGTGGTGTCGGCGCTGTGGCGCGTGATGATGTTGACCACGCCAAACATGGCGTTGGCGCCATAGGCTGCCGAGTTCGCGCCCCGCAACACCTCGATGCGCTCGATGTCTTCGAGCATCACGTCCATCATCCCGCGGTGGGTGTCGCCCAGGAAGATGGACGAGTAGACCGGCCGGCCATCGATCATCACCAGGTTGCGCGCACCGTAGTCATCGAGGGGGATGTGGTAGATCGCGGTGGGGTTGGCGCCATTGAAGCCGCCAGACAGGTAGCCGGGCACCAACCTCAGCACCTCGGCCAGGTTGCGGGCGCCCGACATGCGGATGGCCTGCCTGTCCAGCACGGTGATCGCGCCAGGGGCTTCGTTGAGCGGTTGATCCAGGCGGCTGGCGGTCAGCACCACAGGGACGCTGCCAAAGTAGTCGTCTTCCGTGTTGCCCGGACGGGCGTCTTGAGCCATGGCTGGGCCGAAAGCGGCCAGGACCAGGCTGCCGCCCAGCCATCGGGCGGTTTTCATGTTGCGCAACATCTTGGGTACTGCTGGGATCAGAATGCGACAGGGGCGAATCAGGTGAGCGAACGTACCAGATCCATGGCCTGTTCGACACGCTCGATTGCATGGATGGTGAGGCCTTCCACGGGTTTCTTCGGGGCATTGGCTTTGGGCACCACCGCGATGCAAAAACCCAGTTTGGCCGCTTCTTTCAAGCGGTCCTGACCCCGGGGCGCAGGGCGCACTTCGCCAGCCAGCCCCACCTCGCCGAAAGCCAGGAAGCCTTTGGGCAAGGCCTTGCCCCGCAAGCTGCTCTGGATGGCCAGCAACACGGCCAGGTCGGCGGCGGGCTCGCTGATGCGCACGCCGCCCACCGCGTTGACGAACACGTCCTGATCTGCGCAAGACAGGCCCCCATGGCGGTGCAGCACCGCCAGCAACATGGCCAGGCGGTCCCGCTCCAGGCCCACGCTCAGCCGACGCGGGCTGGGGCCGCCGCTGTCCACCAGGGCCTGGATCTCGACCAGCATGGGGCGGGTGCCTTCCAGCGTGACCAGCACACAAGAGCCCGGCACGGGCTCGCTGTGCGTCGACAAAAAGATGGCGCTGGGGTTGCTCACCCCCTTGAGGCCCTTGTCGGTCATCGCGAACACGCCGATCTCGTTGACCGCGCCGAAGCGGTTCTTGATGGCGCGGATCATGCGAAAGCTGCTGTGGGTGTCGCCTTCGAAGTACAGCACCGTGTCGACGATGTGTTCAAGCACGCGGGGCCCAGCGAGCGTGCCTTCCTTGGTCACGTGGCCCACCAGCACCATGGTGCAACCGCTGGCCTTGGCCACGCGGGTGAGGTGAGCAGCGCATTCGCGCACTTGGGCCACCGAGCCCGGCGCCGAACTGAGCTGGTCTGAAAAGAGCGTCTGGATCGAGTCGATCACGCAAAACGACGGCTTTTCGGCTTCCAGCGTGGCGAGGATGTTCTCCAGCTGGATTTCGGCTTGCACCCGCACTTGCCGGCCTTCCAGGCCCAGCCGGCTGGCGCGCATGGCGACCTGGGCGCCACTTTCCTCGCCGGTCACATACAGCACCTTCATTTGCCGAGACAAGGCGTCCAGCGCTTGCAGCAACAAAGTGGACTTGCCGATGCCGGGGTCGCCGCCGATCAGCACCACGCCGCCGGCGACGATGCCGCCACCCAGGACGCGATCGAGTTCGTCCAGGCCCGTCGGCGTGCGCGCCACGTCGGCGGCCTCGATGTCGGACAGGGTGGCCACGGCCTGGGCCGCGTTGAGCCCCCGTGCCATGGCCTGCAGGCGGTTCTTGCCTGCGGCGGGCTCAACGCGCGTCTCTTCGAGCGTGTTCCAGGCGTTGCAATGCGGGCACTTGCCCAGCCACTTCGGGCTGGTGCCGCCGCACTCGCTGCAGGTGTACAGCGTCTTGTCCTTGGCCATGCGGCTCCTCGTGCTTCAAGGCTGGGGGGCGGGGCTGGGCGCGGCGTGGATCGCCTGGAAGCGCTGTTCCAGCTCCTGGCGCAATTGACGGCGCAACTTGGCGGCCGCAAAGCGGCGCTTCTCGTCGTCCGTGGCCGGGTCCAACTGCGGCACGGCCGTGGGCTTGCCCGCGTCGTTGACCGCCACCATGGTGAAAAAGCAACTGTTGGCGTGCCGAACCACTTGCGAGCGGATGTTCTCGGCGATCACTTTCACGCCGATCTCCATCGACGACGTGCCGGTGTAGTTCACCGAGGCCAGGAAGGTGACCAGCTCGCCCACGTGGATGGGCTGGCGGAAGGTGACCTGGTCGACCGACAGGGTCACGCAGTAGGTGCCCGCGTAGCGGCTGGCGCAGGCGTAAGCCACCTGGTCGAGCAACTTGAGGATGGTGCCCCCGTGGACGTTGCCGGAAAAGTTCGCCATGTCCGGGGTCATCAGCACGGTCATGCGAAGCTGGTGGCGTTGGTGATCGTTTTCCATGGGGTGGCCCGCAATGGGCGGTGAGAGGTTCAGTGTGCAGGGTCGAGCACGGTGACGGACACGCGGGGCGCCACGGCGCACATCAGCTCATAGCCGATGGTGCCGCTGGCCTGGGCCACTTCGTCGATGCTCAACAGGGTGGGCTGGCCTGCCAGCGCCGGGCCGTGTCCCCACAGCGTGACTTCGGCGCCCGGGCCGGCGAGCGGCAAGTCCGTCAGGTCGACGCAAAGCATGTCCATCGACACGCGGCCAATCAGGCTGGTGCGGCGCCCATCGACCAACACGGGCGTGCCGTCCGGGGCGTGGCGAGGGTAGCCGTCGGCGTAACCGCAGGCCACCACGCCCACGCGGGTGGGCGCCTTGGCCGTGTAGCGGCTGCCGTAGCCCACGGTGTCGCCGGCTTGCAGGTGCTGCACGGCGATCACGCGGCTGCGCATGGTCATCGCAGGCTGGAGGCCCCAGTCGGTGGCGCTGTGTTCGGGGTGGTCCGGGCTCGCTCCGTACAACATCACGCCAGGGCGCACCCAGTCGCCGCGTACCGTCGGGTCTTGCGCATGTCGCAAGATGCCGGCGCTGTTGCACAGGCTGCGTTCGCCATCGAGGTCGGCTGTGGTTTCGTTGAACACCGCCATTTGGTGCGCGATCCCCCGAGGCCCGTCTGCGTCAGAAAAGTGGGTCATCAAGCCCACCTCTTCGACCTGGGGAAGGGCATTGAGGCGGGCCCAGGCCTGGCGGAAGGCCAAGGGCGTGAAGCCCAGCCTGTTCATGCCGGTGTTCATCTTGAGGAACACGCGGTGCGGCCATTCCGTCTTGTGGGAAGCCAGCCAGTCGATCTGTTCGACACAGTGCACGGTGTGCCACAAGTCCAACTTGGAGCACCACTCCAGGTCGCGGGCGTCGAACACCCCTTCGAGCAACAAGATGGGGCCGCGCCAGTCGAGCTCACGCAACGCCTTGGCTTCTTCGATGTTAAGAAGCGCAAAGCCATCGGTGGCCCGCAGCCCTTCGAAGACGCGCTTCAAGCCATGGCCATAGGCATTGGCTTTGACCACCGACCAGATGCGTGCGTCGGGGGCGTGTTCGCGCACGCATTGGAGGTTGTGGCGCAGGGCATCGAGGTGGATCAGGGCTTCAAGCGGGCGAGACATGGCGTGATTTTGCCAGGGTATCCCCTGGGCTTGGTTCGGGGGCTGGGCGCATCGGAAGACCGCATGGCACGGGCTCAAGGCTGGAGCGCATGCTATAACCGGCGGCCGCTCCAGCGGCGACACAACTGTTCACGTTCCGATACCTCTCCCGCCATCGCATGAAAAAAGGTTTCTTCACGATCATGGCGGCGCAGTTCTTCAGCTCGCTGGCTGACAACGCGCTGTTCGTGGCGGCGGTGGAATTGCTGCGCAGCAGCGGTGCCGAAGAATGGCAACGTGCGGCCCTCGTGCCCATGTTCGCGTTGTTTTACGTGGTGCTGGCGCCCTTTGTGGGCGCGTTCGCAGACGCCTTGCCCAAGGGCAGGGTCATGTTCATCTCCAACACGATCAAGGTGGTGGGTTGCTTGCTGATGCTGACCGGCATGCACCCCCTGGCCGCTTACGCGGTGGTGGGCCTGGGCGCTGCGGCTTACTCGCCCGCCAAATACGGCATCCTCACCGAGCTGTTGCCGCCGTCCCAACTGGTGAAGGCCAATGGCTGGATCGAAGGCCTGACCATCACCTCGATCATCCTGGGCGTGGTGCTGGGCGGGCAACTCATGGGCCACACGGTGTCGCCTCACTTGCTGGCCTTCAACGTGCCGGGCATCGACACGGCAGCCGAAGCGGCCATCGCTTCTCTGGTCATCTTGTATGTGCTGGCGGCGGGCTTCAATCTGCGCATCCCGCGCACCGACTCGCCGCTCCAGGCCTTCCCGGCTCAGCCCCTGGCGCTGGTGGGTGATTTCATCAGCTGCAACAGGCGCCTGTGGGCGGACAAGCTGGGCCAGATTTCGCTGGCCACCACCACGTTGTTCTGGGGTGTATCCGGCAACTTGCGTTACATCGTGCTGGCCTGGGCCGGCGTGGCCCTGGGCTACGACACCACCAAGGCCTCGGCGTTGGTGGGCGTGGTGGCGGTGGGCACCGCTGTCGGGGCCGTGGTGGCCTCGGTCAAGATGAAGCTCGACCGCGCCACGGTCGTCATCCCCTTGGGCGTGGGCATGGGCGTGTTGGTGATCGGCATGAATTTCCTGCGCGACATCGAACCCACCGTGCCGTTCATGATCTTGCTGGGTGGCCTGGGTGGCTTCCTGGTGGTGCCCATGAACGCCTTGCTGCAACACCGTGGCCACAACCTGATGGGGGCTGGTCGCTCCATCGCCGTGCAGAACTTCAACGAGCAGGCCTGCATCCTGGCGCTGGGCTTCCTCTACAGCGCCCTGACGCACTCGGGTCTGTCTGCCTACGGGGCCATCACGGCTTTCGGCCTGTTTGTGGCCATCTCGATGGCATTGATCGGCTTGTGGCACCGCAGCAATGAAAAGCGCCACCCCGAAGAGTTGGCGCGGCTGCTGGCCATTGCCCGCCAGGACGGGCACCACTGAAGCCGGCGCAGCCGCTCACAAGCTTCGGTTCTGGTTACAACTGCCCTGTCATCGCGGGGCCGGGCGTGCACGTTGAATGCTCAAAGGAGCACACCATGCACACCCTCAATCCCCTCACTGTTTCTTCCCTGATGCGCCGCACCCTGGCGGTGGTGGCCTTGGGTGCCACGTCGCTGGCGCACGCCGGTGGCGGCGTTTACGTGTCGGTCGATGTGGGTGTGCCTGGCGGTGTCTTGCGCGCGGTGAGTGCCCCTTACGTGGTCCGCGAGCCGGTTTATGTCGAGGCGCCCCGTGTGGTGTACCGACCGGAGCCGGTGGTCTATGAGGCCCCGCGCCATTGCCCGCCGCGCGTGGTGTACGTCCCGCCGCCCCCGCCCATGCCTCACCACCACCATCACCATCACCATCGCCACGAAGCCTGGGGTGTGGCCCCGGTGGGTTGGTGGGGCGGTGGTGCCTGGCAAGCCCCTCGCATGCGTGACCAACGTGAGTGGCGTGGCGATCGCGGTGGTTGGGACGAGCCTCGCATGCGCGACCCTTATGAAGGCGGCGCCCGCATGGTCGACCCGCGAGAAGGCCGCGCACCTGAACGTGGTGACCGTCGCGACGGCCACCACTGACCTGGCCTGCCCGAGGGGGCAGGCGGGCCCCGCTCAGCGGCGGCGGCTGCCGCCCCCGCCCAGGATCGAGCCCAGCACACCGCGGATGATTTCGCGGCCAACGGACGAGCCGATCGTCCGTGCGGCCGACTTGGCCACGGTTTCCAGGATGGAGTCCTTGCGTCCGCTGCCCTTGAGCAGCCCACCGGCGAGGTCTCCCAGCCAGCCGCCAGCCGAACCTGCGGCCTGGCCAGCCGCTTGGGTCGCGGCTTCCTGGGCAGCGCCGGAGGCCGCGTCGCCCGCGCCACGCTTGAAGGCCTGGGTGGCCTCGTCGCTCATGCTGGTGGTGCCCCGGCCTGCCGGTGCGGCGCCAGGGGCCGTCGCCGTGCGGCCCTTGAGCTTTTCATAGGCCGATTCGCGGTCCACCGCCTGGTCGTACACGCCGGCCACCAGTGAGTTGGCCAGCAAGGCCTTGCGCTGCTCGGCGCTGATCGGGCCGATCTGGCTGCCCGGCGGCAGCACGAACACCCGCTGGGTCACGCCCGGGCGGCCTTTGTCGTCGAGCAGGCTGACCAGCGCCTCGCCCACGGCCAGTTCCGTGATCGCTGTGGCGATGTCCAGGCCCGGGTTGGCGCGCATGGTCTCGGCGGCGCTCTTCACGGCCTTCTGGTCGCGGGGGGTGAAGGCGCGCAGCGCGTGCTGCACGCGGTTGCCCAATTGGCCCAGCACGGTTTCGGGCACGTCCAGCGGGTTCTGGGTCACGAAATAGACGCCCACGCCCTTGGAGCGCACCAGCCGCACCACCAGCTCGATGCGCTCGACCAGAGCGCTGGGGGCATCCTTGAACAGCAGGTGGGCCTCGTCAAAGAAGAACACCAGCTTCGGCTTCTCCAGGTCGCCCACCTCAGGCAGGGTTTCGAACAGTTCCGAGAGCATCCACAGCAGGAAGGTGGCGTACAGGCGCGGCGAGTTCATCAACTTGTCGGCCGCCAGGATGTTGACCACCCCTTTGCCGCCCACCGTTTGCATGAAGTCGGCGATGTTGAGCATGGGCTCGCCAAAGAAGCGGTCGCCGCCTTGCTCTTCCACTTGCAGCAGGCCACGCTGGATGGCGCCCACGCTGGCCGGGCTGATGTTGCCGTACTCGGTGGTGAAGTTCTTGGCGTTGTCGCCCACGTGCTGCAACATGGCGCGCAGGTCTTTGAGGTCGAGCAGCAGCAGGCCGTTGTCGTCGGCGATCTTGAACACCAGTTGCAGCACGCCTTGCTGGGTGTCGTTCAAATCGAGCATGCGCCCCAGCAACAGGGGGCCCATGTCGGAAATGGTGGCGCGCACCGGGTGGCCCTGGTCACCGAACACGTCCCACAGCGTGGTGGGGGCGGCAAACGGGGTGGGGGCTTCCAGCCCGCGTTCTTGCAAGATGCCCGCCATCTTGGGGCCCACGCTGCCGGTTTGCGACACGCCGGTGAGGTCGCCCTTGATGTCGGCCATGAACACCGGCACCCCGATCGCCGACAGGCGCTCGGCCAGCGCTTGCAAGCTGATCGTCTTGCCCGTGCCGGTGGCCCCGGTGATCAGGCCGTGGCGGTTGGCCAAGGCGGGCAGCAGGTGGCATTCGGCGTCGCCGTGACGGGCAAAGAGGATGGGTTCGGTGCTCATGGGGCTTCCCAGGTGTCTTGCATTTGGGGTGGCGCGAGCCCTTTGTGGTCGACATGGGTCAAGGCTCGTGGCCTGATCCGCGGCGGCCGCAGAGGGGGCAGGTAAAATGAGTGTATCTCCGTGTCCGACCTGGGCACCTCACGCACATCAACCCGCATTTCGGCCTGGGCTGCCCTGTAACAGGGCGCCGCCCGGGCCGCGCACGCTTTCGGAGCACACCGCCATGGCCGGTCATTCCAAATGGGCCAACATCCAGCATCGCAAAGGCCGTCAAGACGAAAAACGCGGCAAGATCTGGACCCGCATCACCCGTGAAATCATCGTGGCCGCACGCCAGGGTGGTGGCGACATCGCCATGAACCCGCGTTTGCGCCTGGCCATCGACAAGGCCAAGGCCGCCAACATGCCGGCGGACAACATCAAGCGCAACGTCGACAAGGCCACCGGCAACCTCGACGGCGTCACCTATGAGGAAATCCGTTACGAGGGTTACGGCATCGGTGGCGCGGCGGTCATCGTCGACTGCATGACGGACAACCGCGTGCGCACCGTGGCTGAAGTGCGCCACGCCTTCAGCAAGCACGGCGGCATCCTGGGCACCGAAGGCTCGGTGGCTTTCCAGTTCAAGCACGTGGGGCAGTTCCTGTTCGCCCCGGGCGCCAGCGAAGACAAGCTGATGGAAGTGGGCCTGGAAGCCGGGGCCGACGACGTGGTCACCCACGACGATGGCTCGGTCGAAGTGCTGTGCAGCCCCGCCGAATTCGAGGCCGTCAAGAACGCGCTGGAAGCCGCAGGCCTGAGCGCCGAAGTGGCCGAAGTGACCATGCGCGCCGAGAACACCATTGCGCTGAGTGGCGACGACGCCGCCCGCATGCAGAAATTGCTCGATGTGATCGAAGACCTGGATGATGTCCAGGAGGTCTATCACAACGCCGAATTGAACTGATCTGACAGACTGACCACATGAACATCCTCGTCATCGGCTCCGGGGGCCGCGAACACGCCCTGGCCTGGAAGCTGGCCCAATCGCCCAAGGCCCAGAAGGTCTACGTGGCACCGGGCAACGGCGGCACCGCGCGTGACCCGCGCCTGGACAACGTGGCCATCACCGACGTGAAGGCCCTGGCGGATTTCGCCGAAGCCAACAAGGTCACCCTGACCGTGGTGGGCCCCGAGGCGCCGCTGGCGGCCGGCGTGGTCGACGAGTTCCGTGCCCGTGGCCTGCGCATCTTCGGGCCCACCAAGAAGGCGGCCCAGCTCGAGAGCTCCAAGGCGTTTGCCAAGGACTTCATGCAGCGCCATGGCATCCCTACGGCGTTTTACGGCACCTTCACCGACCCTGCCCAGGCCCACGCCTATGTGAACGAGAAGGGCGCGCCCATCGTGATCAAGGCCGACGGCCTGGCCGCCGGCAAGGGCGTGGTCGTGGCCATGACGCTGGAAGAGGCGCATGAGGCCATCGACTTCATGCTGCTGGACAACAAGCTGGGTGTGCAGCACAACGAGGGCGGCGCCCGCGTGGTGATCGAAGAGTTCCTGGCCGGCGAAGAAGCCAGCTTCATCGTCATGGCCGACGGCAAGAACGTGGCCGTCATGGCCACCAGCCAGGACCACAAGCGCTTGCTGGACAACGATGCGGGCCCGAACACCGGCGGCATGGGCGCCTACTCGCCCGCCCCGGTGGTCACGCCCAACGTGTACGCCAAGGCCATGCAAGAGATCATCCAGCCCACGCTGGAAGGCATGGCGCGCGACGGCGTGCCCTTCACCGGCTTCCTGTACGCCGGCCTGATGATCGACGCCGCGGGCAACCCCAAGACGCTGGAGTTCAACACCCGCATGGGCGACCCCGAAACCCAGCCGATCATGATGCGCTTGAAGAGCGACCTGGTCGACGTGATGCTGCACGCCACCGACGGCACGCTCGACCAGATCGAGCTGCAATGGGACCGCCGCATTGCGTTGGGCGTCGTGATGGCCGCTGGCGGCTACCCGCTGGACCCGAAAAAGGGTGACGTCATCACCGGCCTGCCGGCTGAAGCCGACGACGCCATGGTGTTTCACGCCGGCACCACCACCAACGAGAAGGGTGAGACCGTCACCAGCGGTGGCCGCGTGCTGTGCGTGACCGCCCTGGGCGACTCGGCCAAGATCGCGCAACAACGCGCTTACGAGTACCTGCGCGGCATCCAGTTCGACGGCATGCAGTACCGTCGCGACATCGGCTGGCGCGCCATCAAGTCGCGCTGACACCACCTTAGCCCCTGCCCAACATGACCGCCACCACCGGGTTCGACACCGCCGCCGTTCGTGCCTACCTGCTTGACTTGCAGGAGCGCATCATCTCGACCTTCGAGGCCCTGGACGGCAAGGCCTTCGTCAGCGACAGCTGGGTGCGTGGGCCCACCGAGCGCCTGCAAGGCGACGGCTGCTCGCGCCTGGTGGAAGAGGGCCATGTGCTGGAGCGCGGCGGCTGCAACTTCTCGCACGTCAAGGGCCCGCAGATGCCGCCCTCGGCCACGCAGCACCGCCCTGAGCTGGCCGGCTGCCCTTTCGAGGCCATGGGCGTGTCGCTGGTGTTCCACCCGCGCAACCCTTACGCGCCCACGGTGCACATGAACGTGCGCATGTTCGCGGCCCACAAGCCCGACGGCAGCGTGGTGGCCTGGTTCGGTGGCGGCATGGACCTCACGCCCAGCTATGGCTTCGAAGAAGACGCGGTGCACTTCCACCGCGTGTGCCAGCAGGCCCTGCAGCCCTTTGGCGACGACAAGTACCCGCGCTTCAAAACCTGGTGCGACGAGTACTTCTTCCTGAAGCACCGTGGCGAAGCGCGTGGCATTGGCGGCATCTTCTTTGACGACTTCTCCGAGCTGGGCATGGAAGGTGGCTTTGCCATGATCCGCGCCGTGGGCGACGCCTTCATCGAGGCCTACCGCCCGATCCTGGAGCGCCGCCAGGACACGCCCTATGGCGAGCGCGAGCGCGATTTCCAGGCCTTCCGCCGGGGCCGTTACGTCGAGTTCAACCTGGTGTGGGACCGGGGCACGCTGTTTGGCCTGCAATCGGGTGGCCGCACCGAAAGCATCCTGATGTCGATGCCACCCATCGTGAAGTGGCGCTACGACTGGCACCCTGAGGCCGGCACGCCCGAGGCGCGCCTCTACACCGACTTCCTGCCCGCTCGGGCCTGGATCTGACTTTGCCTGCTGCCACCTCGCCCCGGCCTGGCGCTGGCCGTGCCCCCCGGCGCATCGGTTTGATGGGCGGCAGCTTCGACCCCGTTCACCTGGCCCATGTGGCCCTGGCAGAGGAAGCCCTGGCCAGGTTGGCGCTCGACGAAGTGCGCTGGGTGCCCGTGGGGCAGCCTTGGCAGAAGGCCCGGCAGCTGGCGCCCGCCGCTGACCGGCTGGCCATGGTCGGGTTGGCCACAGCCCACGAGCCGCGCTTTGTCCTGGATGACATCGAAGTGCGGCGCGCGGGCCCCAGCTACACGCTGGACACGGTGCGCAGCTTGCAAGCGGCCGAGCCGGACGCCCAATGGTGGCTGGTCATCGGCCAGGATCAATGTGTCAACCTGCCCACCTGGCAGGGCTGGGCCGAGCTGCTGCAGCGCGTGGGGCTGGCCGTGGCCTGCCGGGGCGACGCGCCCGCGGCCGTGTCACCTGAAGTGGCGCAAGCCGCGGTGCGGGGCATCCAAATCCTGACGATGCCGCCCATGGCGGTGTCGTCGACGGCCATCCGTGGCCACCTGAACGCCGGGGGATTCCCCCTCGACCTGACACCGGGGCTGGTCCCCGCCGGTGTCGCACGTTATATTGCCGACCATCACCTCTATGCCCCTTGAGGGCACCCA
>JBEEJT010000357.1:0-21595 GCA_041169085.1 Pseudomonadota bacterium | reverse complement strand
ACCCCTCCTCAGATGCGATGTTTGCCTTGGTGTTTCCGGCATACATCGGCGCCTTGATGTCGCTGGCAACTTCACACGTGAACCTGCGCGTCAATGCCATGCTGATGCTCAGTGCCTTGCTGCTGGCGAACACCCACAACATGGGCATGATCTTGCTGACGGCCTCGGCCCTTCCCTTTGCTTGGCTGCTGTGGTCTCAGCGCAATGTTCGCAAGGTGCTGATGCTCGGATCAGCGCTCATCGCGGCAGGCCTTTCCTGGATCGCAACGCGTCACGCATTCCAATTGGAGGGCTCGCACGAATTCCACGGCTTGTTCGGCGCCGAGCGAAGTCTGGCTTCGGCCGCCATGGACTTGATCAAAGGCCCGTCAGATCTGCTGTGTGCGGTGTGGCCCCTTGGCCTGTTGACCGTAGCTCTGGCGATCGCTTCGGTGCTGGCAAGGGACACGCAGACGGCACAGCCCCAAAGAGCACTCGCCCGGACCCTGTTGGCAACCGTTCTGCTTTTTGACGGTTTGCTGTTCGTGCTTTTCACCAGCATCGACATTGAGGCGGGCATTCAAGGGCGGTTCTCGCTGTTCCCCACGCTGATGCTGTTGGTGTTTTGCCTTCATGGCCGCGCGGGATTGCCTCAGCTGGCTCAACGAGCTTTTGTTTTGTTGATGTGCCTGACCGTCGCGTCGAGCGGCATGCGGTTGGCGAAATGGCAGCGCGAGCACAATTTCTCGCATGTCCATCAATGGAATCGCTCGGTCATCGAATCATCAAAGCAGTTTGACCACGATGCCATACGCTACTTGCGATCGCATCGTTGCGCCGACATCACCTGCAAGATGCCGTGACGACGTTGCCCCCCATCGCGATTTGGAAATCAAGGCCTTTGAGGCGGCCACTTGCTCCTTGAGCCAGGCCGCATCTTCGCGCGCAAGAAGGTGACAAAGCCGTCAAGTCTTCCGCGCCAGAGGCACATAGGTGCGTCGCCCCACCCGCAGCGGCACCAGCAGGCCCTTGAGGCCGTTGTGGTCGATCTCGAACATCAAGGCCAACAGCCGGCCCAGCTCGCCCTTGGGGAAACCCTCGCGCGCAAACCAGTGCAGGTAGTTGGCGGGCAGGTCGGCCAGCAAGGTGCCTTCGTGCTTGCCAAAGGGCATGCGGGTGGTCACCAGCTTGAGCAGGTCTTCGGGGTTCATGGGGCCATTGTAGAAAGCGCGGGGTTCGGCCCTCTCGTTCTGCCCTTTCAGGCGGCCACATTCGCGCCATCATGCAGCCATGAGCACCGATCACCTCAGCCCCACCGGCCCCTCGTTCATCCTCGCGCTCGACCAGGGCACCACCAGCTCGCGCAGCATCGTCTTTGACGAGCAAGGCCGCATCCTGGCGAGTGCGCAGCTCGAAATCCGCCAGCACTACCCGCAGCCCGGCTGGGTGGAACACGACCCGCTTGAGCTGTGGGACACCCAGCGCGACACCGCCCACGCAGCCCTGGCCCAGCTCCACGCCCAGGGCCACCCGCTCAGCCAGGTGCGGGCCGTGGGCATCACCAACCAGCGCGAAACCACGCTGCTGTGGCGCCGCGACACGGGCCAGCCCCTGCACCGCGCCATCGTCTGGCAAGACCGACGCACCGAGCCGCAGTGCGCGCAATGGCGTGCGCAAGGGCTGGAAGCCCTGGTGCGCGAGCGCACGGGCCTGGTCGTCGACCCCTACTTCTCGGGCAGCAAGCTGATGTGGTTGCTGGAGCATGTCGAGGGCGCGCGCGAAGCGGCCGAGCGTGGCGAGCTGGCCTTCGGCACCGTCGACACCTGGCTGCTGTGGCAACTCACGCAAGGCCGGGTGCACGCCACCGACGTCAGCAACGCGTCGCGCACCATGCTGTTCAACATCCACACCCAGCAGTGGGACGACGAGCTGCTGGCGCTGATGAATATCCCCCGCAGCGTGTTGCCCGAGGTGCGGCCGTCGAGCCACCTGTATGGCGAAGCCACGCCCGAAGTCTGGGGGCTGCACACCGCCTTGCCCGGCTTGCCCGCTCTGCCCGTGGGCGGCATGGCGGGCGACCAGCAAGCCGCCCTGTTCGGCCAGGCCGGCTTCGAGCCCGGGCTGGCCAAAAACACCTACGGCACGGGCTGCTTCATGCTGATGCACACGGGCACGGAGGCGCGGCCCTCGGCCAACGGCCTGCTCAACACCGTGGCCGCCCAGCCCGACGCCCGCCACGCTTACGCGCTCGAAGGCAGCGTGTTCATTGGCGGGGCGGTCGTGCAATGGCTGCGCGACGGCCTGCACGCCATCCGGGCGGCCGGCGAAGTCCAGGCCCTGGCTGAAAGCGTGCCCGACGCGGGCGGCGTGGTGTTCGTGCCCGCCTTCACCGGCCTGGGTGCGCCTTACTGGCAGAGCGACGCGCGCGGCGCCATCGTGGGGCTCACGCGAGGCAGCACGGTGGCCCACATCGCGCGGGCGGCGCTCGAATCGATCGCGTTCCAAAGCGCGGCCCTGCTGCAAGCCATGAGCCGAGACGCCGTGGCCGCGGGCGGCCAGGCGGTGAGCGAGCTGCGCGTGGACGGCGGCGCCTGCGTCAACAACCTGCTCATGCAGTTTCAAGCCGATTTGCTGGGCATCCCCGTGGTGCGGCCCCAGGTGGTCGAAACCACGGCCCTGGGCGCGGCCTACCTGGCCGGCCTGGCCACCGGGGTCTACCGCGGCACCAGCGACATCGCCAGGCTGTGGCGCGCCGAACGCACCTTCTACCCCACCCTGGGCCGCGACCAGGCGCAAGCCCGCATGGCCGATTGGGAGCGGGCGGTGCGGCAGGCCTGCGCAGGGTAAACGCGTACCCCCCTCCCCACCCCGGTGGGCCGGTTAACCCGCCGGCCCGAGCGGGCCGATCGTGAAGCGCATCACGCCCGAGGGCGAAAACTCGCAAAAAACGCATGCGCGGAAGCAACCCGATACAAACGGCTTGCGTCTGTTGAAATCCCCCCACAGGCGAAACGGCGGCAGATATACCCATCAGGTGATGAGGTTCGCCCTTTCCCGCATTCAAATGTTCGTGCGCATATTCTGGTGGGAACCCGATGCCGGGATATTGGGCCGAGGCATACAGTGAAGTCACTGGCTCACGACAAATACACAGATCGACGAGCCAGATACTCGGTAAACCTCCCCCGCAAAGGATAGATCATGCGCACTCTGCAAACCCAAGAAGTCAAGACCGTTTCTGGCGCCGGCCTCATCGTTGGCACCCTGACCACTGGCGCACAAGCCGGCAAGGCCTTGTTGGGCGGCATGGTTCAAGCTGGCGCCATCGTCGCCAAGCCGGTCGTGCAAGTGGGCACCGCCCTGTTCAAGGTGTTGATCTGAATGGGTTAACCGCATGGGTGGGGCACCCTGCCACCGGGTATATCCAACACGGTTACCCCCAATTTCATTGAAGCGGTTAACCCCACCCATCCGGGGATCAGAAATATCCCCGCCGCGTGTTTGAGGGTTTTGCAGAGAATTGCGTTGAAACCCTGAACACGGCCCGAAATCACGGACCATAAAGTGAAGTCACTGCGCAACGAAATGAATTCGCCAGGCAGTGAATCCAAAAACCTCCCAACAAGGAAAACATCATGCGTCAACTGCAAAACCAAGAAGTCAAGACCGTCGCCGGTGCTGGCGTCCTCACCGCCACCCTGACCACCGGCGCCCAAGCCGGCATGGCCCTCGTGGGCGGCATGGCCCAAGCCGGTGCCATCGTGGCCAAGCCCCTGGTGCAAGCTGGCACCGCCATCTTCAAGTTCCTGATCTGAACTTGACATGACCCGCCCACGGGCCGACCCCGGTTCCGGCACCAACCCTCGGCCCGTGGTGCCCCCATTCATGGCGAACGCCCAGTGAGCTGTTCGGTCCTTGCCCGGCGCGCCCTCGCGGCCCGTCGGGATTTCTTTGCCCAGCGCGCCCGCAAGGGTTGCCCCGGGGCTGGCCACCGCAGTTCAGCGGCCCGCTGTCACGCATTGCCCCCTGAGCGGGGCCCCGGGCAGCAGGCTGACCTGTTTGGGCATTGCGCGCCAATTGTCGCCATGGCGACAATTGTCCTCAGGCGGCCTGGCTGGCCTCTTGGTTGCACCCGCGCGAGCGTCCAGACCCTCTCCTCGACCCTCGCCAGTGCCCGTCAAGGGGCCCTTTTGAGCAGGGCCGCCTGTGTGCGTCAGCTTTCCGGTCCGATCTGCTGTACCTCAGATCAGAGCGCTGACCGTCCTGCAGTGATGACCTCTCCTCCACTGAACTGCATTGGGCCGGTCTCCCCTGACCGGCCCTTTTTTTCGTCGCCAGATTCGCTGCGCAGCCAACCAAACCAGGGCTTTCTTGGCCCCTCGCGCCAGACCCCGGCCGATAGAATTTGCCGGCCTCCTCCATCCGCCTGAACGTGAAGCCCCTCGCGCCCGCCCCCTTCTTCGCTCGCCACACCGTGGGTGCCCTGGCTTGCGGGGCCGCCCTGTGCTGCGCCGGGCCCCATGGCACGGCCCTGGCCTACACCATGGCCACCACCTTGGGCCGCGCCCCGAGCGCCGCCAGCGTCAACGAGCCGGCTTCAGGCCAGCCGCAGAGGCGTGACCTCACCGCCGCCCCCGGCTGGCCCGATTTGCTACAACGCCTGGACCAATCTGCCGACTTGCGCGCCGCCCAGGCCGAGGCGCAGGCCAGCATGGCCGTGAGCCGCCAACAATGGTCGTCGGCCTGGATGCCCCGCCTCGACGCCCAGGCCAGCGCCAGCCGCCAGCACCAGCGCTACAACGGCGCCGACACGCAAACCCCCGGCTCGGCCACCGCGATCACGGCCACGCTGCCCGTGTGGCGCCCGGCCGAGCGTGCCGCCGCCAGCGCCCAGGCCGCCGTGGCCGAACAAGCCCGCTGGCAAGCCCGCAGCCGCCAGGTGGCACTGGCCCAGGAACTCAGCCAGGCCTGGCTCGACGCCACCGAGGCCGCCGAACAGTTGCGCCTCACTCGCGCCCACCTGTTGCTGCTCGACGAACAACTGCGCATCAACGACAAGCGGCTGCAAGCGGGCCTGGGCACCGTGCTCGACCCGCTGGAGACGCGCACCCGCCAGGCCCAGACCCAGGCCCAGGCCGACCAACTCGCCGCCCGGCTGCGCACCGCCGCCCTGACGCTCGAACGCCTGAGCGGCCCCGCCGCCCGCCCGGCCCTGCCCCTGGGCCTGCGCCCCCTGGCCGACGCGCCCGAGTTCCAGCCCGCACTGCTGCCGCTGGACGACGCGCTCACCGCCGCCGCCGACCGTCACCCCGCCTTGCTCGACGCCCGCACCGGCGTGCAGGCCGCCCACGACACCACCCGCTCCCGCAGCGCCGAAGCCTGGCAGCCCACGCTGGACGCCACGGCCAGCGCCAGCCGCACCCGCCAGACCCAGCGCTTCGAAGGCGTCAGCGAGCAACAAGACATCCGCGCCCGCGCCGTGGGCCTGCAGCTCAACTGGGCCTTGTTCACCGGCGGCGTGCAGTCGGAGCGCCAAAGCGAAGCCGCCGCCCTGCTCACCGCCGCCGAAGCACGCGAAGACGCGGCCCGCGCCCGGCTCGACACCGGGCTGCGCGAGGCCTACCAGCGCCTGGGCCTGGCCCAATCCCGCCAGTCGCGGTTGCGCGACCTCGTGGACACGGCGCAAGCCACGCAAGACGCCGTCACCCGCGCCTGGTCAGCAGGCCTGCGCAGCCACACCGACTTGCTCAACGCCCAGCAAGCCTTGTTCGAAGCGCGCCTGAACCTGGCCAACGCCCGCGTGGCGGCCATGCAGGCCGCCGCCGACGCCCTGGCCTGGCTCGACTGGCTCGACGCCGACCACATCGCCCCCTGGATGCCCCAGTTCGACCTGGGCTCCTGAACCGCCTCCACACGCATGCCCTTGCGCAAACCATGAGCGCCCCAGACACCCCCACCGCCTCGCCCCACAGCGAAGAAGCGTCTGCGCTCTTCCGTCAGGAGGTGCTCAACGCCCAGACCGACACGGCCGCCGGCGCCCCCATCACCATCCGCCCCGTGGGCGCCGCCGTCTTCACCTGGCTGGCCGTGGCCCTGGCCGCCTGCGTGGTGGGCGTGCTGGTCTTCGGCCAGTACACCAAGAAGGAACACGTGCAAGGCGTGGTGCAGCCGCGTGACGGCGTGGCCCTGGTCATGCCGCCCGAAACCGCCGTGGTCAGCCGCTTGCTGGTGAAGGACGGCCAGGCCGTGAAGGCGGGCGAAGTGATCGCCGAGCTGCGCAACGAACGCTACACCGACACCACCCCGGGCGGTGGCCAAGGCGGCAGCGCCACCAGCCAGATCGAAAGCAACCTCCAGGGCCAGGCCCAGCTGCTCAAGTCCCAATCGGAAGACCGCAGCGCGGCCCACCAGGCTTCGCTCGACGCCTTGGCCTCGCGCATCAGCCGGGGTGAGCGCGACGTGCGCTCGCTGCGCGACGAGATCAAGCTGCAACACGAACAGATCGGCTCGGCGCGCAAGCTGCTCGACCAGATGCAGCCGCTGCTGGCCGACAAGATCGTCTCGCAACTCCAGTACGAGCAACAGCGCCAGGCGCTGCTCGACCAGACCGCCCGCCAGCAAGGCCTGCAACGCCAGCTGGCCGCCGCCGAAGCCGACCTGGCCCAGGCGCGCGACGACCGCGCCCGCCTCAACGCCGAACACCGCGCCAGCCAGGCCAGCCTCGACCGCGACCTGCTCAGCCTCGAATCCAAAACCGTGCAGCGCCGCAGCAGCCGCGTCACGCTGCTCAAGTCCCCGGTCGACGGCACCGTCACCAGCCTCACTGCGGGCGTGGGCCAGACGGTCTCGCCCACTGCGGCGATCGCGTCCATCGTGCCGGCCAGCTCGCCGCTGCAAGCCGTGCTCTACCTGCCCAGCACGGCGATCGGCTTCATCCGCCCCGGCCAATCGGTGCGCCTGGCTTACGACGCCTTCCCTTACCAGCGCTTTGGCCTCTACCACGGCGTGGTGCGCACCGTGGCGCAAAGCGACACCCCCATGACCGTGCAGACCCCGCAAGGCCAGGACCGCCGCGCCGTCTTCCTGGTGCACGTGCAACTCGACGACCCCAGCGTGAAGGCCTACGGCACGGCCATCGCGCTGCGCCCCGGCCACACGCTGCAGGCCGACATCGAAATCGACCGCCGCAGCCTGCTGCGCTGGATGTTCGACCCGCTGTTCGCCTTCACGGGCCGGCTGTGACGCCCAACAGGTGAACCCCACATGAAAGCCAACAACCTGTTCACCCTGTGGTCGCGCCAGCGCGTGCCCATGATCCTGCAGTCCGAAGCGGCCGAATGCGGGCTGGCTTGCCTGGCCATGGTGGCCGGCAGCCACGGCCTGGACATCGACCTGCTGTCGCTGCGTCGCCGCTTCGAGATCTCGTCGCGTGGCGCCACCCTGGCCCGCCTCATGGAGATCGCCGAAGCCTGCGGCTTCTCCAACCGCGCGCTGCGCCTGGAGCTCGAAGAGATGCCTCAGCTGCAGACGCCTTGCCTGCTGCACTGGGACTTGAACCACTTCGTCGTGCTCACCAAGGCCGACGACCAGCGCATCACCATCCTCGACCCGGCGGTGGGCGAGCGCACGCTCACGCTCAAGGAAGCCAGCCCCCACTTCACCGGCGTGGCGCTGGAGCTGTCGCCCGGCCCCAGCTTCGTCAAAGCCACCGTCAAGACGCCTTTCGACTGGAAGGTGCTGCTGGCCGGCCACAAGGGCCTGTGGCGCGCCTTCGGCCAGATGGCGGCGCTGTCGCTGGTGCTCGAAGTCTTCACCATCCTCATGCCCATGCTCAGCCAGTGGATCGTGGACGACGTGGTGGTGACCCGCGACGCCCCGCTGCTGCTGGTGCTGTGCCTGTCGACCTTCCTGCTGGCCTTGATGTCGCTGGCCACGCGGCTGCTGCGCAGCTGGATCGTGCTGGGCACCAGCCTGTCGTGGAAGCTCAGCAGCAGCACCAACGTGTTCCGCTACATGCTCAAGCTGCCCTTGAGCTACTTCGACAAGCGCCACACGGGCGACGTGCTCTCGCGCTTCGAATCGGTCGGCCACATCCAGGACACGTTGACCACCCACCTGGTCGAAGCCGTGCTCGACGGCGCAGTCAGCCTGGTCACGCTGGGCCTGATGTTCATGTACAGCCCCAAGCTGGCCTTGATCGTGATGGCGGTGGCCGCCATCTACATCAGCGTGCGGCTGGCGGTGTACGGCCCTTACCGCCGCGCCGCTGAAGAACTCATCGTGCGGGGCGCCCAGGCGCAGACCTTCCTGCTCGAGACCCTGCGCGGCGTCAGCGCCATCAAGTTCTTCGCCAAGCCGGGCTGGCGCGTGGGCGGCTGGATGAACCAGCAAGCGGCCATGGTCAACGCCCACGTCAAGCAAGAGCGCATCAGCCTGCTCTACCAGGCCGTGAACGGCACGGTGGGCGCGGTGGAACAAGCCCTGGTGCTCTACCTGGCCGCCCAGATGATCATCGCCGAGCAGTTCTCGATCGGCATGCTGGTCGCCTTCCTGGCCTACAAGGGCCAGTTCCTGCAGCGCGCCAACGAGTTCATCGACCGCCTCATCAACCTCAAGCTGCTGCGCCTGCAAGGCGACCGCCTGGCCGACATCGTGCTCTCCGAACCCGAAGCGCCCTCGCCCGCCCAGGCCTTGCAGCAGATGCAGGCCGCCGGCCCCGACACGCCGATGACGATCGAAGTGCGCGACGTGACCTTCCGCTACGCCAGCGACGAGGCCCCCGTGCTGCACAAGCTCAACCTCAAGGTGAGCACCGGCCAGGCCGTGGCCATCGTGGGCCCCTCAGGCTGCGGCAAGTCCACGCTGCTCAAGATCCTGTCCGGGCAGGTGCAACCTGAAAGCGGCGAGGTGTTGCTCAACGGCGTGCCCATCCAGCGTCTGGGCGCCGAGGCCTACCGCTCGGTGCTGGGCACGGTGTTCCAGGACGACCAGCTCTTCAGCTGCAGCATCTACGACAACATCGCCATGAACGACGTCGAAGCCACGCCCGAGAAGGTGATGGCCGCCGCGCAGAAGGCCTGTGTGCACGACGACATCGCCCGCATGCCGATGGGCTACCAGACCCTGGTGGGCAGCATGGGGGCCACGCTGTCGGGCGGGCAAAAGCAACGCATCTTGCTGGCGCGCGCGCTCTACAAGCAGCCACGCTTCTTGTTCCTGGACGAATACACCAGCCACCTCGACTTCGGCACCGAAAAGCAGGTGCAGGACTCGATCAACGCCCTGGGTTGTGGCCGCTTCATCATCACCCACCGCCAACACTCCCTGAGCGAGGGCGACGAGATCTATGTGCTGTGGGGCGGCGAGCTGTTGCCGCTCGACGAGTTCCAACGGCGCATGGCCGAGCAGGAAGCCAACCTGGCGCAGCAGCGCGAGCTGGAAGCGCAGGCGCAGGAGATCGCGGGGCTGGTGGGCACGGACACACCAGACGCCCCCCACTCACCCACTTGAGGCCCCCAGGGCCATCACCAGCCACGGGTCGGCAACCAGCCCCGCCAGCCCGAACACCAACAGGTTGCCGGTGGCGGGGTTCAAGTCGTCGAAGGCACGGCGCCAGGGGCGGTGCAGCAGCCAGTGCGCCAGGGCCACGTCGAAGCTGGCCATGAACAAGGCGGCCGCAGCGCCCAGCCCCAGCAGGCGGGTGGCGTCGTGCCAGCCAAAGCCCGGCACCCACACCCAGCACACCCCGAAGGCCAGCAGCGAGCCCGACACGATGCTCAGTTGCGTGGCGCGCAGCTTGCCCACACGCGGCGCCAGCCACACGGTGCGAGCGATGCCGTGCAGCGTCTCGCAAGCCGCGAGCATCACGCACAGGCTCAAGCCACGCCAAAGCCAATCGTTGTTCAAGTTCATCCCGATGGACATTGACATGAATATGGGACAAGAATAGCCACACATCACCAACTCGGGAGAAGACCCATGTCCAGACTCTGGATTGCTGGCTTGTTGCTGGCCGTCACCACCACCGCCGCCCAGGCCAGCACCATCACGGTGCCTGTGGGCGCCACGTTTCAGGGGGTGCTGGCCGCGGCCAGCATGACCTGGACCGGCAGCAACGCCATGGGCCAATGGGCAAACTTGAACGCCATCACCTGGGCTGCGGTGGAGCCCGCTTCCTTGGTCAGCACGCCGTCGCTCGTCTCCCCCAACAAGAACGTCACCTTGCCGGTGCTGACGCCCCAAGCCCAGTCGTACGTCTATGACACGGCCTCCGCGAAAGTGACCGGCGTACAGTCGTTGGGCGGCATCCGCTTCTCGGCAACCAACGAGACCGCCAACATGAACATGGGCGCCAACGGCGGGGCGTTCGCCCTGCAAGATCTGGCCTTCCAGGTCCAGTTCGATGGCAGCGCCAATGTCTATGGCCACATCGTGGGTCGCTCGCTCAGAGGCACCGAGGTCGACTACCAAGGCCTGCTCTTTTCGACGGTGGCGACGAATGTGACCGTTGACAGCAGCCTCAATTGGAGGACGAGCTTCACGCTGTCCAAGTTGTCGATGACCGTGGAAGCCTTCAACCAAATCTCCTATGCCTTGGACTACGACTCGAATGGCCTCGGCAAGGGCCTCTTGGCCAATTCGGCAGCCAACTTCGGCACGTTGCAGGCTGTGGTGCAGAACACCATGATCATGCCCGCCGTGCCCGAGCCCGCCTCGTGGGCCTTGATGGCGCTGGGCCTGGCCGGTGTGGTCGCCGCTCGTGCGCAAAGGGCGCGACAATGCGCGGACAACTCCTGACCCCCTCATGAAAGCCATCTTCAACGGCACCGTTGTGGCCGAAAGCGACGACATCGTCACCCTGGAAGGCGAACATTACTTTCCTCGGGCTTCGCTCGATGAAAAGTATGTGACTTTCAGCAACCACCGCAGCAGCAACTGGATGGGCCAGGCCCATTACCTGAGCCTGTTCGTCAACGGTGAGATGAAGCCCGACTCGGTGTGGTTCTACCCCGAACCCAACGAGAACGCGCAAGAGCTGCGCGGCCGTGTGGCCTTCGTGGCGGGCGTCAGCGTCGTCGATTGAAGCCGGTGCTGGCCAGCAGGCCAGCGAGCGCCAGCAAGCCCCAGGCGTCGACCGCGCCACCGCCCCCTTTGGCGTCATCGGGGGCCGGCGTGGTCGCGGCCTCGGTGGTGGTGGCCGACACCACCGCCCCGCTGGCGGCTTCAGAAGCCGCCACCGCCACGATTGGCACGGCCACGCCGCCTGCCAAACCCAAGCTGATGGTGCCCCCGGTGCGCACGTCCAACTTCGGCACGGCGATGGTGCTGGCTTCGGGCGACTGGGTACGCACTTCATAACCCGACGACTGCCCCGCGATCGTGACCCCCGGCGCCACGGTCAGGGTGGCGTTGCTGGCGCCGCCCACGGTTTCGAAGTTCACCTGCCCGGCGTCGAGCTGGGTGTCGGCACCCACGTTGATCTCGCCAGCCGAGCGCAAGGTGATGGCCGGTGCCGAGATGCGGACCTGTTGCAAGCGCAGCGAGGCCACGCCTTCGATCAGCACCGGCAGGTCAGATGTCAACACCCCATTGGCCAAGGTGAACTGGCCGTCACACGACACCAGGGCTTGCTGCGAGGGGGCTTCGGGCGTCGGCTCGACGATGCTCACCTGACCCGTGCAGGCATGAAGCTGGTCTGACATGGTGAGCGCCTGTGCGCCTGCACCGCTGAACAGGCACGCCACCGCCACGGCGACACGCCCCCAAGACAAGACCCCTGCTGACTGACGCATGTGCGACCCCTGAGTGAGAAGGAAACGGCCAACTGAAGTGGCCTTGGCGCCCAGTATGCCCAGCTCACATGACAGATCGTCGACGCATCGCCCAGCCCAGGTAGAGCAGCGGCGCGAGGTTGCTATCATCGTCGGTTGCCTTGGCGGGGCAGGCCCCGGGCCTGTCGCCGCTGCCTTCACCGATTCCGAGGAGACCCCCATGTCCACGACCCGCCTGTGTGCCGTGCTGGTTGGCACGCTGATCTGCGGCCTGGCCCACGCCGACAACAAACTGTTCCCCACCGACTTGCTGGCCCCGCGCCAGGCGGACGCCACCCTGAGCCTCAATGGCTACAAGATGGCTGGCGACCTCCGCGCAAACGGTGTGCCTGGCAGCATGCACGTCTATGGCCTCGACGTCTCGGCTGCGGCCCGCTACGGCATCACCCACGCGCTGACGCTGGGCGCCCAGTTGAGCGGTGGCAGCAGCAACGCCATCACCTCGTTCAACAACAACGTGCGCTTCGACGGCCGCGAATCCGGCCTGGACCGCACCACGGTGTTCGCCCGCCTGGCCCTGGTGCCGGAAGGCCGCGGCCCCTACACCGTGACGACTGACCTGTCGGTGGCCCACGACCAGAACCACCACGGCGACACCTCGTACAACGTCTACGGCGTGAAGGGCACCGTGAGCGCCCGCACGACCGACCTGGTGCGCACCTACGCTTCGGCCGGCATCAGCCTGCCCAGCAAGGGCTACGCCAACCGCACGCTGGCTTTGTCCGCCGGTGGCTGGATGCTGATGAACCCCGGCGTGACCGCCACGCTGGACGTAGGCATCGAGCGCAGCATGGCCAGCAGCACCGTGACGGGCGCCAACGCCACCAGCCTGGCCGGTTCGGTGATCTGGGAACTCGCACCGCGCACCAGCCTGCGCACCAGCCTGATGTTTGGCCGCACCACCGCCGCCGGCTCCACCGACGGCCTGGTCAGCACCAAGCCCAGCCAGGCTCAGGCCCTGGGCGTGACGCTCTACCACCTGTACTGAGCACAGGCTCAGCAGTTGTCCTGAACCTGATCGCGTTGGCCCCTCATCCAGGCCACGGCCAGCGGGAAATGCTCCCGCTCGGCGTCGGGGTGGGTGAGCAGGCTGATGTGGTCGTGGTCGTGCCGGTAGCCGGTGCGACGGGACAACAGGTGCACGCGTGACTCGTGTGCACCGCTTTCAGCGCGGAAGCGCAAGATGTCTTGCGTGTGGCCACGACACGGGTCGTTGCGGGCCGCGAAATACAGCGCGGGCGGCAGCGTGAGCCGCTGCGCCGCAGCGGCGTAGTCGAAGCCGTCGTCGCTGTCCACCCAGGGGCCAGGCTTGGCCCAGGCCTTGATCTGGCGGTGGGTCTTGTTGGTTTCGTTGTCGGAGCCAAAGCGCAACTGGCGCGCGGGCAGGTAGCCCACCGAGCGCGTCACCCCGCGCAACACCACGTTCCACATCAGGTCGATCTCGATGGCCTTGTTGAGGTTGCGCACGGCCACGCTGCGTTTGGCCGCGAAGTGCACCAGCGAGGCCACCTGTGCGATCAGCTCGGGCCGGCGCAGCAAGGCGCTGTTGAGCACCACCCCGCCCCACGAATGCGACACCCAGTGCACGGCCTGATGGCCGGTGAGCTGGCGGATGGCCGCGTGCAGCGCGGGGATGTCGTCGCGGATCATCTCGGTCTGGCCGTGGCGCGAGCGCGGGCTGATGCGCGGGGTGCTTTCGCCCTTGCCACGCAGGTCGGCCACGAACACGTCGTAGCCCTGGCGGGCCAGGTAGGGGCCGAAGCCCTTGCCGCTGTCGCTGTAGAACACGCGGCCGTTGGACATCATGCCGTGCACCATGAGCACGGGCTCGCCACCGCCAGGCGTCTGGCGGATGCGGCGCATGTACAGCGTGTCGCCACCGGGCACCGGCACACGCACGTCTTCTTGTTTCAGGTCGTTGGCACGCAGGCCCATGGCTGGGGCCCGGCGCGACGGCTGCGCCGGGGGTCAGGTCTCGGGCCTCCATGATGCCAGCCCGGGGCCGCGCGGGCCTCAGGGCGCTGGCAAGACCAGGGTGAGCGCACGAGCCTGAGCTTCGGCCACGCCGACGGCCGCGTCTTCGGGCAGCAGGTGGCCGGCGGCCACGGCGGCCGCAGCCGCTCGCTGGTAGCGGCTCAGGTAGTCGGCCCGGCTGGCGTAGAGCTGGCCCAGTTGGGCGTCGGTCAGCGGGAGCGCGGCCCCCACGAAGGTGCAGCCCATGAGGCCAACCAGGCTGGCCAGGCCGCTGGCGCTCGCGCTGCCGCTGGACGCCCCCGACTTCGGGCTGTTGGACAACGCGTAATGCTCAGTGGGCGCCTCGATTTCCGGCAGGCGCACACCGCCCAGGGCATTGCCCACGCCGTCGCGCTGGAAGGTGCCACTGCGCGTGGTGGCCAGCGGCGGTGCCGTGGGCGGGGCCTTGCCTTGGGTCATCCAGGCTTGCAGGTGGCGCAGCACGGCCTTTTCCACGCGGTAGAACGGCAGGTTGTTGAAGGGCTTGGCGCAGTTGAGGCTCATGCCCTGGCTGCTGCCCATCTGGGCGTTGACCGGGTCGAGGAAGTAGCGGTCGATGTGGGCCGCCCCGGCCACTTCCCAGGTGCGGATGAGCGGCGTGTCGGGCTGGCGGGCGCGGGCGAACAGCGCCGGGCCGGTGTCGAACTCGGTTTCGAGCTGGAAGACAGGCACGTCGAGGTCGGTGCGGATGCGCGCCACCAGCGGGCCGCCGATGAGGCCTTGGAGCCCGGCCGGGAAGGCGCCTCGCGAGTGGATGAGGAAGGCGTCGTAGAGCCGCTCGCGCGGGGCAAAGGCGTTGACATAGGTGGTCAGGCGCAGCGCCGATTGCGACTGGCCGGCGGCGAGCAGCTGGCGCGGCTGCAAGCCCCCCAACACCACTTGAGGCTGCTGACGCAACAGCCGGGCGACGTCGCTGAAGATGTCGTACGACAGGCCGTCGTGGGCGATGTTCAGGCCGGCATAGCGCGTGGGGTTGAGCTTCTTGATGCCGTCGAGGCCCGCCTTCTGGGCCGACACGCCCACCCAGGCGTAGCCTTGGGCCAGCAGCTCTTCGCGCATGTAGGCGCCATCGATCTCGAGGTCGGTGAAGCCGGTCACGTTGAACCACTCGACCACCACCGTGCCGTTGAAGCGCGCGGCGTCTGCCGGGTAGCGCGCCAGGATGCGGGTCTGGTAGGCCAAGCCGGCCTGCTTGATCTCCACGCCCCAGCGCCCATCGCTGGGCCAGGTGCCCGCCGCGCTGTAGCTGTTGGCGGTGCCTTGGACGAAGAACTCTTGTTCGACCACACCCAGCGCGCCCAGGTCCACGGGCGCGGCGTTGGCCGGCGTGCCGGCTTGGGGCGAAGCCGTGGCCGCGTGCACCGACGCGGCATAAAGAAAGGCCAGGCTGCACGCCGCATAGGCGAGGGCCAAGGCGAAGGCACCGAAGGCGTGTCGCAGCTTCATCGTGGGGCTTCCTGGGGTGGGGTGGGGAGGCGCCCGCCTTGACGGGCCCCACATCAAACCCCATGTGGCCTCACGGCGCATTGCTCACGCTGACCCGCGAGTTGCCCGCAATGACCACACCCGGCCGGGTTAAGGGCAAACCCCTGGCGTCAAAGGCGTCAGGCGGTGCGGGCTTTGTCCTGGGCGATCTCGCTGAGCGCCTCGTGCAGGGGGCGCGAACGAAAGCCGATGTCGCGCTCGGCCTTGGCGTTGCTCACCGTGATGCCGGTGGGCAACGGCAGCGCCAGCACCGGGCGGCGCGGGCCGCAGTGTTGCGACACCGACTTCAGGAAGTGGCCGAACTGGTGCGTGGTGCCGCACACGTTGTAAGCCTGGCCGATGCTGGCGTCGTTGGCCAGGGCCCCCACCACGCCGTCGGCCACGTCGCCCGCATAAACAAAGGGGAAGCGGATGCTGGGCAAGAGCAGCACCGGCAGGCGCAGCAGGCGGCGCACCGGCATCAGCAGGTTGTGGTCGCGCGCGCCAAACACCCCGGCCGGCCGCAGCGTGGTCAGGGCCACGCCCAGCGCCTTGGCGCGCTCCCAGGCCAGCACTTCGCTGAGCTGCTTGGTGGCGCGGTAAGGGCCACCCTGGCGGCGGCGGCCGTCGAGTTGGGGCGAGTCTTCGTTCAGCGTGCGCCAGATGGACCAGCGGTAGATGCCGAAGGTGGAGATGTGGACCACGCGCCGGACGCCGGCCCGGTGGGCCGCTTCGATCACGTTGGTGGTGCCGGTGACGTTGGCCTTTTCATGGTCGGCCCAGGCGCTCATGGCCTTGACGACGACGTACATGGCGGCGTTGGACACGACGGCATCGCAGCCGGCGAAGGCGCGTTGCAGCGAAGGCGGGTCGGTGAGGTCGGCGCGGCGGAACTCGACGCCTTCGTCGGCGAGGAAGGCCGCCTTGGCCGGGTTGCGCACCACGCCCACGACATGGGCGCCGGCACGCAGCAGGCTGCGGCAGATGTAGACGCCGATCATGCCGCTGGCGCCGGTCACGGCCACGGTCTTGCCGCGCAGGTCTGGCAGGGAGGGGGTAGGCATGGGCGCTCCTGTGTCAAGGCCGGTGGGCGCGAATGTAGCGCACACCCGGGCTGCTGCGCGCGCTTCGGGGGCGGCCTTGTCTTCGCTGCGCCCCTTGTTTGTTCAGGCCTGGGGCCACAGCTGCTCGGCGCCCACCTGGCTCAGGTCGCGCAGGCCGCACAGGGCCATGGCCACGTCGAGCTCGCGCGCGATGAGCTGCAACATGTGGCTCACCCCGGCTTCGCCCCCGGCGGCCAGGCCATAGAGCCACGGGCGGCCCAGCCAGGCCGCCTGGGCGCCGCTGGCCAGGGCCTTGAGCACGTCGGTGCCGCTGCGCACGCCGCCGTCGAACCACACAGCGGCGCGGTCGCCCACGGCTTCGCACACGGCTGGCAAGGCCGAGATGCTGGAGGGCGCACCGTCGAGCTGGCGACCGCCGTGGTTGGACACCACGATGGCGTCGGCCCCCAGGCTCACGGCCTGGCGGGCGTCACGCGGGTCGATCACGCCCTTGACCACCAACTGGCCGGGCCAGCGTTCGCGCACCCAGCTCAGGTCGGCCCAGGACATGCCGGGGTCCAGCTGCTCGGACACCCAGGCGCTCACCTCGTGGAGCTGGCGGCACCCGGTGGCGTAAGGCGCGAGGTTGCCGAAGCTGCGGTGGGGCGAGCGCAAGCGGTGCCACAGCCAGGCGGGCTTGCGCGCGAAGTCGATGACGTTGGGGGCGTTGAAGAGCCGAGGGCGCAGCGTCATGCCGCAGCGCTCGTCTTGCAGCCGGGGCGCCAGCACGGCGAGATCGACCGTCAACACCAGCGTGGTGCAACCGGTGGCCTGGGCGCGGCGCAGGAGGTCGGCCACCACGCCCCGGTCACGCATGACGTAGAGCTGGAACCAGAACGGCTCGCGCACGGCGGCCCGCACGGCTTCCATGGGGCAGGTGGACACGGTGCTGAGCACGAAGGGCACGCCTGCGGCTTCAGCGGCGCGGGCGCCATGGATCTCGCCGTCGCCCCGGATCTGGCCGGCCAGCCCGGTGGGCGCCAGGGCCACGGGCAGGCGCCGGCGCTGACCCAGCATGACGGTGCCCGGGTCTCGGCTCGCCACGCCCGCCAGGGCCCTCGGGCGCAGGCGCAGCGCGTCGAGGTCTCGCCGGTTGGCCGCCAGCGTGAGCTGCTCGAACGAGCCGCTTTCGATGTAGCTCCAGAACGGACGCGGCGTGCGGGCGCGGGCCAGCTGGCGCAGGTCTTCGATGTTGACGAGGGGACGGGCCATGGTGGAGGGCGAGGGTGAAGCGGCCTGCCCATGATGGCCCAGTTTTCAGGCCACCAAGTCGCGGCCGGCGGCTTGCGCGGTGAGGATGCACCCGGAGAGGAAGGTGCCTTCGAGCGAGCCCCGCCCGTTGGCCCCGCCACCGCCAAAGCCCGCCGCTTCGCCCACCGCGTACAGGCCGGGCAAGGGCTGGCCTTGCGGGTCGAGCACGCGGCTGTGCAGGTCGGTCTGGATGCCGCCCATGGCCTTGCGGGTGAGCAGGCGGCAGCGGATGGCCATCAGCGGGCCGGCGTCGGGGTCGAGGATGCGCTGGAAGGCACAGGTGCGCAGGCGGTCGCCCAGCCAGCCGCGCAACTGGGCGATGCGGCGCAACTGGTCGTCGTTGTGCAAGCGTGGCCCCCGGGCGATCTGCGCGTCGTAAGGGGCGATTTCGGCGTGCAAGGTGTCGGGGTCGATGGCCGAGTCGCCCACCAGCGCGTTCATGCGCTGGGCCAGCTCGGGCAGGCTGCGCGCTTCGATCACATCGGGGCAGCCGGCCAGCAGTTCGTCGACCAGCCCGGGGTTGCCGCGCAGCATCTGCCAGCCGAAGGCCAGCGCACGGCGCTCGCGGATCAAGGGGTTGTGCTCGGCGCCCGAAGCGGCGAGCTCGCGCACGGCGATGCGCCGGTTGAGCACCTGCCAGGTGTGGGGCCAGCCGGCGCGCCCAATGGTGGCCACCATGTCGGCGGTGTCGAACCCGGTGACCAGTGGCACGGGGCCGATGCGTCGGCCATGTGGGTCGAGCCACAGGGCCGATCGGGTGGGGATGAGGCTCAGGCCATGGCCTTCGAACTGCGGGCGCGGGTGGTCCACGCCTGCGGCGTAGTTCCACATGCAATCGAGGTGGGTGAGCACGCCGCCCTGGCCGGCCACGGCGTCGTGCAGCCGGCCGTCGGCGTCGGGGTGGGAGCCGTTGAGCAAGGCCGCAGGCGCCGCGCCGCATTCGGCGGGCCAGTGGGCGCGCACCCGGTCCAGGTCACCCGTGATGCCACCTGCGGCCACCACCACCCGGTCAGCCGCCACCGCAAAGGGTTGCCCTGCGCGCTGGGGCGTCCCCTCGGCCAGGCCTTCGTGCTCGCCTGTGACCAGCCAGCCGCCCGCCAGGCGCTGCAGGCCGTCCACACGCTGACGGCAGCACACCGTGAGGCGCTCTCGGTGGGGGTGATCGAGCACGGCTTGCAGCAGCGTGCGGGTCATGTGGCGCGAGGTGCCCCACAGCACGTGGTAGCGCGGCACCGAGTTGCCGGGGCGCATGAGGCCCCGCTCCACCCACTGCACGGCAGGCAAGAATCGCAAGCCATGGCCACGCAGCCAGGCGTAGACATCGGGCACACAGCGCGACACGTAATGCTCGGCCCAGCGGCGGGGCCACACGTCTTCGGGCCCGAAGCGGGCGAAGCTCAACCAGTCGGCCAGGGCGAGTTCGGCGCTGTCGCGGATGCCGGACAGGCGCTGCAGGGGCGTGTCCACCAGCGCCATGCCCCCGAAGGCTTCCAGGGCCAGTCCCCCCAGCCGCTCGGGTGGCGCGCGGTCTAGCCACACGACGGGCCGGCCCGCGTCGAGCAGTTGCAGCACGGTCACCAGACCGGCCAGGCCGCCACCGATGACCAGCGTGTCGGCGCGGGAGGGCACACAAGCGTCCAAAGACATGGGGGCTCAACCTTGTCGGCCTTCGCCGTGTTCGACCTGGTGCAGTGCCCGCAGCACAGCCACCTGCTGGCGGTCGCGTTGCGAGGCCAGCTCGTCGATGGGCGTGCGCTGGAAGGCGTGTTCCACGGCTTGCGACAGCTCTTCACGGGCGCGGCCGTGCAGGAACACGGGCCTGAGCTTCATGTGCAGCCACAACAGCTGCAAGCCCCCGGCGAACTGGTGCAGGAAGGCGCGGATGCCCCCTGGCCCGCCCCCGAGGTGGGCCGACAGGAAGGGCCCCCCCGTGGCCCAGCGCAAGCCCAGGGACTGGGTCATGGCCGTGTCGAGGTCTTCGACCGAGACCACGCCCTGGCGCACCAGGGCCACGCTTTCGCGGATCACGGCCGCCTGGAGGCGGTTGGCCACGAAACCGGGGATCTCCTTGCGCAACACGATCACGCGCTTGCCCATGGTGTCGAACAGGTCCTTGGTGCGGCGCATGGCGTCGACCTGGGTGTGCTTGCCGGGCACCAGCTCCACCAGGGGCATGAGGTGGGGCGGGTTGAAGGGGTGGGCGATGAGCATGCGCTGGGGCGTGCGCATCTGACGCGCCTGCATCGATGCCGGGATGCCCGAGCTCGACGACAACAGCAAGGTGGCGGGCCCGCAATGGCGCTCGACATCGGCCCACAGCTTTTGCTTGAAGCGCACACGCTCGGGGCCGCATTCCTGCACCACGTCGGCCTGGCGCACGGCGCTGGCGAGGTCCGGGGCCAGCGTGAGGCGGTCGGTGTCGGGGTCGAAAGCGTGGCCCAGTTCGGCCAGCACCGGCGCGATGCGCCGCAAGTCGGCGCGCACCCGCGTGGCCACGCCCGGGGCCACGTCAAACAAGGCCACCTCGTGGCCATGGGCCAGGAACAACGCGCACCAGGAGGTGCCGATCAGGCCCCCGCCGATCACCGTGATGCGCATGAGTCCACCCGCTTGCCACTGCCGCTGTTGTTCATGGCCGCTGATGATAGACAGGGAAGCGCGCCACGCCACCGCCTGCACGGGCTGTGGCGCAAAACAGGGGTGGCTACGCGCCGATCCGGCGTGTGCGCGGCTTCAGGCGAACGCCTGGTCGACCTTGAAGCTGCCCACCAGCTGGGTCAGCCCCACCGCTTGCTGCTTGAGGCTTTCGGCGGCGGCGGCGCTTTGGTCCACCAAGGCGGCGTTCTGCTGGGTGGTCGCGTCGAGGTGGCCCATGGCGTCCGACACCAGTACGATGCTGTTGGTCTGGTCGATCACGGCTGCGCTGATGTCGTGGATCAGGGCCGCCACCTTGTTGACCTGGCCAACGATGTCTTCCATGGACGAGCCTGCGCGCTCGACCTGGCTGGAGCCCGTGTCCACCTTGTCGACGCTGCGGCTGATGAGCTCCTTGATCTCGCGCGCGGCCTGGGCGCTGCGTTGCGCCAGCTGGCGCACCTCGCCGGCCACCACCGCAAAGCCCCGCCCTTGCTCGCCCGCCCTTGCGGCTTCGACCGCAGCGTTCAGCGCCAGGATGTTGGTCTGGAAGGCGATGCCGTCGATCACGCCGATGATGTCGGTCACCTTGCGCGAGCTGGTGGCGATCTCCTGCATGGTGTCGATGACCTGGCGCACCAGCACGCCACCTTGTGCCGCGGCCTGGCTGGTGTCCTCCGCCAGCTGGGCCGCTTCGCGGGCGATGTCCGCGTTGCGCTGCACCGACGTCGTCATGGCCGCCATCGACGCGGTGGTGTTCTGCACGTTGTGGGCTTGCTGCTCGGTGCGCTCGCTGAGGTCGGCGTTGCCCGCCGCGATCTGCGCCGAGCCGGTCGAAAGGGTTTCGCTGACCTGCATCACGCGGCTCGCCAGCGTCGACAGCGAGCGCTGCATGGTGCCCAGCGTGGCCAACACGCTGTGAGGCGGGGCGGCGTCGGCGCCCGCCACCGGGTTGAGGTCGCCTTGCGCCACGCGTTGTGCAGCGGCCTTGAGCTCGTCGGGCTCGGCGCCCAGCGAAGCCAGCAGGCTGTGCATCACGTGCCAGCCCATGGCCAAGGCCGCGCCCACGGCGCCCAGGCACAAGGCCAGCAGCAGGTTGCGCTGGAGGCTGTAGTCGGCCTGGGCCGTGTCGATCAGCTCGTTTGAGCGCTGCTGCACCAGGTCCAGGTAATGGTCGACCGCGCCCATCAGCTCATGCAAGGCGGGCCGGCAGTCCTTGTTCATGCTGGCGATGGCCTCGTCACGTTGGCCAGCCAGCGCCAGCGACACGATGTGGCGGGCGATGGGGCCGTAGCGCTGTTCCACCGCCTCGATCTGGCC
>JBEEJT010000356.1:0-38336 GCA_041169085.1 Pseudomonadota bacterium | reverse complement strand
CCCGCTTGTTCAGCAGGGATGCCGCCATCTGCACGGCCTTCTCGCGCTGTGCTGGTGTTGCACTCTTGAGCATCGCGGCGAGCGTCTCCGATGGCGCCACAGGTTTGCTGGGCAGGAACTTTGTGATGCTCATCTGGAAGGCCATCCTTGGATCGGAGCGCCCCCCGATGTCGCCTGCATCATCGCACGAGCATTGGCTTCCCCCTACCAGACCGAGCGGCCAAGTGGAACCGGCCTGAGCAACCAACAGGGACATCAATAGGGCACTTTCAAAAACTCGGCCAGTTCAGATCTGCTCATCTCTACCTGCCGGCGTCCGTCGCCGATCTTCCTGATGTACCTGTCGTTCCCGCGAACACCTGGCACCCTGGTAATTCCAGCCGCCGTAGCCAATTCATTCAGCTTCTCTGTGGTGACCTTTGGCTGTGGCGCAGGAAGCATCAGGCCTCTCGACAATGGCGAGCTGGCAGCCACCTTCCCCTCAATCCCCTTTGACGGCGCTGCCGCTCCCCCGTCACTACCCTGACTTGGAAAAAGCCCGAGTGGCGACTTGACGCCCTGCGGCGAACCACTCCCGTAGCGCCGCAACATGTCATCAATCTGCTGGCGGGTGTCAGCCAGATCCATGTTCAACTGCTTGGCCATGGGGGCGTTTGGGTCGAAGTTCGGATTGCCCATGAGCGCCATGATCCGGTCTTCGTTCCGCTGCAGACCATTGAGCCGGATCTTGTCCACTTCGGGCAGCCGTCCAACAGTTGACGCCCCGATTCCCTGTGATGCTGGAACGTACTTATCTGCTTTGCCAGCAATGGCACGGAGGTACTGAGCTTTTGCTTCGGCCTCCTTGTCGGCCCTGAGGTTGTCTGCCGTCTTGTCTGCGCGGTCATCGGCCAGCTTTTCGCGTTCATGCAGCGCCATGCCGTGGATGGCTTGCAGCGTGCGGGCGCTCGGCGCCAGCGGGGTACCGCTGGCGCCATTGGGCCGCCAACCCGGAAGGCATGACGGGCGATGAGCTCAAGAGCTTCATCGACAACGAGCTGTTTCCGGGCCTGCAGAACCTGCCCGCCGATGCCAGCAAGCCTGCGGCCTATGTGGTGCGCAATGTTTTTGAAGACGCCTACAACTACATGAAGTCGGGCCAGTTGATCCGTCAGGTGATCAACAAGATCCAGGAGAGCGTGGACTTCAACAAGGCCAAAGAGCGCCACGCCTTTGGCGACATGTACGAGCAACTGCTGCGCGACCTGCAGAACGCGGGCAACGCAGGCGAGTTTTACACCCCCCGCCCAGTGACCGAGTTCATGGTGCGCATGGTGAACCCGCAACTGCACGAGAAGGTGATGGACCCGGCTTGCGGCACAGGCGGCTTTCTGACCTGCGCCATCGAGCACAAGCGCAAGCACTTCGTGAAGACGCCTGAAGACGAGCAGGCGCTGCAGGCCAGCATCCACGGGGTGGAGAAAAAGCCGCTGCCCCACCTGCTGGCCACCACCAACATGATCCTGCACGGCATTGAAGTGCCCAGCCAGATCAGGCACGACAACACCCTGGCGCGCCCCCTGATCAGCTGGGGCCCCAAAGACCGGGTGGACTGCATCGTGGCCAACCCGCCCTTTGGTGGCATGGAAGAAGATGGCATCGAGACCAACTTCCCCGCTGCCTTTCGCACCCGTGAAACGGCGGACTTGTTCTTGGTGCTGATCATGCACCTGCTCAAAGATGGCGGCCGTGCCGCCGTGGTGCTGCCCGATGGCTTCTTGTTTGGTGAAGGCATCAAAAGCCGCATCAAGGAAAAGCTGCTGACCGAGTGCGACCTGCACACCGTGGTGCGCCTGCCCAATGGCGTGTTCAACCCCTACACCGGCATCAAGACCAACCTGCTGTTTTTCACCAAAGGCCGCCCCACGCGCGAGGTGTGGTTCTACGAGCACCCATACCCGGCAGGCGTGAAGAACTACAGCAAGACGCGGCCCATGCGCGTGGAAGAGTTCAAGGTGGAAGAAGCCTGGTGGGGCAGCGAGGCCGACGGCTTTGCCGGCCGACAGGGCAACGAGTTTGCCTGGAAGGTGAGCCTGGACGAGATCAAGGCCCGCAACTGGAACCTGGACTGCAAGAACCCGCATGTGGGCGAGCAGGTGAGCCATGACCCGGATGAGCTGCTGGCGGCGTATGCGAAGAAGCAAGACAGCATTGCCCAATTGCGCGAGCAGTTGAAGACCGCGCTGGCCGAGGCGCTGGAGCGTGACGCATGACGGCGCTGGTGACAAAGCACCTGCCGTTGCTGTCTGACGCGCCTGATGGGATTATGCGGTTTCGGCAACTTATCGTAGACCTCGCTGTATCGGGCAAGTTAATCCCGCAAGGGAGCACTGATGACTGGCCACAGGCTCAGTTGTCCGACATCGTCACATCCTTTCAAAACGGTGTATCGAGCCGTGGCGCGGCAAATGGGCGAGCAGTTGCGGTCCTTCGACTCGCGGACATCAAGTCTGGCGAGATCAGCTTGGAAGATCTGCGCACATTGGTGCTAGATGCGGAGATCATCGAGAAGTATCTGCTCGTTGATGGCGACATGCTCGTCATTCGCGTAAATGGCAGCGCAGACTTGGTAGGGCGTTTCATTGTCCATCGAGAGTCGGGGGGGGCATTGCACTGCGATCACTTCATCCGCTTGCGATTGGATCGGGAACGCGTCGAGCCTCGCTTCCTGAAATTGATTGGTGATTGCTCGTCAACTCGTGCATCAATCCGGGGGCTGTTTGTCAGTACCGCTGGGCAGAAGACTGTCAATCAAGGCCACATTGGATCACTAGCGGTTCCACTGCCTCCGCTCGCAAAGCAACACCGCATCATCGCCAAAGTCGATGAACTGATGGCCCTGTGCGACCGGCTGGAAGCCGATCAGGCCGATGCCGAAGCGGACCACGCCCAGCTCGTGCAAGCCCTGCTGGACAGCCTCACCCAGGCCACCGACGCCGCTGACTTCCGCGCCAGCTGGCAACGCCTGTCCGAGCACTTCCACACCCTCTTCACCACCGAGTCCAGCATCGATGCGCTCAAGCAGACGGTGTTGCAGTTGGCCGTGATGGGTAAGCTCGCTGATTGCGGCGTCGCCGCTGATCCGCCGATTGCCAACTTGCCCCCGTTGGCTACTGAAGACGCACCTTTTGGCTTGCAACCGCATTGGCAATGGGTCAGGCTTGGTGCGATATGCGACTTGGTGACGAGTGGGTCACGCGGCTGGAAGGAGTACTACGCCGATTCAGGCTCAGTATTCATACGGTCGCAGGACATCAAGGCCGACAAGCTTGAGTTCGACAACAAAGCCTTTGTTCAATTGCCACCCTCTGCCGAAGGTGCGCGGACATTGGTGGCCAAAGGTGACTTGCTCATCACCATTACAGGCGCTAACGTCGGCAAGGCCGCACACATCACCGAAGACATCTATGACGCCTATGTCAGTCAGCACGTCGCATTGGTACGGCTCAAAGATGCGCGAGTCGGCCAGTACCTCCATCGCTGGCTGATCAATTCTTACGGTGGCAGAGCATTGCTTTTAGCCAGCAGCTACGGAGCAAAGCCAGGGCTGAATCTGCAAAATATCAAGGACCTGCCCGTTCCACTTCCTCCAATTGTTGAGCAACACCGCATCGTCGCCAAAGTCGATGAACTGATGGCCCTTTGCGATCAGCTCAAAGCCCAACTGGCCGAGGCCCGCCAACAACACGCCCAACTCGCCACCGTGCTCGTCGAGCAAGCTGTGGCTTAGGAGCGCCCCATGCCCATCCAGCACGCCATCTGGCAAGTCGGCCCACAACCCGCGCCCCTGACCCTCAGCAAGCTCGCCAGCGAAGCCTTGCTGGAAGACATGATCGTGCGTGACCCGCGCATCCTCTCGCCAGAGTGGATGCTGATCGGCCGGCAAGAGGTGACCAGCTTTGGTGGCCGCATCGACCTGCTGGCCATCGCCCCCGATGGCTCGCTGGTGCTGGTTGAACTCAAGCGCGACCGCACGCCGCGTGAGATCGTGGCGCAAGCCTTGGACTACGCCTCATGGGTGGCTGGGCTGGATGCCGAACGCATCAAGCAGATCTATGCGCGCTTCAAGCCCGACCAAAACCTGGAGGCGGATTTTCAGCAGCGTTTTCGCGCCCCCTTGAACGAAGACACGCTGAACCAAACCCACCAGATCATCATCGTGGCGGCCGAGCTGGACGCGTCCACCGAGCGCATCGTGCAGTACCTGAACGAGCGAGACATTGCCATCAACGTGCTCTTTTTCCAGGTGTTCGAGCATGCCGGCCAGCAACTGCTCAGCCGTGCCTGGCTGCTGGACCCGGGCGAAACGCAGGCCAATGCCGCACAGGGTGCCACCGGCAAGGCCGACAAGGAGCCCTGGAACGGTGAGTTCTATGTGTCTTTCGGCGATGGGCCTGACCGCCATTGGGACGACGCCCGCACCTATGGCTTCATCAGCGCGGGCGGTGGCACCTGGTACACCCGCACGCTCAAGCTACTCTCGCCGGGCGATCGGGTGTGGGTCAACATCCCGGGGCGTGGTTATGTGGGCGTGGGCGAGGTCACACAGGGCGCAGAGCCTGCCAACAGCTTCAAGGTGCCAACCGAAGCAGGTGATCAGCCTGCTGTGTCGGTGTTGCCTTGGGGGCCTGGCTTTGTTGCCCAGTCGGCAGACCCCGAGCTGGCCGAGCACTTTGTGCGCGTGAAGTGGCGCCATGCCGTGCCTGCACCGCTGGCCTTCAATGAACTGGGCTTGTTCGGCAACCAAAACACGGTGTGTCAGCCCACCACACCCAAGTGGCGGCACACGGTTGATCGCCTCAAGAACCATTTCAAACTCACAACCACCCAAGCTCAATGAACTCGTTGATGGCGTAGCAACGCGGCGCCAGCGGCTGGCGACGCACCGCGGCGATGATCTGGCGCACGCCGTCTGCGTAGGGGGCGTTGCCCACCACGCGGGTTTCCAGGCGAATGGCGCAAGCCTCATCGGCGATGTCGATGCGGTGGAAGGCGTGGCGGGCCAGGGCTTCCGGGGGGATGCCCAGCTCGGCTTGCTGCACCGCAGGCTCGCGGACCGACTGGATGGCCGAATCGGGCAGGCCCAGGGCCTGAGCCAGCGCCACCGCCGTGCCCGGCACCGACATCTTGCCCGCCTGGTGGGATTCGGTCAGGGTGATGTTCAGCCCTTGGAACAGGCCGCCCGAGCGCGCCAACATGGCCATGAACTTGAGCATGAGGATGTTGGTGTTCGGGCACAGGACCACCGGGAAGCCCTGAGGGGTGTCGCCCAGGCTCGAGCCCGTGGACAGCTCCAGCAACACCGAACCCGTGCGCCGGCAGTGGTCGACGATGGCGTCCAGCTCGCGGCCGGAGCCTGCATGCACGACGATGCAAGGCGCTTCGCCAGTGGCCGGCCAAGGCGAGATGGCGTCAGCGGGGCGGTCTGTGGGAGAGGGCAGGCGGGCCAGGAGTTCCTGGGCCAGCTTGCCTGAGCCAGCGATGTGGACGTGCATGGGTTGGGGGCGCGGTGGAATGGCCCCATTCTAGGCAGGCCCAGGTGCGGCGGCTGGGTGCGGCGGCTGGGGCGTTCAAGGGGCGAAAAAAAGCCCACCAGGCCAGGGCCGGGTGGGCTCAAATCTCTTGCGAGACGAGGAGACAATGTCTGCACTATAACAGAGGTCAGTGGTAACCCTTAAGTGTTTGCGTGCATGTCACACCGCGTCTCGGGGGGAATCCGCTTCAGGCTTCGGCCTTGGTGGGCTTGAAGTGCCGCGCGGCCAGCACGGCCATCACCACGGCCGAGAAGCCCGCCACCTTGTAGGCCAGGTGGGTGACGTCGCCCAGCGTGGCGTGCACGCGCTCGATGTAATGGGCGAGCACCGGGTCGGTGATCATCATTTCGGCGCCCACCCAGCCCAGCAGGCCGGCCCCCAGCCAGATGATGATGGGGAAGCGGTCCATCAGCTTCATGATGCCCTGGGCACCAAAGATGATGATGGGGATGCTCAACACGATGCCGGCGATGGCGTAAGCGGTGCTGTGTTCACCAGCCGATTGCGAGGCCCCGACCACGGCCAGCACGTTGTCCAGGCTCATCATGAAGTCCGCGATGATGATGGTCTTGACGGCGCCCCAGATGTGGCTGGCCGATTGGATCTGGTGTTCGTCTTCGCTGCTCATCAAGAGCGAATAGCCGATGAACAGCAGGTAAGCACCAGCGATGAGCTTCACCCAGGTCAGCCCCATGAGCAGGCCGGCGAACACCAGCAAGATGGCGCGCAGGCCCACGGCACCTGCCGTGCCCAGCATGACGGCCCGCTTGCGCATCTCCACGGGCAGGCTGTTGCAGGCGAGGGCGATCACGATGGCGTTGTCCACGCCCAGCATGATGTCGATCCCGACGATTTTGAGGATGGCAGACCAATCGATGGCGGCGAAGTCGAACATGGGCGGCAACAGTGGTGGGGTACAAAGCCGCGATTATCCGTTGCCCTGGGCCTTTTGGGGCTGCCGCAAGACCAGGCTCACCAGCTGGCCGGGTCCACCTGGTAGAAGGCGCGCAGCTCGGCGTAGAGGTGCGGGTGGGCTTGCTTCAGGCCCACCGGGGTTTCGAAGAAGGTTTCGCTGATCACCGCGAAGAACTCGGCGGGCGCCGTGGCGGCGTAGGGGTCAAGGAAGGTGTCTTCGTGGCGTTGCAATGCCGCTTGCAAGGCGTCGAAGTGGCGCTGCATGACGCCAGACCAGCGTGCGTATTGCTGGGCAGAGCCCAGGTCGGGGGCGCCATTGGTCAGGCCGGTTTCGCTGTCAAGTTGGTGGGCGAACTCGTGGATCACCACGTTCCAGCCGTCGTGCGGCACAGCCGCGCCCCGTCGCACGTCGTCCCACGAGAGCATGACCTGGCCCCGGTCCCAGCTTTCGCCCGCGCGCTCGGAGCGCTCGGTGTGGACCACGCCCGCATCGTCGACGTGTTGGTGTTCGACCTCGAAGGCACCTGGGTAGACCAGGATCTGGCGGGTGTTGGGGAAGTAATCAGTGGGGCGGTTGAGCAGCAGCAGGCAGGCCTGGGCGGCGATGGTCACGCGCACTTCGTCGGTGATGGCCTGGCCCTGACAACCGATGAAGGTCTTTTCAGCCAGGAAGACCTGGATGTGCTTTTTGAGCTGGAGCTGCAGGTCGGCCGGCATGCGCGACAGCAAGGGCACGCGGCGGCGCAGGATGCGGCGCCACTCTGCCGGGAAGGGCTCGGCGCGTTGTCGGCTGCGCAGCCAGGCGGCCAGGCGAGGCTGGCCGGCAAACCAGCCCACCAACACGGCGGTCACCAGCAGCAGGGCCAGCAGGGGCAAAAAATCTTGCATCGGGCTCAGGTGAGGCTGGGGCCGGCGCGTTCAAGCCAGGGCCCCGCAAGCCGGGGGCGGCTGGCCGTCAGCGTTGCACCATGGTCTGGGCTTGCGCGATGAACTTGTCTTTGTCTTCGTCGTTGAGACGCTCGACCTTGGCGGGCACGGCGATGCCTCGTTGGCAGGCCGGGCGCGCCTTCATGGCGGCGAGCCAGCGCTGCACCCCGGGCAAGCCGTCGACCGACACGCCGGACCAGTCGTGCGTGCGCACCCAGCACCAGTTGGCGATGTCGGCGATGGAGTAGTCGTCGGCCAGCCATTCGTGTTCGCTCAGGCGGCGCTCCAGCACTTCGAACAGCCGCCGCGACTCGTTTTGGTAGCGGTCGATGGCCGGCTGGATCTTCTCGGGGAAGTAGCGGTAGAACACATTGGCCTGGCCCATCATGGGGCCGACGCCCCCCATCTGGAACATGAGCCACTGCAGGACGCGTGAGCGGCCCTGAGGGTCGGCTGGCAGCAGTCGCCCGGTCTTTTCGGCGAGGTAGACCAGGATGGCGCCCGACTCGAACACGGCGAAGTCTTGCGCTTCGCGGTCGACGATGACCGGGATGCGGCCATTGGGGTTGAGCGCCAGGAACCAGTCTTCCTTTTGCACCTTGGCCGCGAGGTCAATGGGGTGCACGGTGTAAGGCAAGCCCAACTCTTCGAGGGCGACGGAGACCTTGTGGCCGTTGGGGGTGGAGGCGGTGTAGAGGTCGATCATGGGGGCTCACAGCGAAAGGCTGGGGCGGCTGGCCAGGTCGGTGCGCCAGCGCAGCAGGTGGGGTTGGGCTTCGCCCGGCTTGAACTGGATGATGCGAGCGAAGTCCAGCGCCACCGCGGCGGTGATGTCGGCCAGGGTGAAGTGGTCACAGGCCACGAAGCGGCGATCAGCCAGGTGGGCGTTGAGCTCGTCAAAGAAGCGCAGCGCGCGTTCGCGGCCCCGCTCCGCCAGGGCCGGGATCTGGGCCACGTTGGTGGCGCCGGTGAGGGCGCGGTCTTTCATGGCCGGGCTGGTGTTGCGGAAGCACTCGGCGATGGCCTGCAGGCCTTCCCATTCGATGCGCGCGTTCCAGCTGGCCACCTGGGCCTTGTCCACCGGGGTGCGGCCCAGCAGCGGCGGCTCGGGTTGACCGGCTTCGGCCCAGGCCCAGATGGCGGCGTTGTCGGGCAACACGGTGCCATCGGCCAGCTTCAGGGCCGGCACCGTGCATTGCGGGTTGATGGCCCGGTAGGCTGCGCCGAGTTGTTCGCCCCGGGCCAAGTCCACTTGCACGGTGTCCACGCTCAGGCCTTTTTCAGCCAGCAGGATGCGGGCTCGGCGTGGGCTGGGGGCGGTGCGGCAGTCGTAGAAGGTGAGCATGGCTCAGCCTTGGCGGGCCAGGGGGTTGGGGGTGGGCTCGGCCACCTTGGTGAGCGTGTTGCGGTCGCGGTGGTGGAACAGCTCTGTCTGGCCCTGGATCTGCAACACGGTGTCTTCGTCGTAGCTCCAGGTGCCGTCGTCGTGGACGGTGACCTGGATGCGGAACTCGACCGTCTTGAAGGCGTGTTCCAGGAAGGGCGTGGCGCAGATGCCGAACTGTGTGCTGCCGTGGGTGGCCACGAGTTCAAAGGTCTTGGCGTCGGGGGCGGCCTGGCCGACGGCCATGACGGTCTGGCCTCGCGGGATGACCAGGGTGTGGATCACGGTGCCGGTGGCCGGCTCCCACAGCCAGTAGCCGACTTGGTCGTGGTAGGTCTTGACCTGGTCGGGCTTGGTGACGTGGGTGTGGTAGCGCAGCCCGTAGAGGAGCTGCGGGCCGTTGGTTTGGGGATCGATGGGTTGCAGCTCGATGCGCTCGACGTAGGCCTGCTTCTTCGCACCTTCGGCCTTGGGCTTGACGTCGAGGCCGCGCGTGCCTTGCCAGACGCCGGCCAGCGGGCGCAGGGGGCCGAGGTTGGCCAGGGTGTCGACGTCGGCTTGGGGTTCGGTGTAGATGTCGGCGGGGAAGTCGCTCATGGTTGGGCCTGTCTGGTTGGTCACGCGGCACCGCCATCCGAAGGGCGGCCATGACATCGTAATCCCAAGGGCCAGGCCTTGGCGGGCTTGCGGGTGTTGGCCGCCGGCCCGGGCGTCAGCCCCAGCGGTCGTCGTCGTCCAGGGGCTGGGGCGACAGCTGTTCGCGCATGGCTTCGATCTGTTGCATCAGCAGGCCGCACTGGCCTTGCCAGTAGGTGGGCTCGCCAAACCAGGGGAAGGCGGCGGGGAAGGCCGGGTCGTCCCAGCGGCGGGCCAGCCAGTGGCTGTGGTGGATGATGCGCAGCGTGCGCAGGGCTTCGATGAGTGCGAGTTCGTGCCAGTCGAAGTCGGCGATGGCCTCGTAGCCGTCGAGCAAGGCGTGCAGCTGGACCTGGCGCTCGCGCGGGTCGCCGCTGACCAGCATCCACAGGTCTTGCACGGCGGGGCCCATGCAGGCGTCGTCGAGGTCCACGAAGTGGGGGCCCTCCGGTGTCCACAAGATGTTGCCCGGGTGGCAGTCGCCATGGATGCGGCGCAGGCGCAATTGGGGCACGCGGGCGTACAGCTCTTCGCACAGGTTCAACGCCTGGTCGGCCAGGTCCAGCCAGCGGGTGGCCACGTCGGGCGAGAGCAGGTCGCTCTTGGCCAGGGCCTGGCGTGCGGCGCGGCCGGTGTTGGCCACGTTGAGCGTGGTGCGGTGGGTGAAGCGGCGGCGGTCGCCCACTTGGTGCAGTCGCGCCAGAAAGCGGCCGATCCAGCGCAACACGTCCGGGTCTTCGAGCTCGGGGGGGCGGCCGCCTTTGCGCGGGCTGATGGCCACGCGGTGACCACCAGCCAGCCCGAGCGTGGCGGGCGAGCCCAACAGGCTGGGGCCGGGTGTCACGGTGCGCCAGGGTGATTCGGGCAAGCTGAGCGTGAGCGGCGGCACCGCAGGCACTTCGGCCTTGGACAGGTCCAGCGCGAAGGCGTGTTCTTCGAGGATCTGGGCGTCTTGCCAGCGGCCGGGGCGGTAGAACTTGGCGATGACCAGGCCGCCATCATCCAGGCCGACCTGGAAGACGCGGTTTTCGTAAGAGTTGAGTTGCAGCAGGCGGCCGTCCACCCTCAGGCCCAGCGCTTCCAGGATGTCGAGCGCGTGCTCGGGCGTGAGGTCGGCGTAGGGCTGTTGGGCGGAGGGGGGCGACGTGTCGGTGCTCATGCGGCATGGTAGCCGCAGGGCGGGTCAGGCGCTCAGGCTGCGGCTGGCGCGCGACCCCAATCGACGAGGTGGTCGTTGAGCAGGTGCATCACGAAGCCGGCCAGCGCCAGCTCGAAGGCCAACACGCCTGCTTCGCCAGCGAGGTCCACGCCGTTGTCTGCCGGGATCAGGGTGAGGGCGAGCAGGGCGCCCACGATGGGCAGGCAGGCGGCCAGGCTGCCGGCCGCCAGGGCCCGCCAGCGCAGGTGACAGCGCCTGCCGAAGGCGCGCAGGATGCCCAGGCGCCATGCGGCACGAAAGAAATTCGTCACCAGCACGATGGACAGGACCAGGACACCGATCAAGGGAGCGAGCGCATTCATGATGGTCCGCAGGATAGCGGCCACGCCCCTGGATCTCAAGGGCAAACCCTCAGCTTGAGGGCCGCCCGAGCAAGGGGTTTTCAGTCGAGTTGTGCCGCATTGCTCAAGGCCTGGAGCAGGCAGGCGTTCACGTCGCCCATGGTGATCATCAGCGGCTCGAGCGCATCCCGTATCTCGAAAGCGCTTTGGCCTTCGATGGCTTCCACGAGGCGGAAATAAGGCGCGTAAGGGCCGTCGTGGTCGACCAGCGCCTGGTACACGCTTTCGGGCACCGGGATGGTCTTGAGCAGCTCGGAAAAGGGCTGCTGGAACATGCGGTCCAGCAGCGAGAACACGCCGCAGATGAAGAGCTCGTTGCGCATCTCTTCGCTGCCGCTGAGCTTGGCCAGCTCTTCCATGAGCAGGCCTCGGCGCACGGCGGCGAACATCACGGGGCGCATGTTGGGGTCTTTGCTGGCGGTGGCCAGCAGCAGCGCCAGCCAGCGCTTGAGGCGCTGGTAGCCCAGAATCATGATGGCGTGCCGGAAGGAGCTGATCTCGACCGACAGCCCGAAGGCGGGCGAGTTGATGTAGCGCATCAGCTTGTAGGCCAGGGGCGGGTCACGCTTGAGCGTGTTCTCCAGCACCTCGATGTCTTCCTGGCGGTGCAGCTGGTCGATCAGCAGCACGATGACTTGCAGCGCGGGCTGGTCGGCGGGCTTGTTGCCCACCTTGATGGCGTCGTCGATGGGCCAGCCCAAGACGGCAGTGGCGCCCCGGCGGAAGCTGGTTTCCATGTCGGCCACGCTGCGCACGCCGCTTTGCACGAAGCCGATCTGACGCGGGGTGCCGGACTGGCCGACACCGGCGCCGCCGGAGGATTCGTCGAGGCGGTGGTCGTCAGACAAGTCGATGATGGCGTGCCCGAACGCCGGCAACAGCGCCTTGGGCAAGTCGCTCAAGGGGCGGCCGTTGAGCAGCAATGGGTTGCCGTTGGCGTGCAAGGTGCTGAGGACGTCGCCATATTGCGGCTGCATCGCCATGAAGGCGGGCACTTCGATGGCGATGTGGCTGCTGGGCTGGCTTTGCATGACGGCCACCAGCAGGCTTTCCTGCGCGACCTTCATCCACAGCTGCGGGCCGCCCACGGGCCAGGTGTCGGCCAGGGCTTGCAGCAACTGGTTGGCGTCCAGACTGGCGTCGGCGTGTTGCGGGAACACGGTGAGGCGCGTGGCGGTGACCGTGCGGTTGCGGTCGATCACCGGGCAGTAGGCCAGCGCGATCTGGCTCAGGATGGGGTGGCTCATGATGTCGTGGACTTAACCGCTGATGTAGTTGAACAGGGACAGCTTCTGAACCATGGCGTAGCTTTGAAGTGCGGCCGAGTAGCCGGTGTCCTGGTTTTTGAATTCAGACAAGGCCTTGACCATGTCGAGGTCTTCCGCGTTGGACTTGTCGGTCTGGGCGGCCAGCTTGGCGTCCTGGTTGCGTGATTCCATGCCGTCCATGCGGTTGAGCTCTTCGCCCACCACCGATTGCGCGGCCTGGATGCTGGCGAGCGAGGCGTCGACGTTGACGAGGCCGGTGTTCACGGCCTGCGAGGCTTCGCCTTCTGCGGGCGCCGACTTCAACACCGAAATGGCGTTGTCCAGCACCGAGAAAATGTTGAGGTTGTTGCGGGACTCGTCGATCTGGAAGGTGTCGCCTTCAGAGGGGTAGCCCTTGACGGCCACCTGCATGCCCTTGCCGGTGATGTCGATGGCCGCGCCGTCTTTGTAGGCGTTGCCGGTGGACAGCGGGCTGGCGGCGTTGTTGTCTTCCAGCACGTCGTAGGTGATGGTGCCCGCGTTGTTGTGGAAGACCAGCTGGTAGGTGTGCGAGGTGCCGCCCGCGCTGGGGTAGGGCACCGAGGCCGGGGCGGTGACGGAGCCGGAGGTGATCCAGGCGTTGCCCGAGTTGCCCGCCACGATGCCATTGGTGTTGAACACGCCGTTGCCCGCCTTGCCTGAGAGCCAGATGCGCTGGCCGTCCAGGGTGAGGTTCAGGCGTTGGCCGCTGCTGGCCAGCTGTTCACCCCCTTGCCCTTGGTAGACCACGCCGTTGCCCGTGTCGATGAAGGGCGGGCTGGACGAGCCCTGGCCCCCGTAGATGTAGCCCCCGCCGCCGTCCGGGGTGTTGGCCACGGACAGCAGCTGGTCACGGATGTCTTGCAGCTTGACGGCCAGGCTCTTGCGGTCGGCGCTGGAGTAGCTGGCGTTGCCTGCCGCCGCCAGGGTTTCGCGCGCGGTTTGCAGCAGCTCGGTGGCGTTGGTCAGGGACGATGAAGCGAGGTTCATCACGTTGCGCGAGGCGTCCAGGGTGCGCTGGTTCGCATCGGCCCGCGCCATGGCGGCCAAGGCCCGCTCGGCACGGGCGGCGTTGGTCGGGTCGTCGCTGGCGTTGACCACACGCTTGCCCGACGTGAGCTGCTTCTGCGAGGTGGACAAGTCCTGCTGGCGACGCTGCAACTCGGCGATCGTGGCGTCGTAGGCGTGGGCGGTGGCGATGCGCATGGACTAACTCCTCAACCGCGTGCGATCTGCAGCAGGTTGTCAAACAAGGACTGAGCGATTTGCAGCACCTTGGCCGACGCCTGGTATGCCTGCTGGAACTGGATGAGCCGGGCGGCTTCTTCGTCGAGGTTGACGCCCGCCGTGCTGGCCAGGGTGGACTCGGCGTTGGTCTGCAACGTGGCGGAGATGGACGCCGACGTCTTGCCGTCTTGCACCATCACCCCCAGGTTGCCGATCATTTGCGAATAGGTGTTGGTGGCCGTGGACAAGGTGGCGCCACCGTCGAGCGAGGCGATGTTCGCGTCCCGCAGGTTGAGCATGGCCATGGCGTTGCCGTTGTTGGCCTTGGGGAAGGTGGTGGGGGTGATGTCGATCACGTCGCCCGTGCGGGGCACGCCACTGAGCGTGACCGAGAACAAGGCGGGCGAAGCGGTCGGGTTGGTGGGCGAGAGGTAGTTCAACGGGGTGCCCGTGCCGGCCCAGGCCTGGGTGGCCGACAAGTTGCCTGCCGAGTCCTCGAAGTAGTAGCTCATGGTGCCCGCCACGTCCGTGAACTTGAGCTGCACCGGCATGGTGGCTTGCTCGCCGGAAGTGGCGTAGATGTTGGTCATGGTCAGGGCGTCCACGGCCACGGTGCCACTGTTGCTGGCGGGCACGGCGGTCGTCAGTGGTGACGCGGCAGCCAGGTCCGTGGTGTTGCTCAACGCCAGCTTGATGGTGACGGCGCTTTGCGTGTTGGCAAAGATGGCCGGCGGGGCCAAGGTCGGGGCGTTGATGTTGTAGCCCAGCTGCTGTTGAGCGTTGACGGCGTTGGCCACGGTGCTCGCAAAGCTGTCCACCTGGGCTTGCAGGGGCACCAGGTCCTGGTCCTGGAACTTCAGCAAGCCGCTCAGGGCGCCGCCCATGATCTGCCCGCTGTCCAGGATGCGGGTGGAACCATTGGTGTTGAGCGCCACGCGGGCCAGGGCGCCGTTGCTCGGGTCTCGCACGGCGCTGAGCGTTTCCGAGCGGCTGCCCAGCACCAGCAATTGCCCGCCGGACATGAACACGTTGAGCGAGCCGTCTTCGGCGTTGACGGTGCTCACCTGCACCTGCTCGTTGAGCTGACGGACCAGCTCGTCGCGTTTGTCCAGCAAGTCGTTGGGGGTGTGGCCGGAGCCTTGGTAGCGGGCCACGGCGTCGTTGACGCTGGCGATCTGCGCGGTCAGCTTGTTGATGGTGGTCACGGACACGCCCACGTCCGACACCACGCCCGTTTGCAACTCCACCATCTGGTTGCCAGCGGTGTTGAGCCGGTTGACGAACTCCTGGGCACGTGAGAGCACCACTTGCCTGGCCGACGTGTCTTGCGGCTGGGTGACGACGTCGGAGAAGGCGTTGAGGAACTGGTTGGCCGAGTAGCCGAGGCCGGCCTCGCCCGTGGCCAACACGTTTTGCAGCTGGTTGAGCTTGTCCAGGCGCGAGCTGTCTGACGAGGACTGTGCGGTGTAAAGGTTGGCTTCCTTGATGAGGAACTCGTTGGTGGTGCGCGTGATGGTCTGCACCTTCACGCCTCGGCCATAGAAGCCCGCGCCGGTGTACAGGCCATCCTGGGTGCCCAGGTCCACCTGCTGGCGAGAGTAGCCAGGGGTGTTGACGTTGGCGATGTTGTGGGACGTGGTGTCCATCAGCGCCTGGTTGGCGATGAGGGCCGAGGTGCCCAGCGAGAAGATGCCTGAACCCATGTCGTGCTCCGGTCAGCCTGTGGCCGTCGTCAGGCCACGCTGCGCTGCAAGCGCAAGGTGGTGTTGATGACACGGGTCAGCTTGTTGGCGTATTCCGGGTCGGTGGCGTAGCCGGCTTTCTGCAGGCCCTTGGCGTAGCCGCTGGCGGTGTCGGCCTGGGCCACGGTCTGGCTGTAGCGGGGGCTCTTGCTCAGCAGCCTGGCATGGTCCTGGAAGCCCTCTTCATAAGAGCTGTAGGCCCGGAACTTGGCGGTCACCCGGTGGGGCACCCCGCCCACGTATTCCGTGGTGGTCACTTCGGCCACTTTGCCCTTCCAGTCCGAAGTGGCCTTGATGCCGAACAGGTTGTGGCTGGGGCTGCCGTCCTTCATCCGGATCTCGTGCTTGCCCCACCCTGATTCCAGCGCAGCCTGGCCCAGGATGTTGGACGCGGGGATGCCGGTGGCGCGCTCCGCTGCCTGCGCCGCCGCCTGGTGCTTGGCCACGAAGCGTTGCGAAGGGTTGAGTTGCCGGTCCGCTTGGCTGTCGGCCCTGGACACCGCTGCGGCCGCTCGGGTCGCGGCACGTGAAGGGGTTGGTGACGCAGCGGTGGCGGTTGGGGCCGCACCGGTGCTGGCCAGGGCAGCGCTGTCGGGCAGGTCGCCCACACGCAAGTCGCCCAGCCCTTGCAAGGGGCTGGCAGGTTGGGGTGAGCCGCCCAGTTGCCGCTCCAGCTGGCGTGCGATCACGTCACTCAGCCCGCCGGGCAGCCCGGTGAGCTGCGAGGCCAGTTGAGAGTCGAGCATGCTGGTGCCCATCTCGGTCGCCTGGTTGTCGAGCATGCCGCTGTCCATGGTGGTGGCGCGCATGCTTTTGACCAGCTCCTGCATGAAGAGGCCTTCGAGCTGCTTGGCCACCTCCCGGACCTGGCCCTGCGGCTGGCCGGCGGCACTCGACTTCAAGCGGTCGAGCGAATGCAGGTCCATCGACAGACCTTGCGGGACGGACTGCGAAGACTTGAGGGTCATCAGATCACCTCCAGTTCAGCGTTCAGTGCGCCGGCCGCTTTCATGGCTTGCAGGATGGCCAGCAGGTCCTGTGGGTTGGCGCCCAAGGCGTTGAGCGCCTTGACCACCTCAGTCAAACGGGTGCCAGCCGGCATCTGGATGATGGCGCCTGGTTCCTGGTTGATGCGGATGTCCGTCTTCTCCGTGGCCACGGTCTGCCCTTGCGACAGGGGCGAGGGCTGGCTGATGACCGGCGTGGAGCTGATGGTGACAGAAAGGTTGCCGTGGGCCACGGCGCAAGGGCCGATGGTGACCGCCTGGTTCATCACGACGGAGCCGGTGCGTGCATTGATCACGATGCGCGCAGCGGGTGTGGCCAGCTCAATGTTCAGATTTTCCAGATCGGCCACGAAGGCCACGCGCTCGCCGGGGCCGCGAGGCAGCGCCACGTTGATGGTGCGCCCGTCGATGGCTTCGGCCGTGCCGTCGCCCTTGGTCTTGTTGATGGCCTTGGCCACTTCGCGGGCCGTGTTGAAGTCATCGGCCATCAAGTTGTATTGCAGCACGCTGCCTTGCAGCCAGGGCGTGGTCACCGAGCGTTCGACCGTGGCCCCGTCGGGGATGCGGCCGGCATTGAGGTGGTTGACCTGAACCTTGGCGCCGCCAGCAGAAGCGCCCGCGCCGCCCACGATCACGTTGCCTTGGGCCAGGGCATAGATCTGGCCGTCTGCGCCCTTGAGGGGGGTGGCGATCAGGGTGCCGCCGCGCAGCGACTTGGCGTTGCCCAGCGAGGAGACGTTCACGTCGATCCCCTGACCGGGCTGCGCAAACGGGGGCAGGGTGGCGGTGACCACCACGGCGGCCACGTTCTTGACCTGCATGGCGGTGCCTGCGGGCACGGTGATGCCCATTTGCTGCAGCATGGCCTGCAGGCTTTGCGAAGTGAAGGGGGTTTGGGTGGTCTGGTCGCCCGTGCCGTCGAGGCCGACGATCAGCCCGTAGCCCATCAGCTGGTTGGCGCGCACCCCCTGGATGGCGCCGATTTCCTTCAGGCGCACCGCCTGGGCGTTCTGGGGCCACCACAGGGCTGCCGAAGCCAGCAGCACCGTGAGGGCGATCAGCAGGCGGAGGAGGCGGTCGGTGGTGTCCATGAGGCCGAAATCCTGGGAGGGTTCGGCTTCATTGTCGGAAGCTTTAGAACGGCGAAATGTTCAAGAAGAAACGGCTAAGCCAGCCTATTCCTTGGGCTTCCTGCTGCTGGCCTCTGCCCATTTGTTCGATGCGCACATTGGCCACCTGGGTGGACTGCACCGTGTTGCCCGGCAGGATGGTCATGGGGTCGACCTGGCCGGAGAAGCGCAAGACGTCCACGTTCTTGGCCACACCGATCTCCTTCTTGCCAGAGACGATGAGGTGGCCGTTGGGCAGCACCTCGATCACCGTGGCGGTGATGGTGCCGGTGAAGGTGTTGGTGCTGGCGGTGGCGCCCTTGTTGTCGGCCTTGTTGTTGGCCGAGCCGGACGCCCCCAGCTTGGCCAGCTGGGTGACGTTGAGCAGGGGCACGGCGCTGATTTCGCTGCTGACCGAGCCCTGCTTTTGCAGCGAGCTGCTGGTTTCTTGCTTGGCCGTGACCGCTTCGCTGATGCTGATGGTGATGATGTCGCCCACCATGCGCGCGCGGTGTGTTTCGTAAAGCGGGCGGTAGCCGGCCGGCTGGAAGATCGAGCCATTGGAAGGCTGCACATAGGCCACGGGCGACGGCCGTGTCGCGGCCGGCTCGACCACGTCGACGCGGGGGTCCAGCGTGCCGCAGGCGGCCATGGTGGCCAGACAGGTGGTGCCCAGGAGGGTGCGCACGGCCCATCGAGCGGCGCGCATCACATCTGCCCCAGCTTTTGCAGCATCTGATCCGAGGTCTGGATGGCCTTGGAGTTGAGCTCGTAGGCGCGTTGGGTCTGGATCATGGTCACCAATTCCTGCACCACGTTGACGTTGGACGTCTCCACAAAGCCTTGCGACAGCGAGCCCATGCCGTTGGCCGTGGGCAGGGCAGTGCTGGGCTGGCCGGACGCCAGGGTCTCGCCGAACAGGTTCTGGCCTTTGGGGTCGAGGCCGGCGGGGTTGGTGAAGCTGGCGAGCTGCAACTGGCCCAACACCTGAGGCGTGGTGGTGCCGGGCACCAGCACGGACACGGTGCCGTCGTTGCCCACGGTCAGCCCGGTGGACTGCGCCGGCACGGTGATGCCGGGTTGCAGCAGGTAGCCGTTGTTGGTGACGACCTGGCCTTGCGAGTTGAGCTTGAAGGCGCCGTCGCGGGTGTAGGCGGTGGTGCCGTCGGGCATGGTGACCTGGAAGAAGCCTTGCCCCTGGATGGCCAGGTCCAGGCTGTTGCCGGTCTGTTGCAGGTTGCCTTGCGTGAACTCGCGAGAGGTGGCCACCGGACGCACGCCCAGGCCGACCTGCAAGCCCGTGGGCAGCTGGGTCTGGTCCGAGGTGTTGGCGCCGCTTTGGCGCAGGTTCTGGTAGATCAGGTCTTCGAAGACCGCGTGCGAGGTCTTGTAGCCGTTGGTGCTGCTGTTGGCCAGGTTGTTGGAAATGTGGTCCAGCTGGGTTTGCTGGGCTTCCATGCCTGACTTCGACACCCACAGGGAACGCATCATGTCGGTACTCCTTCAATGGCCCTCAGGCCTCACTGGTCAGCTGCCTGTCAGCAGTTGGGCCGCCTGCTTCTCGTCCTGTTCGGCGGTCTGCATCAGCTTCATCTGGGTCTCGAACTGGCGGGCCGCGGCGATCATGGCCACCATGGTTTCGATGGGGCTCACGTTCGAGCCTTCCAGCGCGCCGTCCTGCACCCGCGCCGCAGGGTTGGCGTCGAGTTCGGTGCCGTCGGCCGGCCGGAAGAGGCCGTCCTCGCCCCGGGTCATCTTCTCGGTGGGGGTCACCAGCTTGAGCTTGCCCACGGCGGTTTGTTGACCGTTGGTGGTCTTGGCAGACACCGTGCCGTCGGGGGCGATGCTGGGCACCGCGCCGGCCGGGATGGTGATGGGCCCGCCATCGCCCAGCACCTGCAGCCCCTCGTGTGTGGTGAGCACGCCTTCCGGTGTGACGGTGAACGAGCCCGCTCGCGTGTGGGCGGGCGTGCCGTCCAGCGATTGCACGGTGAACCAGGCCTTGCCTTGGGCGGCCACGTCCAGCGCACGCCCGGTGAACTGCAGCGGCCCGGCGCTGTCGTCGTAGCCCACGGTGGTTTCGAGGGCATAGACGCGGGTGCTCGCACCGTCGCCGCGCACGGGCACCGCCCGGGTGGCTTCGAGCTCTGCCCGAAAGCCGGTGGTGCTGACGTTGGCCAGGTTGTGCGACAGGACGTCCTGCCGCTGCATGTTCATCTTGGCGCCGGCCATGCCGACGTAAATCATGCGGTCCATGGTTCAGCTCGCGTCAGCGCAGGTTCACCAGCGTCTGCAAGACCTGGTCTTCGGCCTTGATGGTCTGGGCGTTCGCCTGGTAGGTGCGCTGCGCCACGATCATGTTCACCAGCTCACCCGTGAGGTCGACGTTGGATTCTTCCAGCGCCCCCGACTGAAGCAGGCCGTAAACGCCGCTGCCTGGTGCGCCCAGCGGCAACGGTTGCCCCGAAGCGTTGGTCGACTTCCATTCGTTGTCGCCCACCGGCTGCAGGCCGTTGAGGTTCTTGAAGTCGGCCAGTTGCACGCGGGCAATGGCCTTCGACTGGCCGTTGGTGTAGCGGGCCTTGACCGTGCCGTCGGTTTCGATCAGGAAGTCCGAAAGGTTGCCCTGCGCGTAGCCACCGCCAGAGAGGTCGGTCACCGCCGATGAGCCCGAGTATTCGGTCAGGTTCGTCAGGTTCAGCGAGACGCCGGTCAGCGGCTGGCCGTTCTTGCCGCCCGGGATGGTGATGTTGGCGGCTGCGGCCGTGGGCGGCGCCGTGCCATCGGGGTTGAAGGTGAAGGTGACGACCGGCTGCGGCGTCGAGGTCGCCGTGTAGGGGTAGGGCAGGATGGACGTGGCGTTGGAGTTGCCATCGGCGCTGACGTAGACCTCCCAGCGGCCGCCGGTGCCGGGGTCGGCCGGCGTGGCGCTGGGGTCACCGGCTGTGGGCTCGGCGACCTTCTTGAAGTAGTAGTTCAGGGCGATCGGTGCGCCGTTGTCCCCGTACACCGTTTGCGAGGTCACGAAGTTGTAGCTCGTGGAATCGGTGAAGTCGATGGCTTTGACGGCGCCGGTCGTGTCGGTCTCGACCGTCTCGCGGGCATCGATGTTGGCCGTCATGCTGATGGACTCGGCCTTCTGCGGGGGCGAGACGTCGTTGGTCAGCTGAATGGGCGAGCCGGCCGGTCCGGCAGGGGCGCCCGTGGCGTCGAGTGCCTGGCCCAGCAGTTGGTGCTTGGAGTTGTTGACGATGAAGCCGTCGGCGTCGCGCTTGAACTGGCCGTTGCGCGAGTAAACCGTTTCACCTTCGGGCGTCGACAGGGCGAAAAAGCCGCGGCCATTGATCGCCAGGTCCAGGTTGTTGGCCGTGGTGGTGATGTTGCCTTGGGTGAACTGCTGGGCCACCGCGCTGATGCGGCTGCCGATGCCGATGCCGTTGCTGCCCGCGCCGTTGAGCGAAGCGGCGTACATGTCCGCGAACTCGGCCCGAGACGACTTCGCGCCATAGGTGTTCGCGTTGGCCACGTTGTTGCCGATCACTTCCAGGCTCTTGCTGGAGGTGTTCAGGCCGGAAAGTCCTTGCTGGAAGCCCATGGTGTCGTCCTTCTCTGTTCAGGGGCGAAGAAATGCAGCCGGGTGAAGATCAGATGACCGTCTTGACCTTGCTGTAAGCCGTGGTGCCGCTGTTGCGCAGCTCCAGGTTCAGGGTGCCGCTCTTGTTGGTCACGGCGTCGATCGTGTCGGTCATCAGGGATGTGGCGCTCACCGTCTTGCCGCCGGTGGTGGCCGTCACCTTGAAGGTCAGGTTGCTGGTGTCCACGCCATCCGGCGGGACCCATTCGAAGGTGTGCTGGCCGGCGGCCACGCCGGAGTCGGCGATGGTGTCGACCGTGACGCCTGCCTTGTTGAGCACGTCGATGCGCACCGAGGTGGCGGCCGCCGTCAGCTCGAAGCCGGCGGTGGCCTTGCCCGTGCTGCTGTCGACTTCGAGCTTGTTGCCTTCCATCACCACCTGGTGGCCCACGAGGCTGGCGCTTTGCAGCATCTGCATCTGGGTCAGGCTGGTGTTCATCGTGCTCATGGTGGTGTTGAGCTTGTCGATGCCGGTGACGGTGTTGATCTGCGCCATCTGGCTGGTGACCTGGGCGTTGTCCATGGGGTTCAACGGGTCCTGGTTCTGCATCTGCGTGACCAGCAGCTTGAGGAAGCGGTCGGACGCCTCGGTGGCGCTGGTGGCCGACGTGGCCGCTTGTGAGCTGCTGGTGCTGGCGGCGTTGGAGGTGTTGGAAACGGCAGTGGTCATGGTGGGCGTCCGGTCAGTGGCGTGGGGGAGTCAGCTGGTGCGGGCCTCAGCTGGCCTGGCCCATCTGCAGTGTTTTCATCAACAGGGACTTGGCCGTGGTCATGACTTCGATGTTGTTCTGATAGGAACGCGATGCGGAAATCATGTTGACCATCTCTTCGACGGCGTTGACGTTGGAGTAGGTCACGTAGCCTTCGGCGTCTGCCTGGGGGTGCTTGGGGTCGAGCACGCGGCGGCCTGGCGTGTTGTCTTCGGTGACCTGGGTCACGGCCACGCCGGAGGTGCCGACTTCGCCCATGGGCACGGTCGTGAACACCACCTGCCTGGCTTTGTAAGGCGAGCGGTCGGGGGCGGCCACCGTGTCGGCGTTGGCCAGGTTGGAGGCCACGACGTTGAGCCGCTGGGACTGCGCGCTGACCGCGCTGCCCGAGACGTTGAAGATCTTGAACATCGACATGGGGGGCTCCGTTCAGGGCTGCGTTGGCGTCACTGGCCGGTGATGGCCGTGTTCAGCGTGCGCACATGCGAGTTGATGAAGCGCAGCGTGGCTTCGTAGCGCACGGTGTTGTCGGCGAAGTTGGCGCGCTCGCGGTCCATGTCCACCGTGTTGCTGTCCAGGTTGGTCTGGGAAGCGGTGGCGAAATTCATGTCGGGTTGCTCCCGGCCGCCTGGCACGCGGCCGTTGCGGTCGAGGTGGCCACCGTTCGGTGTGGACATCGCCAGCTGGAGCGGGGGCAGGCCGGTCTGGGCGCTGGAGGACTCACCGGTGGCGTTGCGCAGCGCTTGAGCGAAGTTGAAATCGCGCGCCACGTAGTTGGGCGTGTCGGCGTTGGCGATGTTGCTGGCGATCAGGCGCTGACGTTCCGAGCGCAAGGCCAGCGCGTCGGCCTGGAAGTTCAGCGAGTCGGTGAGTCGGTTCAGCATGGGCGCCCTCCTTGAGGGGATTGATGGGCCTGATCCGATGGTGTGCCGGGGGCGTTCAGAACATGAGCCGAAATAGCGCGGGTTTTGGGCTTCATCTCCCCGCCTGGCCCATGGCCCGTCTGCCTAAAGTGGGCGACATGCTCAACGCCACCTCCTCCATTGCACGCCGCCCGGCGGTCTCGGGCCCCCACCCGATCCGCGGGACGGCCTTGCTGGGCCTGGCCCCGGTGCAGTGGTGGGTGGCGCTGGCGTCCGGCCTGTTGTGGCTGGGCGTCCTGGCCCTGGCGGCCGGTGCGGGTGCGGCGCATGCCAGCCCCGCTCAACCGGCTGGCAGCGTCGCCATCGAACCTGACTTGTCTTCGGTCGCCGAAGGGGGTTCAACGATGGCTGCGCTGGTTCAGGGTTTGGCCGGGCAACCCCTTGCGCAGGTGGCTCAACCGGGCTCGCCCCGCATGGAAGTGGTGCTCGGGCAGCTCGACAGCCGCATGAAACTGGCGCCTTGCAAGAAAATGCGTGCCTACTGGCCCGCCGGGCAGCGTGCCTGGGGGGCGTCTCGCGTTGGCGTGCGTTGCGAGCAAGGCGAGGTCAAGTGGAACGTCTACTGGCCGGTGGTGGTCAAGGTCTGGGTGAAGGGCGTGGTGGCCATGCAGCCCTTGCGTCCAGGCCAAGTCGTGAGCGCCAGTGACCTGCAAGTCGCCGAGGTGGACCTGGCCGCCGGCACGGCGTCGGCCTTGATCCGGCCGGCCGACGTGCTGGGGCGCACCCTGGCGCGGGCCGTGCCTGCCGGGCAAGGTTTGCGCGCAGACGACCTGCGCCCTCGCCGCTACTTCGCGCCTGGCGAGCCCGTGGCCCTGACGGTGCGAGGCGATGGTTTTCAAGTGGCGGGACAAGGCACCGCCATCACGGCCGGCGACGAAGGGCAGTGCGCCCGCATCCGAACCGACAGCGGCCGGGTGGTTTGCGGGGTGCCCGTGGGTGAGCGGCGCGCGGAGATCACCCTGTGAAGAAACACCTGCTTTCGATTTTTCACCCCCTGGATATGGGGGGTGTCGCGTTTGGCATTAAAGTCCCCTACGCCCGCGTCGATATCGCGGATGTGACCCCCCGGCTTTGGCTGGGCACAAGGAGTACATCATGAAGATCGGCAACCCTCTGGACAAAGCGCTGGGCATTTCCAGTCCCCGCACGGAAGGTTCCACCACCACTTCGGGCAAAACCTCGTCGTTGGATGGTGGCGTCAATGCGAGCGCCAAAGTGACCCTGTCGTCTGCTGCCACGGGCCTGTCCCAGGCCGCCGATGCCGACATGGACGTCGACAAGGTGGCCAGCGTCAAGCAGGCCATCGACAACGGCACCTACAAAGTGAACCCTGAAGTGATCGCCGACAAGCTGATCACCAACGCTCGCGAGTTGCTGCAAGGCGCCTCGGCCTGACCGGTATCAGGCCTTGACCCCCATGCCCGCAGTAACAGGCAACACCGCCGTCGCTTCGAACACCGAGTGGGACGCTGGCCTCCAGGCCATCGAGCTCGCCCTGGGGCAGATCGACGTGGCCTTCGAGCAAGGTGACCCCCAGCAGGTGGCCGTCAGCGCTCAGGCGCTGCACGAAGCGCTCAGCCAGGCCATCCACATCGCACACCAGGCCAAACAATCGGGTTTGGCCCTGGTCCTGCCCGGTGACGTGACCCAGCGGCTCACGCTGGCGCGCGCTCGGGTGCGTGCCCACCAGCAAGCGGTGGTGCGTGGCCGTGTGGCGGCCGAGCGCACCTTGTCGGTCCTGATCGAGGCCCCGGCAGACGCCACCTACCAGTCGCTGGGTGGCTTGTACGGCGCCAACAAAGTCGCTTACCGCTGAGCGGCTGAACCGGCTCAGCGCCCGTCGGACGTGGCGCTGTCCGGCGCCACGTCTTCGACCATCAACTGCACGCGCTGGCGGCCCTGGTATTCGTCCAGGTTGAGCCGGAAAGCCAGCAGGGCGCGCTCCGGCAAGGGCTCGGTGCGGCCAAACCAGATGGCGTCTCTCGCCTGTCCCCCCACCCGCACGCTCAGCTTCAGGTGGCGCTCGCCCACCAGCCGCTGGCCCAGGATGTCGACCCGATCGCTGAACACGGGCGGCTCGAAACCAGGGCCCCACACCGCGCTGTCCAACAGAGCCACCGTTTCCGCCGTGAAGGCCTCGGGGGGCAGCGGGCCGTCCGTCTGGCGCTGACGGCGCAACAAGGCCGGGTCCAGCAAGGCCTGCGCGACCGACTGGAAACTGGCCTCGAAGGTGGCCACATCGTCTTCCGAGATCGTGCAACCGGCTGCCATGGCGTGACCGCCGAAGCGCTTGAGCAGCCCTGGGTGGCGCTTGGCCAGCAAGTCCAGCGCGTCGCGCAGGTGAAAGCCCGGGATGGAGCGGCCTGAGCCTTTGAGCAGCCCGTCCTGGCCGCGCGCGAACACGAATGTGGGCCGGTGGAGCTTGTCCTTGAGCCGCGAGGCCACGATGCCCACCACGCCTTCATGGAAGTCGGGGTCGAACAGCGTGAGGGCCGCGGGCAAATCTTCGCCCGTGGGCATGAGCTGCGCCAGCATCGCTTCGGCCTGTTCGCGCATGCCCGACTCCAGGTCGCGGCGCTCTCGGTTGATCGCATCGAGCTGGCGCGCCAGCGTGTGGGCTTGGGTGCGGTCGTCGGTGCTCAGGCAGACGATGCCCAGGCCCATTTCGGCCAGGCGGCCTGCCGCGTTCACGCGCGGGCCGATGGCAAAGCCCAGGTCTTGCGTGGAAGCACGGGCCAGCGGGCGGCCGGCGGCTTCGAACAAGGCGGCCACGCCAGGCTGCGTGCGGCCGGCCCGCATGCGCTCCAGGCCCAGGGCCACCAGGCGGCGGTTGTTGGGGTCCATGCGCCCCACGTCGGCGACCGTGCCCAAGGCGACCAGGTCCAGCAGCCCATCGAGCCTGGGCTGTGTGGCGGCGGTGAACGCGCCACGTTCGCGCAGCACGGCGCGCATCGCCAGCAACACGTAGAACATCACGCCCACGCCCACCAGCGCCTTGCTGGCAAAGGGGCAATCGGGCTGGTTGGGGTTCACGATCACGTCCGCCTCGGGCAGGCTGACGGCGCCGCTGTCCGTGACCACGGGCAAGTGGTGGTCGGTGATCAGCACCTTCATGCCTCGGGCCCGGGCCAACTTCACCGCAGCGTGGCTGGCCATGCCGTTGTCGACCGTGATCAGCACCTGGGCGCCTGTGGCCGCCACCAGGTCAACAATGGGGGGCGTGAGCCCGTAGCCATGGACAGCCCGATCTGGCACCACGTGGTGCACCTGGTCCGGCCGCGCGCCCAGCATGGCCAGGCCGCGCAGGCCCACGGCGCAGGCGGTGGCGCCGTCGCAGTCGTAGTCGGCCACGATGCACAGCGTCTGGCCTGCCGCAAGCGCATCGGCCAGCAGTTCTCCGGCGGCGCGCGCGCCCGCCAAGGTGTCGGGCGACAACAGCCGGGCCGCACCGGTGTCGAGCTCAGCCGGGTCTTTCACGCCCCGCGAGGCATACAAGCGGGCCAGCAGCGGGGGCACGCCCGCTTGTTCCAGGGACCAGGCGGTGCGCGGCGGGGTGTCTCTGACGGTGAACTGCATGGGTATGGCTGCGGGTGGGGGCGCTCAGAGCGCGCCCAGTGTGTCGTTCAGGGCGGGGGCCGCACGGCCTGGGCGGGCGCCGGTCAGCTTGTGCCACCAGCCTTTCAGGCCAGACTGGTGCGCGGGCATGGCGGCGGCCGTGTGGGCCCAGGTGCGGGCGTGGCGCTCACCACACAAGGTGAGGGTCACGGGCTGGCCGGCGTCCAGTGCGGCATGGGCTTCGGCCAGGGGGCCGGCGTCCAAGGCTTGCCAGGCGTCCAGCCACGCGGGCATGTCGTCGGCCAACAAGGGGGCCCTCAGGTCGGTCAGCACGGTGGCTTGCAGCGGCGCGGGCTCGCGCACCACCCCGCAACCGCTGACCCAGAACGAGTTGACGGGCAAGAGGCCACGCGATTGGCGTTCGTCGTGCAAGGGGTGTTGGTACCAGAGCATCTGCGCCTCGGCTTGGAGGCGGCGCAGCACGCGGGCCTGGGGGTGGTCGGTCAGCCAGACGTCGGGGTTGCGGCCGATCACGCGGTCGAGCGAAGCGGTAGGCAAGCCGGTCAAGGTGGGGTGGGTGGCGTACCAGCGTGAGGGGGCGCCGAAGCGCAGGGTCCAGCCGTCGCTTTCGAAAAACGGGGCGACGGCGTCGAACAACGCTCGCGACTCGCCTTCAGTCAGCTGCAATTGGGCTGGATCGATCAGGGTGAGGTGGTCACGGCCCATCAGCCAGTGGCCAGGCGACAGCAGGGCCCAGGTTTCACCTGGCGGCAAGGCGAGGCCGTCCTGCGCAGCCCACCAGCTGGCCCAGGGCAGGGTGCCATCGGCTCCGGCGGGCCAGCCCATGGCCTGGGCCAGCACGCGTTCGTGGGGCAAATGCAGGGCGTATTCGTCGTCGGTCACGGCGTCGTGAGCCGCCACGCCGGCCAACAGGGCGCTCAGGTGGGGCAGGGCGGTGTCGCCGCCGGGGGCCAGGCGGGTCAGGGCGTGCTGGCAGGGCTCGGACAAGCTGGCCGCGAACGGGACGATCAGGTGCATGGGCGGCATTATCGAATGGGTACACTGCCGGCACCATGAATGTGCCTTTTGAATGGCTGATCGGGTGGCGCTACCCGCGCGCCGGTCGGGCCGCACGCCGCAACGGCTTCATCTCCTTCATCTCGGGCGTGTCCGTGCTGGGCATCGCGCTGGGGGTGGCGGCGCTCATCATCGTGCTGTCGGTCATGAACGGCTTCCAGAAGGAAGTGCGTGACCGCATGCTCTCGGTCGTCTCCCACGTGGAGCTCTACAGCGCCCAGGGCCAGGCCCTGGACGACTGGCAAGCCCTGGCCCAACGCGCGCGGCAGAACCCCGCCGTGGTGGGCGCTGCGCCTTTCGTGCCGGCCCAGGCCCTCGTCGCACGCGGCGACGACATGCGTGGGGCCATGGTGCGCGGCATCGTGCCCGAGCTGGAAGCGCAAGTCACACCGCTGGCCGCCAGCCAGAAGTCGGAATTCGAGCGCTTGAAGCCGGGGCAGTGGGGGGTGTTGCTGGGCATCGAGCTGGCCCAATCGCTGGGCGTGCGCGAAGGCGACCCGCTCACCGTGGTGGCCCCAGGCGGGCAGATGACGCCGGCAGGCGTGGTGCCTCGGCTCAAGCAGGTGACGGTGGTGGGCGTGTTCAATGCAGGCCACTATGAATACGACTCGGGCCTGGTGATGATGCACGCCGACGACGCGGCCAAGCTGTTTCGCACGGGCGGTGTCACCGGTGTCCAGCTGCGTTTGAAGGACGCCCAGCAGGCGCGGGTGGTGAGCAATCAACTGGCGCAGCAGCTGGGCTACAGCGTGATCGTGCGCGACTGGACGCGCACCAACCGCAACTGGTTCGACGCCGTGCAGGTGGAAAAGCGCATGATGTTCATCATCCTCACGCTGATCGTGGCGGTGGCGGCCTTCAACCTGGTGTCCACCTTGGTGATGACCGTGACCGACAAGCGCGCCGACATCGCCATCCTGCGCACGCTGGGCGCCAGCCCGCGCTCCATCATGGCCATTTTCATGATCCAGGGGGCCACGTCCGGCGTGCTGGGCACCTTGGCCGGCTTGGGCCTGGGGCTGCTGGTCGCGTTCAACGTCGACCCCATCGTGCGTTTCATCGAACAAATGCTGGGCGTGCAGTTCTTGCCGGGCAGCGTTTACCTGATCACCCGCATGCCTTCAGACCCGCAAGCGGCCGACATCGTGCCCATCGGGGTGATCGCCTTGCTGCTGTCGCTGCTGGCCACGCTCTACCCCAGCTGGCGCGCCAGCCGCGTGCAGCCCGCTGAAGCCTTGCGTTACGAATGAATTCCCGGAAAGTAGACGGCCATGAACGGTTGGAATGAAGAGCAGATCGCCCAGTGGGGCATGACCTTCGGTGTGGGCGGCTTCATCGCCTTCATGGTCTTCATCATCGTCCAGCTGGCGCGCGAGTCGAAGGCGGGCAAGTTCGGCACCATCATCTTGCTGGGGGTGCTGGGCTTTGGCATCTTCGGCTTCGTGATGAAGAACGTCATCGTCTGGCTCCTGGGCATCTGAGGCATGAACGCACAGCCGATCATCGAGGCCCAAGGCCTGGTCAAGCGCTTCCACGAAGGGCAGCTCGACGTCACCGTTCTGCACGAAGTGGACCTGTCGGTGTCGGCCGGCGAGACGGTGGCGGTGGTCGGGGCCTCCGGCTCGGGCAAGAGCACGCTGCTGCACCTGCTGGGGGGGCTCGAAGCACCCACCCAAGGTCAGGTCACCTTGCAGGGCCGTCGCCTGGCCAGCATGAGCCCCGCCGAAGTGGGCCAGTGGCGCAATGCACACCTGGGCTTCATCTACCAGTTCCACCACCTGTTGCCTGAATTCACTGCGCTGGACAACGTGGCCATGCCGCTGTTGATCCGCCGCTTGCCGCGCGAACAGGCCCACGCCCGTGCCCGTGAGGTGCTGGCCAGCGTGGGGCTGGGCCAGCGTGCCTTGCACCGGCCTGGCGAGCTGTCGGGTGGCGAACGCCAACGCGTGGCCGTGGCGCGGGCCCTGGTCACCCAGCCGGCCTGCGTCCTGGCCGACGAGCCCACCGGCAACCTCGACCGCAGCACGGCCGACACCGTGTTCAGCCTGCTGATGGACCTGGCGCAGGCGCAAGGCACGGCCATCGTGATGGTGACCCACGACAACGAGCTGGCCGCCAAGTGCAGCCGTCGCCTGCGCCTGGTGGGCGGGCGCTTCGCCGACTGAACGGGTGAGCGGGCAAGGTTCACCATGTGGATCGACACCCACTGCCACCTGGACGCGGCCGAGTTTGATCCCGATCGCCCTGAGGTGATCGCCCGTGCCCGCGCCGCCGGGGTGGGCCTGATCGTGGTGCCGGGCGTGTGTGCCCGGCTGTGGGATGCCGTGCGCGCCGCCGCCGAGGCCTGTGATGGCGCCTACGCGCTGGGCATCCATCCCCTGTATGTGCACGAACAGCCCGCCGATGAGGCGCTCGGGGCGCTGGACATCGCCTTGCAGCAGCACCGGGGCGACCCCCGCTTGGTGGCCGTGGGCGAGATCGGCCTGGACCACTTCGTGCCCGAAGGCCAGACCGACGAAGGGCGCGCCTTGCAGCAGCGGCTCTACAGCGGGCAACTCCAGCTGGCTGCGCGCGAAGGCCTGCCCGTCATCCTGCATGTGCGGCGCAGCGCCGATGCCCTGCTGGCCGGGTTGCGGCAAGCCCAGCGCGAGGGGCGTGCGGTGCCAGGTGGCATCGCCCACGCCTTCAACGGCAGCCTTCAACAGGCCGAGGCCTTCGTTGCGCTGGGCTTCAAGCTGGGCTTTGGTGGTGCCATGACCCACCCGCGTGCCCTGCAGATCCGCCGCCTGGCCACCGCGCTGGGCCCCGACGACTGGGTGCTGGAAACCGATGCGCCCGACATCCCGCCTGTGTGGCGCCACGTGCCCCTGGCCGAGCGCCAGGTGTGGCTCGCTGCCCAGCGTGGCCTGGCACCCGGCGCGCCACCCACCACGCCACCCTGGCGCACCGAGCCAGTTGATTTGCACCAAATAGGTGCCGAGATGGCGGCCTTGCGAGGGATCTCGCTGGGTGACTGCCTGCGCCAGCAGGCACACAATGCCCGAGCGGCTTTGCCCCGATTGGCGAACTGAGCCCTGCGGCCCTGAGCGTTGCCCAGCCACCAATTGGCGAGCGCGCCAGACGGGCCGCCTTGCCAGCGCCCCCCAAGTGCGTTAGGGTGCGTGCCAGCAGTGGGCAGCCGCCTTGATCCAGATGAAGGGCGGCCCATCCGCCAACGCATTCCAAACAAGGGCAGACATGGGTACAGAGGCGTCAGCCACACCAGGACGTGTGACGCAGAGCATGGCCGCCCGCCGACTGGTGGTGCTGGGTGCCTCTGCGGGTGGCCTGGAGGCCTTGGGTCGCGTCTTTGACCTTTTGCCCGCCCACACGGGGGCCACCTTCGTGGTCATCCAGCATTTGTCTGCTGATCACCCCACGATGATGGACACCTTGCTGTCGCGTCGCACGTCCATGGGCGTGCGCATCGCGGAGCAGGGTTCTCCCCTGGTGCCCAACGAGGTGCTGCTGATCCCGCCGGGGCGCCACATGCGCTTGCGCGGTGACCACATCGAGCTGTTCGAGCGCCCGCAGCACGGCGTGGGCCTGCCGATCGACGATTTCCTCATCTCGGCCGCGCCGGTGATGGGCGAGCGCCTGGTGGTGCTCATCCTGTCGGGCACAGGGTCGGATGGCTCGCGCGGCGTGGTGCAGGTCAGCGAGTGGGGCGGGGTGGTGCTGGCGCAGTCGCCCGATTCCAGCGAGTTCGATGGCATGCCGCGCGCGGCCGTGGCCACCGGGGTGGTCGATCACTGCCTGCCGCTGGAGCAACTGGGCCCTCGGCTGGCCGACATCCTGCGGCGGTCCTGGCCAGGCCAGGTGGCCGAGGCGCTGCCCGGCGGCGACGCCGTGCTCGACCAGGCCGAAGACGTGGTGCAGACCCTGGTCAGCATCGCGGCCGTGGTGCGCCAGTACGCCGGGCTCGATCTGGATCACTACAAGCCCGACATGCTGCTGCGGCGCATCCGCCGGCGCATGCAACTGCTGGGCGACACCTCGCTGCTGAGCTACGCCGATCGGCTGGTGGGCAACGAGGCCGAGGCGCACCAGTTGCGCCGCGAGGTGCTGATCCCGGTCACGCGCTTCTTCCGCGACCCTGAAACCCACTTGCACCTCAGCGAAGAGGTGCTGCCCGCCCTCATCGAGGCACACCCCACCGAAGACCCGCTGCGGGTCTGGGTCTGCGCCTGCGCCACCGGCGAAGAGGCCTACTCGCTGGCCATCTTGCTGTCTGAAGCCTGTGCCAAGGTCAAGCGCTGGCCGCTGATCAAGGTGTATGCCACCGACGTCGAGCAGCGCTTCCTCGACATCGCCAGCGCGGGCATCTACCCGGAGAGCATCCAGGGCGAGGTCTCGGCCGAGCGCCTGCAGCGCCACTTCATCTACAAGGATCACCAGTACCAGGTGCGGCCCGAGTTGCGGGCCATGGTGGTGTTCGCCCGGCACAACGTGCTGGTGGATCCGCCGTTCACCCGCTTGAGCCTGCTGTCGTGCCGCAACCTGCTGATCTACCTGCGGCCCGCCACGCAAGAGCTGGTGCTGCGGCGCCTGCAGTTTGCACTCAAGCCCGAGGGGCTGCTGATCCTGGGGCGCAGCGAGTCGCTGCTCAATGTCGAGCGCGATTTCATCGTCTCGGACAGCCAGGCGCGCGTGTTCAAGTTGGCGGTGGGTGCGCGGCGCCGCCTGCCGCCCGTCCCTGCCCTCAGCAGCGATGCGCCCGCGCGCACCCCGCCTGGCCTGCGTGGCGACACGGCCGTCAATGCGCAGGCTTTGCAGTTGCTGCAGCACCTCAGCCGCCGCTATGCGCCGGCCGCCGTGCTGATCGATGAAGACCGCCAGGTGCTGCACACCAGCGGCGACATGGCCACCTGGCTGAGCTGGCGGGAAGGCGCCCCCACGCTGGACCTGGCCTCGCTGCTGCCGCTGGAGTTGTCATCGGTCGTGACCCACCTGCTGAGCCAGCTGGCCGACGACAAGACGGTGCGCACCCCACCGCTGGCGCTGGGCGAGCGCCTGGTGCAGGTGGCCGCCACCCGCTTGCCGCCCGATCTGCAGCAACGCCGCGCCGTGGTGGTGGCCTTCGAGCCCGTGGTGGCCGAGCCCCTGAGTGCACAGCCCGCCGAGCTGGTGCAGCTGGCCGCCCCCGACCACGAGATGGTGGGCCACCTCGAGCGCGAGCTGGCCGCCACCCGTGCCAGACTGCACACCACCATCGAAGAGCTGCAGCTCACCAACGAAGAGCTGCAGGCCGCCAACGAAGAGTTGCAGGCCTCCAACGAAGAGCTGCAAAGCACCAACGAAGAGCTGCAATCGGTCAACGAAGAGCTGTACTCGGTCAACTCGGAGTACCAGGCCAAGGTGCAGCAAATGGGCGCGCTCAACGCCGATCTGGAAGGCATGGCGCAAGCCGTGGGCCTGCCCAACCTGTTTGTCGACGAGCAACTGCAGGTGCTGCGCTTCACCGACGAGATCTGTGGCCTGTTCAACCTGCGCCCCTCTGATGTGGGGCGTTGCCTCACCGATTTCTCGCACCGCCTGGATGCGCCCGAGCTGTACGCCGACATGCGCCAGGCCCTGGCCAGCGGCAAGATGTGCCACCGCGAGGTGCGGGGCACCGATGGGCGCTGGTTCCTCATCCGGCTGGTGCCTTACATGGCGGCCACGGGCTCGGCCCAGCCTGGACGGCGCCTGGTGGCCACCTTCATCGATGTCTCGTTGATGCATGATGCGGCGCGCCTGCAGGCCATCATCGATGCCATGCCGGCCAACCTGGCCGTCCTGGACCGCGATGCCAACATCGTGTCCGTCAACCGCCGCTGGCGCCAGTTCGCGGCGCTCAATGGTGACCCTGAGTTGCAAGCCACCGGCATTGGCCGCAACTACCTCACCGTGATGGCCACGGCCTGCGTCAGCGAGCCCGAAGGCGAATCGCGCAACCGCATTGACGCCGCCCAGAAGGGCCTGGTGGCCGTGCTGCGCGGGGAGCTGCCCGAGTTCTTCCAGGTCTACCCCTGCCACTCGCCCGACGAGGCACGCTGGTTTGCCCTGCACATCACCCCGGTGGCCGTCAATGAAGGCGGCGCCTTGGTGGCCCATTACAACGTCACCGGCTGGATCCAGCCTGAGGCCAGCACCCCGACGCTGGCACTGACCGCATGAGCGCCCACGACCCGCACCACCTGCGCGCGCCGCAGTTCAGGCCCACGACGGCCAGCCAGGCCTCGCCCGAAGACGCCCAGGCCTTGCTGGAAGACCTGCGCATCCACCAGGTTGAGCTGGAGCTGCAGGCCCAGGCCTTGACGCTCAGCGAAGCGACCGCCAAAGACCAGACGCGCCGCCTGCAGCATTTGCTGGGCGAGGTGCCCGTGGCCCTGTTGCGGCTGGATCACCGGGGGCGGGTGCTCTTCCTCAACCGCGCTGCCGAGCAGCTGCTGGGCCAAAGTGCCACGCAGGCTGAGGGGCATTTTCTCTACCGCATGGCCGCCAATGAGGCCGAGCGTTTGCGCCTGTTGCAGGCCATCAGCACGGGCTTGGTGTGCGACCGGCATGTTTCTGCGGGCCACCACTGCCTCGTGGCTGGCAACGCGATGGCGGTGCTGGATGTGCACATGTCGCGCGTGCCGGGCCAGGACAGCCCAGATCGCAGCGAGTGGCTGGTCAGCCTGGTGGACCAGACGGCCATGGTGCGTCGGCAGCAGCAGCAAGAAGCCACGCTGGCCGAGCTGCGCGAGGCCTTGGGGCGCAACCGCGAGCTGGCCTCGGTGGCCAACGCCATGCCGGACCTGGTGGCCGTGTGCGACCCCGACGAACAGGCCTTGTGGGTGAACCCGGGCTTTGAGGTCACCTGTGGCTGGGGGATGGCGGCCTTGCACGGCCACAGCGTGTTGGCACGCCTGATCCAGCCTGAGGGCGAACCGGATGCCGCCGAGACCTTGCGCCTGCTGCGCGTGCAATGGGCCCTGAGCGACACCGTGAAGCGCCGCCGCGTGCGGGTGCAACGCGCCCGGGGCGAGCCCTTCCTGGCCGACCTCACCTTGCTGGCGGTGCGCGACGGCGAAGGCCAGGTGGTGCGGCGCATCGTGATGGCGCAAGACGTCTCCGAGGCCGCTCGCCTGGAGGCCGAGCGCGAGCTGGCCATGCGCCAGCAGGCGCTGCACACGGTGCAGTCCGAGTTCCTCTCGCGCATGTCGCACAACATGCGCACGCCGCTCAACGCCATCATGGGTTTCAGCCAGCTGCTGCACCTCAGCCTGGGGCCGGGACTGAGCGATGAAGACCGCCAGCGCCTGCGCATCATCCACGAGGCGGGTGAGCAGCTGCTGCACATGGTGGACCAGTCGCTGTCGCTGGTGCAGGGTGATCAGCTGGCACGTCGCGTCGAGTTCCACCCGGTGCAGCTCGCGCCGCTGGTGGCCGATGCCATCATGTTGCTCAACGACAAGGCTGCGGCCAAGCACATCCAGCTCATCCCGCAGGTGAGGGCCGACGCCTGGGTGACTGCCCATGAGCAGCTCACGCACGAGGTGGTGGTCAACTTGCTGAGCAACGCCATCAAGTACAGCCATCCTGGGCAAGCCGTGTCGGTGGGGCTGCGCGCATGTGGCCCGGCCGAGCTGGCGCTGGAGGTGGTCGATCAGGGCATCGGCATCTCCGAGGCCGATCTGCCCAACCTGTTCAAGCCCTTCCAGCGGCTGGGCGAAGGGCGCCACATGGCGTCCGGCCATGGCCTGGGGCTGGCCATCTCGGCCCAGCAGGTGCGGTGGATGGATGGCCGGCTGGAGGTGCGCAGCCAACCGGGGCAGGGCAGCACCTTCAGCCTGATCCTGCCGCTGAGCCTGCCGGGTGACCACGCGACCGCGCCCTTGTCGCAAGACGAGGAAGTGCGTCAGCGGCTGCTGTCGCTGCCGGCCATGTCTCTGCTTTATGTCGAGGACAACAGGGTGAACCAGGCAGTGATGAGCGCTGCGCTGGCCTTGTGCCCGCAGGTCAAGCTGTTCACCGCCGACAACCTGGCCCAGGGCCACAGCCTGTGCGAGGTGATCCAGCCCGATGTGCTGGTGCTCGACGTCAACCTGCCCGATGGCAACGGCCTGGACCTGTGCCGCAGCTGGCGTGCCACCCCGGTGGGCGCGCAGTGCACCTGCCTGGCCCTGAGCGCCGACGTGATGCCCGAGCAGGTGAGCCAGGCCATGGCGGCGGGGGTGGACCAGTTCCTGGCCAAGCCGCTGGATCTGGGGGAGCTGTCTGACGCCTTGGCGCGGCATGCCATGCATCACCGCCTGCCCACCGCCACAGGCGCCTGAGTTCTGTCGCCCGGCGCTTGTGCCACACTGCCGCGCGTGAGCACCACCCGCAAGAAGAAGACCCCCGCGCCGGCCCTGCCGGATGTCACCCTGTCCGAGATGGGCGGGGTGCGCCACCTGCACCTGGGCACGCCCTGGATCCAGGGCGCCATGCGCATCCGCAAGCCCCTGAAGATCGAGCTGGACTACGTGCAGCGCATGATGGCCTGGCTGCTGTGGCGCGAGCCCGATGAGCTGGCCGACACCCGCTGCCTGCAGCTCGGCCTGGGCGCGGCCGCCATCACCAAGTGCTGCCACAACGTGCTGGGCCTGGCCACCACGGCGGTGGAGCTGAACCCCGGCGTCATCCGCATCTGTCGCATGTACTTCCACCTGCAGCCCGATGACGAGCGCCTGCGGGTGATCGAAGGCGATGCGGCCGCCTTCGTGGCCGACCCTGCGCAAGTCGGGGCGTACGACGCCCTGTGTGTGGACCTGTACGACCATGAGGCCGCCAGCCCCGTCCTGGACGACGAAGATTTCTACCGTGCCTGCTGCCAGACGCTGGCCCCAGGTGGCGTGATGACGGTGAACCTGTTTGGCCGCCAGGCCAGTTTCGATCGCAGCGCGCGCCGCATCGCGGCCGCTTTTGGCGACGACCGTGTGGCCGTGTTCAAACCCACCACCGAAGGCAACACCATCGTCCTGGCGTGGAAGGGGGGCGACATGCCCGATCGCGAGGTGTTGCAGCAGCGCGCCGAAGCCATCCAGGCGCGTTATGACCTGCCGGCCAAGCGCTGGGTCAAGCTGTTGTCTCGCTGGGGTCAGCGCGCGGAAGATCCCAAACCAGTTGGCAAGGCGGCCAGCAAGCCCACCTGATCGAACACCTCACGCCAGGCGGCCAACTTGCGCTCGAAGCGCCACGAGGCGTTGGCTGGGCTGGTGGACGGCAGTTGGTGCACCGGCAAGCCCCATTGCCGCGTGAGTGCCATGTGGCGAGCCGACTCGCCACCGTTGTGGGCGATGGCTTGGAGCTGGGGGCTGCGACCCACCAGGCCGGCCAGGTCGTTGAGTTCGGCGGCCTGGATCGCACTGTCCAGGCTGCCTTCGCGCTGGCAGGCCCTGTAAACGTCCCAAATGGCCAGGCCATGGGCCAGCGCCACGGGCAACCGTTCGGCGTAAGGGCGCCGCTCCAGCGCGGCTTCGCCGGTGAGGCCCCACAGGGCCGACAGGATGGGCCAGAACTGGTTGCGTGGGTGGGCGTAATACTGTTGCGCGGCCAGGGAGGCGACGCTCGGGAAGCTGCCCAGCACCAGCAAACGGGCTTGCGGGTTCCACACCGGTGCCAAGCCATTCAGGCGGGGGGCAGGGGCGTCGGGAGGGGCAGGCTGGGGCATGGCGGCAGGGGTTGTGGTGTGTCCACAAAGAGGCCGGTGGGCACCCCTGAACTTTACAGACCCAGGCGCGGTCTGCCGGGCGACAATGGCCAGGCCCACGACTGCGTCTTCGTCACCACATGTCTGCCGTCCCGCCCACCCCGACCCGCCGCGTCGCCCACAAGGGCCCGCTGGAGTGGAAGCTGCTGCTCAACTGGCTCACCGAAGACCGTGTCCTGAGCGCCGCCGACGCCGACACCGTGACCCAGCGCTTTGGCGCTGGCCACAGCGCCCAGCACCCGCTGGTGCGCCTGGCCGGCATGGGCTTGCGCCGTGCGGACACCGGGGGGCTGCTGGAGCTGGAGCCGCTCACCGAGTGGCTGGCCAGCCGCCTGGGCTTGCCTTACCTGCGCATCGACCCGCTCAAGGTGGACGTGGCCCGCGTGGCCGAAGTGATGTCGATCAACTACGCCGAGCGGCGCAGCGCCTTGCCTGTGCAGGTGGGCCTGACGGAAATCACCATCGCCACCTGTGAGCCGCTGGAAGTGGACTGGATCGACGAGATCTTGTCGCACACCCGCAAGACGGTGAAGTTGGTGGTGTCCAGCCCGCTGGACTTGCAGCGTTACCGCACCGAGTTCTACACCCTGGCCAAGTCTGTGCGCGAGGCCAAGAAGAAGACCGGCGACAGCGTGGCCCACAACTTCGAGCAACTGGTCGAGTTGGGCAAGACCAACCGCCAGCTCGACGCCAACGACCAGGGCATCATCCAGGTCGTCGACTGGCTGTGGCAATACGCCTTTGACCAGCGTGCGTCGGACATCCATCTGGAGCCGCGCCGCGAGATGGGCGCCATCCGCTTCCGCATCGACGGCGTGCTGCACACCGTCTACCAGGTGCCACTGTCCGTGATGCAGGCCATGACCGCGCGCATCAAACTGCTGGGCCGCATGGACGTGGTCGAGCGCCGTCGCCCGCTGGACGGCCGCATCAAGACGCGCAACCCCGGCGGCGACGAAATCGAAATGCGCTTGTCCACCATGCCTACTGCTTTTGGCGAAAAGCTGGTGATGCGGATTTTCGATCCCGACAACACCGTCAAGTCCCTGGAGGCACTCGGCTTTGCGCCCACCGAGACGCAGATCTGGGAGCAGCTCGTGGCGCGCCCCCACGGCATCATCCTGGTGACCGGCCCCACCGGCTCAGGCAAGACCACCACGCTGTACTCCACGCTCAAGCGCGTGGCCACCGACGAGGTCAACGTCTGCACCATCGAGGACCCGATCGAAATGATCGAGGCCTCCTTCAACCAGACGCAGGTGCAGCCCGCCATTGACCTGAATTTCGCCGAAGGCGTGCGCGCCCTCATGCGGC
>JBEEJT010000355.1:0-11531 GCA_041169085.1 Pseudomonadota bacterium | reverse complement strand
GCCTCCCATGAACAACACCGTTCTCCGGATCATTTCCGTCCTCTTGGCTCTGGGCGCCCTGGTGGTCGCATACTTTGCGATCCAGCTCAGCAACGCGCCACCCGCGCCAGTGGCCGCGCCGCAGCCGCCTGCCCAGGTGCCCCACGAGGTTGTGGCGGTGGCCACACGGGCCATCAAAGTTGGTCAGATCCTGGTGGCCCAAGACGTCGCGCTCAAGAACACACCGCAGCCGCCTTCCAGCGCCTACCGACAAGTGCAGGAGGTCGTCGGCCGGGTGGCCGCCGCGGACATCGCTGCGGATCAGGCCTTGACACCCACCCAATTCATGGCTGACGCCATTTCCTACTTGCTCAAGCAAAGTGAGCGGGCGGTAGGCATCCAGATCGATGAAGTCAACAGCGTCGGCGGCTTTGCCAAACCCGGCGAACATGTCGACATCCTGGCATTCCTGCCCGCAGATGGCGCAAACCAGAGTTCCGCTCAAGTGGTCATCGAGAACGCTCGCCTCTTGAGCTTGGGTGACAGCACTGCGCTGGATAACGCCCCGCAGGGCGAGTCCACGACGGTGGACACATTGGCGAAGAGCTCTGGCGCACAAGGGGTGGCCGAACTCAAAGAACGTCGACTTCACCTGAAATCGGCAGTCGTGGCCGTGCGAGACAGCGATGTCACGCGCCTGATGTTGGCCGCCAACGCTGGCTCCTTGCGACTGGCCCTACGCCCGCCCATGATGCCCCCCGACCCCAACTCCAAGGCTTTGGGCATGTCGGCCGCGCCGCCCGTCAAAGCTGCCGCCGTCGCCCTCAGTGATCTGGGCATGCGCAGAGCCACGGGCGGTGGCACGGGACGCAAGCTGATCGTCCAAGATGGCAGCAAAGAACGAGAAGTGAATTCGCTAGGGATGAGAGTTCAACCATGATGGCCAGCCGCAACTCACGCCTGCTGGCGACACTGCTCACAATCTGGCCGGCCCTGACGCTGAGCCAATTGGCGCTCATGACAGACGCGCACGCCGCCAAGAAAACGCCCAACAAGGCTGCGGCTGCAGGTACACCCCACCTGCATCTCGAGCTGGGTGACCAAAAGGCCTTGGCCCTGCGTGGAGAAGTGGTGCGCATCGCCACCGCCGACGAGAACGTGGTGGGCGTGAACATCGTGCCGCCTTCGGGTTTCGTTCTGACCGGCAAAGCACCTGGCGAAGTCATGGTGTCCGTCTGGGTGGCAAACCGCAGCCTACCCTCTGCGCAGTACAAGGTCACGGTGGCCCCCTCTGCCAGTCAAGCGCGAGACCGCTTGGGCGCGGATGCCGCCACAGCCAAACTGGAACTGGCTGGCACTTCCCTGCGTTTGTCTGGCGACTTCAGTTCACTGGAACGTCACAGCGCCGCCAGTGAAGCGTTGGCCAACATGAGCGCAACCGGGGCCGCCAACAACAGCAACAGGGACGGCGCCAACAGCCAAGTGCAAGACGCGAGCAAGTCGTCGTTTGATGTCCAAGTGCAGCTTGACGTCAAAATCATCGAAGTCAGCAAGAGCAAGCTTCAAGCTGCTGGCTTCTACACGGATCGATGGGGCAGTGCGCTGCGCGGCTTGAGCAGCCCAGGCAACGTCTCCGGGCTCGAAACCAGCTCAACCGGCACACGGCAAGTGCTCTCCGCCACGGGCTTCCTCCCGCGCACCGACACCTTCAACCTGTTTTACTGGGGCAGCCAGACCATGGCCGTCTTCAGCGCCCTGGAAAACAACGGCTTCGCTTACACCCTGGCTGAACCCAGCCTGACCGCCATCAGCGGGCAGACGGCCACCTTCCTGGCTGGTGGCGAGTTGCCCATCCCTTTTCGCACAGGCTCGGGTGCTGAAGGCACCATCTCAGTTTCCTTCAAGCCGTTTGGCATTCGCCTCGGCATGACGCCTACCGTGCTCGACGGCAACCGCATGACCATCCAGGTGGCCCCCGAAGTGTCCGAGATCGACGAGTCCCTGGCCGTGTCGGCAGGCGGCTTGGCCATCCCAGGCTTGCGGGTGCGCAGAACCGAAACGACTGTTGCTGCAGGCGACGGAGAAACCTTTGTCATCAGCGGCCTGGTCAGCAAACAAAGCGTCAGCACGATCGACAAATTCCCCTTCCTTGGTGACATCCCAATTTTGGGCGCTTTCTTCAGGTCCAGCCGGTTTTCCCGCGAAGACAAAGAATTGCTGATGGTGGTCACCCCACATCTGGTGCGCCCTTTCGCCAAGACCGCGAAATTGCCAGCCTTGCCAGGCGAGGATCTCAAAGGCTACAACCCCGGCTTCATGCGCTTCCTCTTCATGGAGAACGGCAAGTTCACCAAGGACGACGGCGGCTTCTCGCACTGACAACATGCAATCTCCACAACAATTCTTGCTGATCAGCAACAGCAAAGGGGTGTCGCAGTGGCTGGAGTCCGCCCTGCGAGAAGAGGGTGAGGTCGTGGTCGCGGACAGCTCGGACCTGGCCCGTGTGCTTCAACTCATCGACGCACTGGGCAGCCGCGTGGCATTCGTGGAGCTCTCGACCGCCAACGCCGCGCGCGATGCAGGGTTCATGGAGGGCCTGACGGCGGCCAAGCCCCTGTTGGCGGTGGTGGCCATGTCCGAACAACCCGACCGCCAGACGGTGCTCACAGCGCTGCGAGCAGGTGCCCGCGACTTCATCTCACCGGACATGCGGCCCGGCGAGGTGCAATCGCTCGTGCGGCGAGTGATCAGCAAGGACGCCACGGACCAGCGCAGTGGCACGCAGAAGGAAGGTCACATGACAGCCGTCGTCAGCGCCCGCCCAGGCGCCGACGCCCCCATGTTTGCCCTTCATCTGGCTTTGGGGTTGCAAGAAATGGCCCCCAAGGAAAGCATCCTTTTGCTGGACTTGGGCGTGCCTTATGCAGACACACTGCATTACCTGGGCATGGAGTCCAGCTACAACTTTGTCGACGCCATCCGGAGCCTGCGACGACTGGACGACAACCTCATCAATTCGGCCTTCGCCAAGCATGAGTCCGGCTTGCGCGTGCTGGCCATGCCGGAAGAGTCCCTGGAGTCGGGGCAGTTCACGACGGCCGACCTCTATGTTCTTCTCAGTGCCTTGCGCCACCACTTCCAGCACATCGTGCTGAATGTGGGTGGGGTCCCGGCTTCCGACTTTCTTTACGTGATGGTGAGCCGCAGCGACAGCGTGCTCATGCTCGCGGAACAGAGTGTCCCCAGTTGCAAACAGAACCGCACGTTGTTGCAGCGCTTCCGCGACCACAAGGTGGGCATGGCTGACGTACGCCTGGTGGTGGACAGATACCTGCCGGGCATCCCACCCAACGCGGACACCATCGCCAAGGGCTTCGGCGTTCCCCTGCTTGCCACTTTGCCGCCCTCGGGCATGGCGCGCCTGACCATGATGAACTCGGGCGAAAGCATGTTTCAAGGCGCCCCGCGCGACCCCTATACGCAGTCAATCCGCAAGATCGCAGCAGGCATCCACAGAGAGCTGCACGGCGAATCCAGGGGGGCGGCGCCTGTGGCGAACAACTGGTTGTCTCAGTTGATGGCCCGAGTCAAGCGAGACTGAAGCGAGAAACGGCGATGGACTACCGCGGATTCACGGCCGACTTCAGCGTCAAGGAAAGCGAGTCCTACCAGGACACCAAGTTCCGCCTGCACCACTACCTGATCGATCGAATCGACCTGGAGCGGGTCAACATCCAAGACCTGAGCAAATCGGAGTTGACTGACTTCGTGCTGGACAAGGTCTCGCACTATGTCACTGAGCACAGGCTGCCGATCAGCCGCCACGAGATGGAGAATCTCGCGCGCGAGATGGTCGACGAGCTCACAGGCTTTGGACCGCTTGAAGAGCTCATCAAAGACGACCGCATCAACGACATCCTCGTCAACGGGACATGCCACATCTACATCGAGCGGGCTGGCGTCCTCAGCCGCACGGACTTGCGCTTCATCGACGACGAGCACGTTCTGCGGGTGATCCGCCGCATCCTGGCGCCATTGGGGCGGCGCATCGATGAATCCAGCCCCATGGTCGACGCCCGATTGCCCGATGGCAGCCGGGTCAACGCCATCATTCCGCCGCTGGCTCTGGATGGCCCCTGCCTGTCCATCCGGAAGTTTCGCAGTGACCCGCTCCAAGCTAGCGATCTCGTCGCTTCGGGCTCGCTCGACGAACAGGTACTCGCCTTCTTGAAGCACGCCGTCAGCAAGCGCACCAACATCCTCATCAGTGGCGGCACGGGCGCCGGCAAGACCACCTTGCTCAATGTGTTGAGCCGCTTCATCGCGCCCACAGAGCGGCTGGTCACCATCGAGGACGCAGCAGAGCTGAACCTGGGGCACGACCATGTCGTGCGACTGGAAACCCGCCCACCCAATGTCGATGGGCAAGGCGAGGTCACGCCGCGCGATTTGATGCGCAATGCCTTGCGCATGCGCCCAGACCGCGTGCTTCTGGGCGAAGTGCGTTCCGATGAAGTCATGGACATGCTCCAGGCCATGAACACCGGCCACGATGGTTGCATGAGCACCGTGCACGCCAACAGCCCGCGAGACGCCCTGTTGCGGCTTGAAATGCTGGCTGGCTTCGCAGGCTTCCAAGGCCAAGAAATCACCTTGAAGCACATGATCGCCACAGCTCTGGACTTGGTGGTTCAGATCGCGCGTTTGCCCGACGGCCGTCGCCGCGTGATGGCCGTTTCGGAAGTGCTTGGGGTCCAGGACGACCGCATCGTCACCAACGAGTTGTTCGTGTTTCACCCCGAAGCCAACCGCTTTGAGTCCACAGGCCTGACGCCAGCGTCCCCGAAACTGCGCAACGGTGACGATCTCCAATCGAACACTTTCCGCAGATCATGGTAGTCATTCTGGCCCTGCTGCTGGTCGCCATGCTGCTGATGCTGGGGTCGGTGCTGGCGGTGCTGCGCGCTCGGCGGCTGGATCACGAGCAGAAGGTCAACCAGCGACTGCAGGCCTTCTCGTTCATTCCAGAGCCTTCAGCGCGGCGCCCCGCTGACGGCGGCCTCAAGAGCCAACTCCAAAGCTGGCTCAATCGGGTCGGCATGAACATCGACGCCCAAACCGCGATGGTGGTGCTGGGTTCCGGCCTGGCCACGTCCTGGATGCTGTGGCACCTCATCAACCCTTTGGCCGGTCTGATGGCGCTGGCATTGATGTTCATTGGGGCGGTGGTCATCCCGCAGGTGCGATACAAACAACGCATCAACGCGATGGTGGCTCAGGTCCCTTTGTTCATCGATCAGGTGGTGCGCGGGCTGGTGACGGGCCGCAACGTCGAGGGGTCCATCAAGTTGGCCATGGAAGACCTCCAAACGCCTTTGCGTGAAGTGATCGAGAAGGTGTCCAACACTGTTGAGTTGGGTGCAGACTTAGGCGAAGCCATGCGCGAAGTTGCGGCCTTCTACGACGTCAAGGAATTGCACATGATGGCGCTGGCCATCCAGACGTCACGAACCTATGGGGGCAGCCCCAGAGAAATGCTGGAAAGCGTCGTCAAGTTGATTCGCCAACGTGAGCAAATGCAGCGGGAGTTGCGGGCGCTCACCGGTGAAACCAGGGTCACCGCATGGGTGCTGGGTTCATTGCCGACAGCCATGGCAGGCTTCATGATTTACAGCAGCCCTGGCTACATAGGCACCATGTGGGACGACCCCACTGGGCGGGTGGTGCTGATGTCTGCGACTGGTCTTCAATTGCTCGGCGGCCTGCTGCTGTGGCGAATGATCAAATCGATTTGAGGCACGACCATGCTGACCTTGCTTTTCGTAGCCGGGATCATGATGGCCATTGCGGCCATCCTGATTGGAGCCTCCACCGTTGAACCACAGGCACCAGAAGCTGAAAAGCGATTCCAGGAGGTCCTGGAAACGCCCCATGATGAGACTTGGCTGAATCAGCGCAAATGGCGACAAGCTCGCAGCATCACACAGAAGGTCAAGCGCCTGCTGGAGCGCATGCCTGGGACGGACATGGGCGAGATCGAGGTTTTGCTTCGGCAGGCAGCCCTCAACGAAGAACGCCATCGCGCCATGGTGTACACCTCCCTGTGGCTGCTGCCAGCCACAGGTGCGGTACTCGGCTTGCTCGCATCTGTCACCAAAGGCTATGCACCGGCCACGGCCATGAGTGCAGGTTTCGCAGCGGGCTTCATCCTCCCTCGCAAGGGCCTGCGCTGGGTTGCCGCGAGGCGCCAGCGTGAGATCAAGGAAGAGATGCCCGTCGTCCTCAACCTCATGCGTTTGCTGTTCGATGCGGGACTCTCACTGGAGCACACCCTCAAGGCCATTAGCGAACAGGCCCGCGACATCACCCCGCACCTGGCCAATGAGTTTTCATGGGCCTTGATCCGCATCCAGCACGGTCAGGATCGGGGCGAAGCCCTGGACGAATTGGCCAAGCGCAACGATGTGCACGAACTCACGGAAACCGTGGCCATGCTCAAACAAGCAGCACGCTATGGCGGCAACCTCCGGGAATCGCTGCTGCGCTATTTGCATCTGATGGAGGATCGGCGCATGACCGACCTCAAGGACAAGGTCGGCAAGATGTCCGCCAAGATGAGCATCGTCATGGTGGCTTTTCTGTTTCCAGCCCTGCTGATCTTCCTGGCCGGCCCGGGTGTGATCGCGGTGGGCAAGGCCTTTGCTGCGGTGCGATGATGCCAAGCCCAAACCGAAGGCGATCAGTGCCGTCCACCCTGGCATGGGCCTTTTTGTTGAGCCTCACAGCCTGCAACATGGGGCCGACCCTGCCCGCCAGCGATGGCCGCACGAAAGCCAGCCCAACTTGTGGTGGCGACTTGGGCGCGACCCAAAACACCAAACTGGACACCATTCAGCAAATGGTGGACGACGGCAAGCCTTATGCCGCCTTGGCTGAAATGGATGCCCTCGGCGTGAACACGCCCCGGTTGGCCCTGTTGCGCGCCGACGCCTGGCGCAAGGTTGGTCGTTTGGCTGAGGCCCGCACGCTCTACACCGGCTTGTTGGGCTCTTGCCTGGAGGGACGCGCTCTGCACGGCCTGGGATTGCTGGCTGCACAAGGCGGCGAGTTGCGAGACGCCCTGGAGCGATTGCTGCAGGCGCGCCAGCGCTTGCCCACAGACGCGGTCGTCCGCAGCGACCTCGGTTATGCACTGATGCTGGACAAACAGTGGGAAGCCGCCAGGTTCGAGATGTTGACCGCTTTGGATCTGTCCCCCAACGACCCCAAGCCCGCTCGAAATTTGGTGCTCCTGGCATGGCTGGAAGGTGAGCCTGACCTCGCTCGCAGGTTGGCGGACAAGTTCAATTTACCGCCAGAGACCCGAGAGAGACTGGCCAAACAGGCTGCCCAACTGGCGAACGCCACGCCACGCGGCCCCGCAGGGCTCAAGCCTGCAGCGACTCCAGCAGCTGGCCAGAATGCCGCGCCCCCTGAACCAGTGGCGCCGATACCCCCCTTGACACCCCCTGCGTCTGAAGCATCATGATGCAAGGTGGTCTACTTCGCGATGACGCCTTTTCGGCACCAGCCCAGCCACACGCCATGCCCCAAATCCGAGTCTCCTTCTTCGCTCCCGTTGCCCGCAAAGGCGCCGTTGCTTGGGCATGGTTGGCGCTTTGTGTCACCCCTGCCTGGGCTCAAAGTCAATCAACTGAGCGATCTGCTTCGTCTGCGCCCGCCCCAGCAGAAGCCGACGGCACGACTGAGCAGGCACCAGCCGTGGGCGCTGCCACTGGCCGTTGGCTGCAAGCCCAAAGCCAAAAGGAGCAAGCCTCTCGCATTCGCCAGACCCAATCCGGCCCTGTGATGACGGCCGTTCACCAGCGCTACGTCGACAGTTTCAAGAGCAAGATTGAGCCGACCCCCCTGCGCGCCCGCCAGGGCGTCAAGGATTGATCGATCGAGGCTGAAGTTCATGCGTCCCCACCTTGGTCTACGCGCCCGCATGGCTCACCGGCCCCTCGGGCATGCCCAGGCTTCTGCGCAAAGGGGCGCCATTGGGCTGATGGCCATCTTCACCTTGTTGATGGCCATCGCCTTCATGGCCATTTCCGTCGACACAGGCCGCCTCTGGTTGGAGCGTCGCAGCGTGCAACGTGCAGCCGACATGGCGGCCTTGGCAGCTTCACGGTTCACAGGTTGTGGCGCCAGCGAGGCCGACGCCTTGGCTGCCGCCAAGACCATGGCTGCAGAACACGGAGTTGACCCCGGCACGGTCACGATCAAGTTTGGCGTTTTGACGCGCGACGTCAACAAGGCTGCAGTGTTCACGCCGGCCGCCATCGGCTCCGCGAATTTGGTCCGTGTCGCCTTGTCGCGCAAGGTGGCCAAGAGCATGCTCTTGGCGGGTGACTCCGACTTGGCGGGCAGCATCGACGTCGCGGGCGTGGGCGTGGCCCAAGGTGGCCCACCTGTGGCGACCTATTCCGTGGGGAGCGTGTTTGGCATTTCCAATGAAGCAGCCAAACAGATCAGCAACCTCTACAAGGGCATCTTGGGCAATGGTGCGCCCGCGCTGGACACAGCCGCACTGAACGAACTCGTGTCAGCGACGGTGACCCTGGGCGCGCTTCAGCAAGCCGCGGGCGCGTCAACGCTCAACGACTTCCTGCAGATGCAGATGACGGTGCGAGAGTTCCTCGACTTCATTGCCATCGCCAACCCCGATGTGTTGAGCTTGAACTCGTTCATGCAGTTGTACAACCAGGCCAAGACCAGCTCCCTGAAGTTGACAGTGGGACAGATTTTGAACATCCAGTCACCGCCGGCCAGCGGCGTGAGTGAAGCGAAGATTTCAGTGTTCGACCTGCTCAACGCCAGCCTGAATGTGGGCGCATTGAACCAAGGTGGGGTGATCAATGCCAACCTGGGTCTGTCCTTCATTGGCACCACATCCATCAGCATCTTGAGCCCCCCGATCATCGCCATCGGCCCGGCCGGCAAAAACAGCAGTGGGAATTGGTGTTCCAGCGCACGTTCTGCGCAGATGAGCCTCAAGGCAACCATCACGCCAGGGATGATCGGCAACTTCAACCCGGGCATCGCGGACTTGGCGTTGCGGGTCGACCTGCTGAGCACGGTCGGACACCTCAACAGCCTGTCGGTTCAGCCTGGTGACATCAGCGGCTCCATCACATCTCAATCTACTGTGCTGCGCTTGGTGCTGACGCGCAGTGCCGATGTCAACAAAGACATCACCAACGAAGCCAATTTCCGGCCTGGCACACTGCTGCTGGGTGCAGTGGGTTTGAAGATCTACCTGCCCATCGGCGATGCAGCAGAAAAGAACACGAGTTTTGCTGTCGCCAACAAAAGCGAATTCCCATCCGTCAATCAACTGGGGGCAGGGAGTGTGGGCTCATCTCTGGGTGGCTTGCTGGGCCAAGGCACGAACATCACGGTCACGGTGTTGTTCGGCCTGATCAAACTGCCCATCACCTTCTTGGATGACCTCATGCGCTTGGTGACCATCCCCTTGGGCAACGCGCTGGACGGTCTGTTGGCCGCATTTGGCGTGCAAACCGGCTCCGTGCGGCTGCAAGTGCTGGATGTGCAAACGTCACCACCAGTGCTGCGCCAGTAAGGCCCAGGCTCACCCCTCTCCGTACACCACCTGGGCCTGCGCGTTCGGCATCAGTTCCTTGATGCGCGCCAGTGCGGCGTCCGAGGGGTAGACCTTCGAACGCTCGCCCAGGTCCAACTCGCCTCGCGCCGACAACTCGGGCGTGCTGCGCTCCACCACCACGCGCACCGGCAAGCCTTGCATCAGGTCAGGCAGGTCGGGCTGCGGGGCCGCCACCACCTTGGGCGGGTGCTCGCGCAACACCTCGGCCAGCGGCAAGCGCTGGTCTTTGGACACCAGGCGCACGAAGCGGGCAAAACGGCAGCGTGCTGCTGCCAGGCCCATGACCTGCTGGACGTTGAGCCGCAAGCCACCTGAGAAGCGGTCGTTCTGCACCTTGCCCTGGATGATGACGAGTTCGTCGTCCTTGAGCATGTCCTTGTTGGCGTCGAGCGTGTCCTGGTTGGCCACGGCCTCGATGGTGTCGCTCTTGTCGTCGAGCTTGAAGATGGCCACACGGCCACGCGAGCCGTTGATGATGCGCAGCTCGCTGATGATGCCGGTGACCACCTGGGGCTCGCGGCTGTCTTGCAGGTCGGCGATGCGTTGCTTGGCAAAGCGCCGCACCTCGGCCTCGGCCTCGTCGAACAGGTGGCCGGTGAGGAAGAAGCCGATGGCGGTCTTCTCCAGGCTGAGCTGCTCTTTCACCGTCCACGGATCGGTGAGCACCAGTTCGGGCTCCTGGGTCGAGGCCGCGTGGCTGTCGCCAAAGTCGAACAGGCCGCCCTGGTCCGCGTTGGCGGCCAGGTTGTCGGCGAACTCGAAGGCCAGGCCCACGCTGGCCAGCAGACCGGCGCGGTGGGGCTCCAGGGTGTCGAAGGCACCGGCCTTGATCAGCGCTTCGACCACGCGCTTGTTGACCAGCTTGCGGTCCACGCGGGCGCAGAAATCGAAGAAGCTCTTGAACGGGCCGTTTTCGTTGCGCTCGCGCACGATGGCCTCGATGGCACCCTGGCCCGTGCCCTTCACGGCGCCCAGCGCGTAGCAAATCGTCTTGTCGCCCGTGGGGATGAAGCGCCACTGGCCTTCGTTCACATTGGGCGGCGAGAAGGTGATGCCGAAATTGCCGACGGCATCGTCGTGGAAGATCTTGAGCTTGTCGGTGTCGTCGCTGGCAATCGTCATGTTGCCTGCGAAGAATTCAGAGGTGTAGTGCTGCTTGAGCCAGGCCGTGTGATAGGCCAGCAGGGCGTAGGCGGCCGCGTGCGACTTGTTGAAGCCGTAGCCCGCGAACTTCTCCATCAAGTCGAAGATTTCGTCGGCGAGTTGCTGGCTGATGCCGTTCTTGGCCGCACCCTCCGCGAAGATGGCACGGTGGTGCTGCATCTCCTCGACCTTCTTCTTGCCCATCGCGCGGCGCAGCAAGTCGGCGCCACCGAGCGAGTAGCCGCCGACGATCTGGGCCACCTGCATCACCTGCTCCTGGTAGACCATGATGCCGTAGGTCTCCTTGAGCACCGACTCCATCAGCGGGTGCGGGTAGGTGACTTCTTCCTTGCCGTGTTTGCGCGCGCAGAAAGAAGGGATCAGGTCCATGGGGCCCGGTCGGTACAGCGCCACCAGGGCGATGATGTCCTCGAAGACGCTGGGCTTGGCGTCGCGCAGCATCCCTTGCATGCCGCGAGATTCCAGCTGGAACACGGCCACGGTTTTGCCTTCAGAAAGCAGCCGGTAGGTGGGCGCGTCGTCCAGTGGGATCTTGGCGAAATCGAAGTCGGCCTGGTCCGGGTGGCGGGCCATGATGAACTCTTTGGCCGTCTCCAGGATGGTGAGCGTGGCCAGGCCCAGGAAGTCGAACTTCACCAGGCCGATCTGCTCGACGTCGTCCTTGTCGTACTGGCTCACGGCCGAGTCGCTGCCGGGCTGCTGGTACAGCGGGCAAAAGTCG
>JBEEJT010000354.1:0-3161 GCA_041169085.1 Pseudomonadota bacterium | reverse complement strand
GCGAGATGATGTCCGGCCGGCTGGTGTTGCTGTACGTCGCGCCAGAGCGCGTCACGCACCCTCGGTTTCAGGCGCAACTGGCCAGCCTGCACGAGCGTGGCCTGCTGAGCCTGTTTGCCATCGACGAAGCCCACTGCGTGAGCCAGTGGGGGCACGACTTCCGCGAAGACTACCTGCAACTCAGCCTGTTGCACGAGCGCTTTTCCGATGTCCCGCGCCTGGCGCTCACCGCCACCGCCGACGCCCACACCCGCGTCGACATGGTGGATCGCCTGGCGCTGCAAGACGCCCGCGTCTTCATCAGCAGCTTCGACCGGCCCAACATCCGCTACACCCTGGTCGAGAAGGACAACCCCCGCCAGCAGCTGTTGCGTTTCATCCGAGACCAGCACGAAGGCGAAGCCGGCATCGTGTATTGCCAAAGCCGCCGCAAGGTGGAAGAAACCGCCGCCTGGCTGTGTGACCAGGGCATCCCGGCCTTGCCCTACCACGCCGGCATGGAAGCCAGCCAGCGCCAGCGCCACCAGGACCGCTTCTTGCGCGAAGACGGCCTGGTGATGGTGGCCACGGTGGCCTTTGGCATGGGCATCGACAAGCCTGACGTGCGCTTTGTGGCCCACCTCGACTTGCCCAAGAACATCGAAGGCTATTACCAGGAGACGGGGCGTGCGGGCCGCGATGGCGGCGATTCCGAAGCCTGGCTGACGTATGGCCTGGCGGACGTGGTCAACCAGCGGCGCATGATCGATGAAAGCCCCGCGGCCGACGAGTTCAAGCGCATCCAGCGCGGCAAGCTCGACGCCTTGCTGGCGCTGGCCGAGGCCCACGATTGCCGCCGGGTGCGGCTGCTTGCTTACTTCGATGAGCACCTCGGCGAGCCCTTGAGCCCCCAGGACGAGGCCCCGGTGCGCTACCGTTGCGGCAACTGCGACAACTGCCTGAGCCCGCCCGCCACCTGGGATGGCACCGAGCCCGCCCGGATGCTGCTGAGCTGCATCTACCGCTTTTGGCAGCATGGCCGCCAACGCTTTGGCGCAGGCCACCTGATCGACGTGCTGCGCGGCCGCCAGACGGACAAGGTTTTGCAATATGGCCACCAGAGCCTCAGCACCTTTGGCGTGGGCGCCAGCCTGTCGGAAGTGCAGTGGCGCGCCGTGTTGCGCCAGCTGGTGGCGCGTGGCCACGTGGTGGCCGAAGGCGAATTCAACACCCTGAGCCTGGCCGACAGCGCGCGCGCCGTGCTCAAGGGCGAAGTGGCCGTCACCCTGCGCGAGGCGCGGGAAGCGCCAGCGAAGGGCCGAGGGCAGCGGTCGGGTGGGGCCAAGACGGCGGCGGCGCCAGCCGACATGGACGCCGGCGCTCAGGCTCGCTACACCGCGCTCAAAGCCTGGCGGGCCCGCGTGGCCCGCGACCACAACTTGCCGGCCTACGTGGTTTTTCACGATGCGGCCTTGGCCGACATGGCCCGCATCGCCCCCGGCACCTTGGGCGAGCTGGGGCAGATCAGCGGCGTGGGCGCCAAGAAGCTCCAGGCCTATGGGCAGGAGATCCTGGCGGTGCTGGCGCCTTGACTGCACCAGTTTGGTGAAAGTTGCGACTTTCTGGCTGACTTTGCCAACAGATGTGTTGTTTCGCACCACATCCGTGCATAACACGCGAAGGCCTGGCAATCCGGGTTAAGCCTAGGGTTGAGGGGGGCCAAACAGGCTTGCATGTCCTGAAATGATGGTTTTTGTGCGTTGTTCGTTGTTGTCCGGCAACGAAATGGGCCTCAAACCCCCCCACTTCGCTGTCACAGATCTTGCTACCCCACTTCGCCGTGGGGTTTCGGTCCCACAATGAATTTCGAGGTCAGGCCCGGCGGTTCGGGACCTACCCTGATCGAAATCCGTTCATCTCATTGCTAGGAGAACTTGATGACGCTTAAGAAGAACCTGGTGGCCGCTGCCGCCCTGATGGCTGTCGCTGCTGCTGCTCAGGCCGACGTGAAGCTGTACGGTACCCTGGACTACGCTGTGGGCTCGTTCGAGATGGCTCACACGAAGAACACCTCGACCCGCAAGACTGCCGTGGAAAGCGGCGGCATGATGACCAGCTACGTTGGTATCTCGGGTTCGGAAGACCTGGGTGGCGGCCTGAAGGCCGAATTCGCCCTGGAATCGTTCCTGGCTGGTGACACCGGTGCCACCGTCAAGAACCTGAACGGCGTGAACTCGGGTGGCAATGGCTTCTGGGGCCGCGCTTCGAACATCGCCTTGAGCGGTGGTTTCGGTAAGGTTGCCGTGGGTCAGTACGACAACCCGCTGTTCACCTCGGGCTACACCTACAACCCGTTCGGTTCGTCGATGACCGTGTCGCCGACCATGCTGCACACCTACATGGGTGGCGGTGCCAAGACCTACGCCTTCGACACCGGCTGGGTCAACTCGCTGACCTATGAATCGCCGATCATGACGGGCCTGCAAGGCTTCCTGCAGTACGCCCCGAAGGAAACCACGGCCACTGGCACCAGCAACAGCTACACCGCTGCTGCCCAGTACAACGCTGGTCCCCTGAGCGCCATGCTGACCTACGCCAAGGTGGGTCGCGCAGGTGCCGCCACTGCCTACACCGCTGACCAGAAGGTCACCGACCTGGGCGTGAGCTACGACTTCGGCGCTGCCAAGGCCTTCGGTCAGTTCACAACGATCAAGGACAAGACCGCCGACGACAAGGCCACCAACTACCAAGTGGGCGTGTCCGTGCCGGTCAATGCCAAGGCCACCGTGATGGCTTCGTACGGCGCTCAAAAGTACACCCCGTCTGGCAATGGCGCCAAGATCACCGACAAGATCCTGTCGGTTGGTTACGACTACGCTCTGAGCAAGCGCACCGACGTGTACGGCGTGTTCATGACCAACAGCCAAACCAACAAGGACTCGGGTCAAACCCTGGCCGTGGGCGTGAAGCACAACTTCTGATCGTCGTCTGACGCGCTGAAGCGAAAAGGCCGCCCTTCGGGGCGGCCTTTTTCTTGGGCGAACAGCTGGCCCACTCAGGGCCGCTGCCGAGGAGGGCGTTCAGCCTCGCTCGAACTTGAACACCGCCGTGGCCGCCAGCAGGTTGGGCAAGGTGCGCACCACCTCGCTGCCCCCCGCTGCGGCGTTGAGCCCGAACGAACT
>JBEEJT010000353.1:0-22076 GCA_041169085.1 Pseudomonadota bacterium | reverse complement strand
GACAACCTGCTCGATTACCTGCAAAGCCTGATCAGCGCCACCCGCGATGGCCGCTGGTTCGCACTGGGACTGAGCCCACGGGCCGGCCTGTCGCTGCTGAGGCTGGCTCGGGCGCGCGCCTTGTTGCAAGGGCGTGGCCACGTGTCGCCAGAAGACATCCAGTCGCTGTGGGTGGCCGCCACGGCGCACCGGCTGATCGCGCTGCCCCAATCGGGCCGCAGCGCCGCTGCTCAGGCGCGGGTGCTGCTGGAAACCACCCCCGTGCCCTGAGTCCTGGGGCTAGGCGACCATGGCAGCCCCCAGCACAACCGCGCCCATGGCCGCCTGGCGACAGCGCTGGCGCGACTGGTGGGAAGCCCGGTTGCCGCGTCGCGACCAACAAACCCTCACCCAACGCAACCTCTACATCCTGCCCACCAAAGCGGGCTGGAGCTTCGCGGCCGTCTTCCTGGTGTTGTTGCTGGCATCGATCAACGAGCAGATCAACCTGGGTTATGCCTTGAGCTTCTTGCTCAGTGGCGCCGCTTTGGCGGCGCTCTACCAAACCCACGGCAACCTCCATGGCGTTCAGCTGAAACTGGGCGCGCTGCGCAGCGTGCATGCGGGTGAAGTGCTGCAGGTGGGCGTGACCATCGCCAACACCCACCGCAAGCGCGGCCGCTATGGCCTCCAGATCACGGCCGGGCCCAAGGCCCCGGAAGGCACCACCTCGGGCCCTGGCTGCCCGCGAGACGCCGAACTGGCACCGGGCAGCGAAGAGATGGTGGAGGTGGACGTGGCCGCCCCCCAGCGCGGCTGGCTGGCCTTGCCCCCCCTCACCATCGACACGCGCTTCCCCTTGGGGCTGTTCCGCGCATGGGCCTATTGGCGCCCCGAAACCCGCGTGTTGATCTGGCCTGCGCTCGACACCCAGGCGCCGCCATTGCCCACCACGGGCGCACACGCCGGGCCGGCCGGCTTGGCTTCGCGGGCGCGCAGCCTCGATGAGCTGCCTGAGACTTTGCGCGATTACCGCCGGGGCGACCCCCCCAGCGCCATTGCCTGGCGCAAGTCCAGCGTGGCCATGGCGGCAGGCGGCGCCCCCCTGAGCCGGGAGGCAGCCCCCAGCCGCCATGCCCACCTGGTGCTGGACTTCGAACACAGTGAAGGTTTGGCAGGTTTGGACGCCGAACACCGCTTGAGCCGCCTGGCGACGTGGCTGCACCTGGCAGAGCAAAGTGCAGCGGCCAATGGCCCGTTGTATGGCCTGCAATTGCCTGGCCTGAGCATCGCCGCCGAACGGGGCCCCCACCACCTTCGCGCCTGTCTGGACGCCCTGGCGACCTGGAGGTCGGCTTGACTTCGCGCACGCGGCTCAGCCGGGAAGGCCGGGACACCTTGTGGCTGCTGGGCGTGATGTCGCTCATCATGGCATTGCACGCGCCAAGGCTGCCTTGGTGGGCCAATCTGGGTGCGGTGCTGGCGGTGGCCTGGCGCGCCCAACTGGCCTGGCGTGACGGCCCCATGCCCAGGCGCTGGCTGCTGCTGGTGGGCCTGGCGGCCAGCATGGGCCTGACGGTCATGACCTACCACACGCTGTTTGGCCGAGACGCCGGCGTGACGCTGGTGACGCTGTTGGCCAGCCTCAAGACGCTGGAGTTGCGCGCGCGGCGCGACGCCTTCGTCGTGACCTCGCTGGGCTTTTTCCTCATCCTCACGCAGTTCCTCTATGGGCAAGGCCCCCTGGTGGCCTTCCTGATGACCCTGGCCTTCATGGGCCTGCTCACTTCTTTGGTGTTGGCGCAGCGCCCCTTGGGGCGGCCCAGCATCCTGAGCGCGATTGGCATGGCTGGGCGCAGCATCGTGATGGGGCTGCCCCTGATGTTGGCCCTGTATGTGTTCTTCCCCCGTCTGGGGCCGCTTTGGAGCCTGCCCGCCGACGCCCAACGCCACACCGGGCTGTCCGACCACATTGAGCTGGGCCGCATCGAGGCGCTGGCCAATGACGACTCGGTGGCCATGCGCGTCAAGTTCGAGGGGGCGCCCCCACCCAAACAAGAACTGTATTTCCGTGGCCCCGTGCTGGACAGCTTCGATGGGCGCACCTGGTCAGGCCAGCCAGCCGTGCGCCACCGGGCCACCGTGGCCGTGGAAGAGCCCCTGCAGGCCCGGGCTCCGGCCGGAGGCCTGGCCCCTTTGCCCGCCCTGCGCTACCAAGCCACCATCGAGCCCACGCGCACCGACACCGTGCCGCTGCTGGATGGCACCGTGTCCGCAGACACCGTGCCGCCAAGTGGCGAGCAACAGCTGTTTCGCCAATCCTTGAGCTGGCGCATGCCGGCGGTCAACCACGAACGCTTCCAGGTTCAGGCCGAAGCATTGCGACTTTTCCTGGCGGGCGACGTCGACCACGCCCCACCGCCCGTGTTCAGCCTCCACCTGCCTCTGGGCACCAACGCGCGCACCCAAGCCTGGGCCCTGGCCTGGCGGCATGCACAAGGCTTGGACCATGCCGACGGCATGACACTCACCCAGGCGCTGCTCGGCTACATCCGCAGCCAGAACTTTCGGTATTCGATGGGCGAAAGCGACGAGCCCGGGCAAGCCGCTCGCGACCCGATCGACCGTTTCTGGTTGGACAAGCGGGTGGGCTTTTGCGAACACTTCGCCACCAGCTACGTTTTCATCCTGCGCTTGTGGGGCATCCCCAGCCGGGTGGTGACCGGCTTCCAGGGCGCCGAACTCAACCCGGTCGATGGCCTGTACGTGGTGCGCAACAGCGACGCCCACGCCTGGGCGGAGTTCTGGCTGGCAGGTCAGGGTTGGGTGCGGGTGGACCCGACCGCTGCCGTCGCCCCCGACCGCATCGACCGCCCCCGCTCTGCTGCTGCCCTGCGCCAAGGCCTGCCTGCCACCATCTCCGCCATCGACCCCGCGCTCTGGACCTTCCTGCGCAACCACATGGACGCAGGCAACCACCGCTGGAACGCCTGGGTCTTGCAGTATTCCAAGAGCAGGCAATTGGCCTTGCTGCGCAGCATGGGCTTCGAGTCACCCGATTGGATCGACCTCATGCGCTTGAGCGTCGCCGTGGTGCTCACAGGCGGCCTGGCGGGCCTGATCTGGCTTTGGTGGTCTCGGCCCAAACAATTGCGCAGCCCTTGGACCCAGCCCATGCGCAAGGTGCACGCCACCCTCACCCGACTGGGGCTGTCCTCGCCTGCCATGCCGCCCCCGGCCTCGGCCTTGGCGTGGCTGGCGATCATCCAGCAAGCCCCCCATTTGTCGGCGCCCGTGAAAGCCGCACTGAGCCAGACCTTGAGGCAGTTGGACGAACTCAAATACGGCGCTGCCCAGACCAGCGACCACCATTTGCGGCAACAGGCTCGCTTCTTGATACAGGAATTGGATCGCCTGGCAAAGCAAGTGCGCAAACAAACAAGCTGAGTTCCGCGATACTGGCAAGGCCACCTCGCTCAGATTTCGCCATGCCTCTTTTTTCGCTGCGGCCCCGGTCCCGACACCATCCACTGGCTTTTGCCTTGGGTTTGCCGCTGTGGCTGGCCGCATGTGCCCATGCGCCTTCGCCTGATTTGCCAGCACCGCCCGCCAATCTGGCCCAAGCGGCAGCGACTGCTGTCCCTGCCGCGTCGGAAACCCAAGGTGTCGCACAAGCCCAGGGCGTGGGCCCGGCTCAAGTCACCATTCAAACTTTGCCGGCCAACCCTGAACCCGACAGTTACGCCTTCAGGGAAGACGCCCGCGTGTTGGCGCAGCAATTGGCGCAGCAACAAGCCCTTGACCCGGCTTGGGCCTGGCAAACGCTGCAGCGTGCGAAATTCAAAGAAAGCGTGACCCGATTCATCATGCCGCCCCCGGCGGGCACCGCCAAGAACTGGACGGCTTACCGCGCCCGATTCGTGGAGCCCATCCGCATCCGGGCAGGCCTGCAATTCTGGCGTGAGCAGCGTGAAAATCTGTCGCGTGCAGAACTGACGTACGGCGTGCCCGCCTCGGTGATCGTGGGCGTGTTGGGCGTGGAAACCATTTATGGCCGACAGATGGGCAGTTTCAGGGCGCTGGACGCCTTGGCGACCTTGAGCCTGGACTTCCCCAGAGGCCGCAGCGACCGCAGCGAATTCTTCCGCAGCGAATTGGGCCAGTTGTTGAAATGGTGCCAGCAGACCAGCACCTCGCCAGACAGCGTGATGGCCTCTTACGCGGGCGCGGTGGGCATGCCCCAGTTCATGCCCAGCTCCATCTTGCGGTTTGCGGTGGACTTCGATGGCGACGGCCGCATCGACCTGACACGCTCGGCAGCAGACGCCATCGGCAGCGTCGCCCACTACCTGGCGCGCCAGGGCTGGGTGTCTGGTTTGCCTGGCTATTACGAGGTACGCCCCCCTGCCCCGGGCTTGGCCCTGCAACAACTGCTGGAGCCCGACATCTTGCCGACGTTCACGGCAGAGGAAATGACGCGCGCAGGGGCCACCTTGGCCGGGCAGCCTGAATCACAGGAAGCCAAGCTGGCACTGGTGGCGCTGCAAAACGGAGAAGGTCCGACGGTATATGTCGCAGGCACCGCCAATTTCTACGCCGTGACCCGCTACAACCAATCCAGCTACTACGCATTGGCCGTCCTGCAATTGGGCGAAGCCGTGCAACGAGAAGCCGAGCGCGTGAACCTGACCCTGAAATGACGAGGGCATTTCAGGAACCCCATGCGGGAACACCCGCACCCCGGGCCTGACCTCTCTGGTCAAAAGCTCACCATATTGCGAGATTTGACCAACTGGAGACTTTGTTGCGAATATTGGTTTGCGCGGTCAATTCAAATGTGTTTAGAATCTGACCGTCCCAACGGTTTGCAGCCTGAACACGTTTCATTTGCCAGGCTACGCTGGCTGAACCGGGCAGACCACACGTACACCCAAAGCAACGACGACTCCTGTCCATCAGGCAAACAAGGAAACAACATGAGCAGCTACCAAGACCTTCTGGCACAAAAAATCGCCCTCGAGAAGCAAGCCGCAGATCTGGAAAAGCAATTGGCCGATGCACGCAAGGCTGAACGAGCCAGCGTGATCAATCAAATCAAGGGCCTGCTGGCTGAGCACGGCCTGACCGTGGCTGACCTGGGCCTGAAGGCTGGCAAGGGTGCTGGCGCTGGCGCCCCCAAGGGCAAGGTGGCTCCGAAATACCGCAACAAGGATACCGGTGACACCTGGACCGGTCGTGGCCTGCAGCCCAAGTGGGTCCAAGCCGCCATCGCAGCGGGCAAGAAGCTCGAAGATTTCGCGATCTGACAATATCAGTTCGCTGAACGACAAAAGGCCGGTCTCCCGGCCTTTTGTCATTTCAGGGCATACGCCCTGCCCTCACGTTCATTTGGGTTTGGCAGCGAAATCACCCGCAGCGCCCGTCACGAACTGGCTGGGTTGCAGGTATTTGCGCAATGCCGCGTTGACCTGCTCCAGCGTCAAGGCTTGGAGCGCTGCGTCCACCCGCGCAGCCACTTCGAAGGTGCGGCCCAATTCCAGGTTGCCCGCCAGCGCGCTCGCCAATCGGCCATCTTGCGCGCGCCCCAAACGTCGGAAGTTCAGCAACCCGCGGCGGCCGGCTTCAAACTCGGCCTGGTTGAAGCCGTCTTTCAGTGCCCTGGCCACTTCCTCCTGGAAGGCTTGCTCCACCTTGGCCCGGTTCTGAGGCGCAAAGATGGCCGAAGCCGACCATTCGGCATTGCGCTCGTGGGGGTTCCACTGCACGCCGCTGAACACGCTGTAAGACAAGCCCTCCTTTTCGCGGATGCGGTTCCACAGGCGCGAGTCACCGCCACCGCCCAACAAGTGGTTGGCCAACATGAAAGCAGGGTAATCGGGGTCGGTGTCGGTCAGTGGCAAGGACAAGCGCGCGCTGAAGGTCGCGTTTTGCTTGTCAGGCGTTTGCAATTCGAAGCGCTGAGGCGCCACCGCCACCAAAGGGTCTGGCACGCGGGCGTAGGCTTCCTGGTTGCGCCAATCGCCCAGCGACTGCGCCAGCGCCGCGCGCACCGCCGCTTCGTCAAAATCACCCACGGCAGCAAACTGGCCGTGGGCCGCGCTCACGAAGCGCTGGTGGAAAGCCTGCACCCGCTGCAGCGACACCTGCGTCCAATCGGCCTCGATCTCCTCGAACGTGCGGGCATGGCGAACGTCGCCCCTCGGATATGGGTTGCCGTAGCGGGCCAGGGCGTTGTCGAGCACGGCCTCAGGTTCTTTGCTCTGCTCTGCCAGGCCTGCCAGGGCTTGCTGACGCGTCTCTTCCAGCGCAGCCGCCGGCAGCAGCGGCTGACGCAAGGCCTGGGTCACCAAGCGGATGAGCGCAGGCAGGTGCTCGCGCCGCGACGACATGGCCACGTTCAGCACGCCAGGCGACGCCGAGAACCCGACCTCAGACTGCAAAGCGTCCAACTTGTCCTGGAAGGCCTGGCGGTCGAGTGCGCCCGTGCCTTTGTCCAGCAAGGCGGCCAGCGCGGCTGGGGCCTCACCCCAGCCGGCCAGCGTCTCCGCGTTGCCAAAGCGCAGGGTGAGCGTGGCCTTCACGGCCTGCCCCCGGGTGGACTTGGGCAACAAGGCCACTTGCAAACCACTGGGCAAATCCAGGCGCCGGGTGCGCGCTTCGATGTTGGCCGGGCTGGCGTCAAAGGCCTCGGCTGCGGCTTGGGCCGCTTGCCCTTGGAAGCCTTGAAGCTGGGCGGCCACGTCCACCCGGGCGGGCGCTGGCGAACGCTGGGGAGCCGCCGTGGGCACGTATTCGCCCAGCGTGCGGTTGGCCGGCAGCAACACCTGTTCGGCCACGCGTTGCACGTCTGCCACCTGGATGGCCTTGACCCGATCGCGCACCAAAAAGAACAAGCGCCAATCGCCCTGGGCCACCGCCTCAGAAAGCGACACCCCCACGCGCTGCGGGTCGGCGAAGTGCATGTCCCACCCCTTGAGCCACTTGGCTTTGGCGCGGGCCACCTCATCGGCCGAGATGGGCTGCTCGCGCAGGCCCTCCAGGACGCTCAACAGGTGTTGCGACGCTTTCTGGAGGTCTTGCTGAGGCGAAAGCTGAGCGCCAAACAGGATGAAGCCGGGGTCAGCCATGCCTTCCCCGAAGCCGAACACGCCTGCAGCTTCCTGCCCTTCGACCAGCGCCTTGTGCAACCGGCCCGAAGGGGTGTCCGCCAGGATCAGGGGCAGCAATTCGATGGCAGCGAAGTCAGGGTGGGCGCCGGGCATCACGTGGTACGCCGCGAACACCTGGGGCACGCCCCCCACGCGCCTCAGCGTCACCGCCCGCTCGCCGTCTTGCACCGGGTCCAGCGTGTAAGGCTGTTCGAGCTTGCGCGAGGGCTTGGGCAGTCGGGCGAAGGACTCGTTCACCCAAGCCAGCACCTTGGGCACGTCAAACTTGCCAGAGACGATCAGGGTGGCGTTGTCAGGCTGGTAGTGGCGTTTGTAGAAGGCCTGCAAGCGCCCGATGTCGACCCCTTCAACGTCGGTGCGCGCGCCTATGGTCGACTTGCCGTAGTTGTGCCACTGGTACATGGCCGCCAGCGTCTTCTCCATGAGGATGCGACCGGCATCGTTCTCGCCCATCTCCATCTCGTTGCGCACCACGGTCATCTCGCTGTCGAGGTCTTTGCGGGCGATGAAGCTGTTGACCATGGCGTCAGCCTGCCAGGCCAGGTACCAGCGCAGGTTGTCGTCGTTGGCCGCAAAGCTGGCGAAGTAGTTCGTGCGGTCGTACCAGGTGCTGCCGTTGGCGCTGAAGCCACGCTTGTTGAACTCCGACCACACCTGGGGATGGCGCGGCGAGCCTTTGAACATCAGGTGCTCCAGGAGGTGGGCCATGCCGGTTTCGCCATAGCTTTCATGGCGCGAGCCCACGCGGTAAGTCACGTTGACGGTCGTGGTGGGCTTGGAAGCGTCCGGGATCAACAGCACCTGCAAACCATTGGGCAGGCGGTACTCGTCGATGCCTTCCACGCTGCGCACCGGCCGCATCCAGGCCTGCTGCCCGGCCACGGCGGTTTGACCAGTGGGCGACGCAGGTGCTGCCAGGGCCGACACAGGGATCGTCGCCAGGCTCAAGCCGGCGATCAGGGCACAGGTCCACTTGCCTTGCATGCAATTTCCTTTGGGCATAAATCAGGGTTCAGGCTAGAAGCTGTCGAGTGTAGGAGCGCCATGTCAAGATTTCGTGTTGCTGAGCCGGCGCGCCGGCCGCGCGCTTCAGACACAAAAGCGACACCCCACACGTTCGCATGTCTGGGCTTCGCCCATTCCGCCGTATAACGTCACATTGCGCCACGGGCATTCGCGTTCATGCCCGTGGACGCGCCACAGGCCCGCTGCACACGCCGGGCCGAAGACCGACGAGTGAGGAGTGCGCCATGTTCTTGCAGACTCGGGCCTGGACCTGGGCTGGTGGGCTGTTGACCAGCGGGAGACGCGCCTGCAAACCACCCACACCCCAGACCGCCATGCGCCCCGCCTTGACCGTGCAGCGGTGGTGCCTGACTGCGGCTGTCGCTGCGCTGGCCGGCTGCCAAAGCGATGGCCCCGCGCCTTTCTCTGGTTACGCCGAGGCCGACCTGGTCTACCTCGGGGCGTCGGCCGGTGGCGTGCTGCAAGAGCTGCGCGTGCGCCGAGGCGACCATGTGGGCCAAGGCGACATGCTTTTCCAGCTGGACGCCAGCTTTGAGCTCTACGGGCGCGACGCCGCCGCCGCACAGCAAAGCCGTGCCCAAGCCCAACTGGCCGACGTGAGCAAAGGCCGACGCCAGCAAGAAATCGACGCCCTGGGCGCCCAACTCGCCCAGGCCCAGGCCGCAGCGGCCTTGTCGCAAGCTCAACTCAAGCGCCAGCAGGAGCTGGTCAAGCAAGGCTTTGCCTCTCCCGCCGCTCTCGACGAGTTGCAGGCCGCCCAAACTCGTGACCAAGCCCGCATCCGCGAAGCCGAATCTCAGCTCAGCCTGGCCAAAGCGGCCGCGCGGCCAGACACGATCAACGCCGCGCGCGCCGAGGTGAACGCCGCCAGCGCACAAGCGTCACAGCAAGCCTGGGCCCAGGCCCAAAAAAGCCGCTCGGCCCCAATGGCCTCGATGGTGTACGACGTGTTGTTCCGCCCGGGTGAATGGGTGCCCCCAGGGCAGCCTGTGGTCGTCCTGCTGCCCGACCAGGGTGTGAAGGTGCGCTTCTTCGTGCCGCAAGCCGACTTGGCCAAAGTCAAGGTGGGGCAACTGGTGGCCGTGCGATGCGACCAGTGCCCGCCCGGGCAAGCTCGGGTGCGCTTCGTGTCGCCCCAGGCCGAGTTCACACCGCCGGTGATCTACAGCAACGAAAGCCGCGGCAAGCTGGTGTACCTGATCGAGGCCACCCCTGAAGGCCCGTTGGTGCAGACGCTCAAGCCCGGCCAGCCCTTGACGGTGCGTTGGACCTCATGAGCCAACCCTCTGCCGAGAGCAGCTACGCCATCGATGTCCGAGGCCTGACCAAGCGCTTTGGCGCCCAAACCGTGGTCGATGGCATCGACATCCGCGTGCGCCGCGGCGAGATCTGCGGCTTTCTGGGCCCCAACGGCAGCGGCAAAACCACCACGATCCGCATGCTCTGCGGGCTGCTGGAGCCCACTGCGGGCGCGGGCCACTGCCTGGGCTTCGACTTGTTGACCCAGTCTCGGCAGATCAAACTGCGCACAGGCTACATGACACAGAAGTTCGGCCTGTACGAAGACTTGTCGATCCAGGAGAACCTGCGCTTCATCGCCGACGTCTACGACATGCCCAGCCCCAGCCAGCGGGTGCACGACGCCCTGCACCGCCTGGGCTTGTTCGAGCGGCGAAAGCAACTGGCTGGCTCCTTGTCTGGCGGCTGGAAGCAGCGCCTGGCCTTGGCCGCCTGCCTGCTGCACGAGCCTGAGCTCTTGTTGCTCGACGAGCCCACCGCAGGCGTCGACCCGAAGGCCCGGCGCGATTTCTGGCACCAGATCCACCTGCTCGCTGCAGAGGGCCTCACGGTGCTGGTCAGCACCCACTACATGGACGAAGCCGAGCGCTGCCACCGCCTGGCCTATGTGTCCTACGGCAAGCTGCTGACCGCCGGCACCATGGCAGAAGTGATCCGCGGCAGCGCGCTGCAGACCTGGTCGGTGCAAGGGCCGCAGCTCGACAAGGTCATCGGCCTCACCGCAGGCTCGGACGACTGGATGGCCGTGCCTTTTGGCAGCCTCGTCCACGTGAGCTCGGCCAGCGGACAAGATTTCGCGACCTGGCTGGCGCAAGCCCAGCCCGGCCACCCCTGGCAAATCCACGCCGTGACCACGGGCCTGGAAGACGTTTTCATCCACTTGAGTCGCCATGCCCAGGACAACTTCTGACCGCGCCCTGTCGTTGCGCCGGGTGCTGTCCATCCTGCGCAAGGAATTCCTGCAACTCAAGCGAGACAGGCTGACGCTGGCCATGCTGGTGGCCATCCCGCTCGTGCAGCTGATCTTGTTTGGCTACGCCATCAATGGCGACCCCAAGCACCTGCCCACGGTCGTCGCCACGCTCGACCAAAGCCCCATGAGCCGCACCCTGGTGCGCGCCCTCGAGAACTCCGGCTATTTCACCGTGACCGACGTGGTCAGCGAGGCCGAAGCAGAAGCCAGGCTGAGCCGAGGCGAAGCGCAGTTTGCGGTGGTCATCCCCTCGGACTTCAGCCGAAGGCTCTTGCGAGGCGAACGCCCCGTGGTGGCGGTCTATGGTGACGCCAGCGACCCCTCCACCTCCGGAGGTGCCGTGTCGGCGCTCAACCAGTTGGCAACCACTGCCCTCAACATCGAGCTCCGAGGGCCCCTGGCCGGCCTGAGGCCCAGCGCCCCGCCTTTCGAGTTCCGCATCCACAAGCGCTACAACCCCGAAGGCATCACCGCCTACAACGTGGTGCCCGGGCTCATGGGCATCATCCTGGTGATGACGCTGGTCATGATGACGGCCATGGCCATGACTCGGGAACGCGAGCGCGGCACACTGGAAAACCTCCTGGCCACACCCGTCAAACCGCTGGAGGTGATGATCGGCAAGATCCTGCCGTACGTGCTGATCGGCCACCTGCAGGTGCTGATGATCTACGTGGCCGCACGGGTGCTGTTCGACGTGCCGATGTTCGGCAGCCACCTGCTGCTCACGGTCGGGGTCCTGGTGTTCATCGTCTCGACCTTGACCGTGGGCTTCCTGTTTTCGACCATCGCCCGCACCCAGCTGCAGGCGCTGCAGATGACCATCTTCTTCCTGCTGCCCAACATCATGATCACGGGCTTCATGTTCCCTTACCGGGGCATGCCGCAATGGGCCCAGTGGCTGGCCGAAACCCTGCCCTGCACCCATTTCCTGCGCATCGTGCGCGGGGTGATGCTCAAGGGCTCGGGGTGGGCCGATGTGGCCCCGCAGTTTGGCCCGATGCTGCTGTTCATCGTGCTCATCGGTGCGTTGGCGATCAAGCGCTACCAGCAGACCCTGGACTGATGCCCTCGCCGCATCCGCACCGCGTGTTCAACCAACGCGGTGCGCATGCTGGCGGGCTCACTCGTCGATGCCGAGCTCCTGGATCTTGCGCGTGATGGTGTTGCGCCCAATGCCCAGCTTCTGCGCCGCCTCAATGCGACGGCCCCGCGTGAGTTCCAGCGCGGTGTGGATCAAGCGCGCTTCGAACATGCGGGTCAGCGCGTCCCAGACCTCGGGCTGGCCCGACTCCAGGCGCGAACGTGCCTCGCGCTCCAGGTCTTTGAGCCAGGCTGCGCCCTCCCCGTCGAGCGCCACCACAGGCAGCCCCACGGGCGCCGCCGGCACCGCCGCATCGGCGTAGCCACCGGCTGGCTGCGGCGCCTGCACACCCCAGGAGGTGTCCAGGGCCCCAGGCGCGCTCGGCGCGAATGGCGATGCCGCCCCAGGCCGGCTTGCCAAAGGGGGCACCCCATGGGCAGCCATGCCCTCGCCCGAAGGCGAATCTGTCTCTTCCGGCGCCCAAGACGCCAGGGCCTCCACCGGGGCGCGCGGCGCCTGGTCCAGCAGCTCGGGCGGCAGGTCCTTCATCTCGATCACCTGGGCCGGGGCCATCACCGTCAGCCAGTGGCACACGTTCTCCAACTGGCGCACGTTGCCCGGGAAGTCAAAGCCCGCCAGCCGCGCCAGGGCAGGCTCAGAGATGCGCTTGGCTTCCACGCCCAGGTCCTTGGCGCTCTTTTGCAGGAAAAAGCGGGCCAGCGTCGGGATGTCTTCGCGGCGCTCGCGCAAGGCGGGCAAGCGCAGACGGATCACATTGAGGCGGTGGAACAAGTCTTCGCGGAACGCGCCGTGGCGCACCCGGTCTTCCAGGTTCTGGTGGGTGGCTGCGATCACGCGCACATTGCTCTTGAGCGGGTGGTGCCCCCCCACACGGTAGAACTGGCCATCGCTGAGCACGCGCAACAAGCGCGTCTGCAAGTCGAACGGCATGTCGCCGATTTCGTCGAGGAACAAGGTGCCGCCATCGGCTTGCTCGAAACGGCCGCGACGCATGGTCTGCGCGCCCGTGAACGCCCCGCGCTCGTGGCCGAACAGCTCACTCTCCAGCAAGTCCTTGGGGATGGCCGCCGTGTTGATGGCCACGAAAGGCCCGTTGGCCCGCGGGCTGTGTTTGTGCAGCGCCCTCGCCACCAGTTCCTTGCCCGCGCCGGACTCGCCGGTGATCAACACCGTCACGTTGCTTTGCGACAAGCGGCCGATGGCGCGGAAGACATCCTGCATGGCCGGGGCCTGGCCCAGCATTTCAGGCATCTGGGTGACGCGCTCGTCGATCACTTCTTCCCGCACGCTCTCGTCGACCGCGCGGCGAATCAACTCCACCGCCTTGGGCAGGTCAAAGGGCTTGGGCAGGTATTCGAACGCCCCGCCCTGGAAGGCCGACACGGCACTGTCGAGGTCAGAGAAGGCCGTCATGATGATGACCGGCAGCCCCGGGAAGCGGGCCTTCACCTTGCCCAGCAAGTCGATGCCAGAGCCGCCCGGCATGCGGATGTCCGACACCAGCACTTGAGGCTCTTCGTCATCGAGGGCCAGCAACACGTCGCGCGGGTTGGTGAAGCTGCGCACCGGCAGGTTCTCGCGCGCCAGGGCCTTCTCAAGCACAAAGCGGATGGATTGGTCGTCGTCAACGATCCAGATGGGTTTCATGCTGAGCTGTATGGTGAGGCCCCTGGAACGCGAAGCGACGCCGGGTGAGTCAAGGCAGCGGGATCAGGATCTTGAACACCGTCCGCCCGGGTTCGCTTTCGCACTCGATGGTGCCTTGGTGCTGTTGAACGAAGGTCTGTGCCAATGTCAGACCCAGGCCGGAGCCGCCTTCGCGACCGGACACCAACGGGTAGAAGATGCGGTCTCGAATGGCCTCCGGAATACCCGGGCCGTTGTCCTCGATATGCAAGACCAGTGCCAGCCTGTGCAGATGGCGGTTGATCGTCAAGCGCCGAGCCACGCGTGTGCGCAAGGTCAGCATGGCGTCGCCCGACTGGATGCGCTCCGACAAGGCTTGCGCCGCGTTGTGCGCGATGTTCAACACGGCCTGGATCAACTGCTCGCGGTCGCCACGGAACTCGGGCAAGGAGGTGTCGTAGTCGCGCCAGACCTTCAGGCCCTTGGGGAACTCCGCAAGGATCAAGGAGCGGACACGCTCACACACCTCATGCACGTTCACGTCGCCCACCACATGGGGCCGCCGATGGGGAGCCAACAAGCGGTCAACCAGCGCTTGCAAGCGGTCGGCTTCGTGGATGATGACTTGCGTGTACTCGATCAGCGACTTGTTTTCCAAGTCCATCTGCAGCAGCTGCGCTGCGCCCCGGATGCCACCCAAGGGATTCTTGATCTCGTGAGCCAGGTTGCGGATCAGCTCCTTGTTGGCCTGACCTTGTTCCAGGGCACGCTCCTCGCGCTCCTGGCGGGTCTGCTGCTCGACTTCGACCAGCTCGATCAGGATCAATTCGGTGAGCTCCATGCGCGTGACGATGACCTGCACGGGCAAGGGCTCGCCCGACGTCACGTGCAAATGGCGGCGCAAATCTGACTGCAAGCGGCTCGTGGAGAACTCGTTGCGCGCCACAGCGGCCACCACGTCTTGCAACAAGGCGGGCTCGACAAACCAGTCGTAAATCGAATCGTCGAACAAGCTGCGGCGCGACAGGCCCAGCACTTCTTCGAACGCGGCGTTCACGAACAGGCAACGGCCATTGGCTTCCACCAAGGCCACCATGGTGGCCAGCTGGTCAAAGGCGTCGATGCCGGGCGGCAGCTTGGGGGCCTTGCGCGCCGGGCTCATTTGCCAGCACCGAACTTGCCCAGCTCACGCTTGAGCGAAGCAATGTCGCTTTCCTTGCGCGTGATGGACGATTTCAGTTCGTTGACCCGGTCTTGGTACTTCTGGTAGTTGCGCTCGTCACCCCGGCGCTCAGGCTGGCCGTTGTTGAATTCCTTTTGCAAGTTGGCCAAGGCCTCCTCTTCTTTCTTCAGCTCGGACTCGAGGATGAGTCGGGCGTCCGCGTCTCGGGCCTTCTGGTCGTCCGCCCCCACGCGTTCACCACCGGCTGGCCGACTGCCGCCCGACTTTTCCCCACCACCGACGCGAGGCGCCGTGGACTGGATCACCGTCACCGGCGCACCGTCCAGCGTCCTGCACCCCTTGTCCTGAGCCTCCTTGGGGCTCAGCGCATCGGTGTACAGGTTGCCTGGGCATTTGTACACGGGCTTGTCGTCGGCCCAAGCCGAAGGGGCCGCCAAGATGCTCAGCGAAGCCAACAGGCCTGCCCAGCCACCCATGCGCGACCACCGAAGAGGAATTTGCTTCATAAACGGATCTTGCCTGAAGACATCGACGTCCACCACAACGTGGCAGACAGGCGACGCGCTGACCGGGTGAGGCGGCAGGCACATCGCCAGAAAAAAAAGGGCGACTTGCGTCGCCCTTCTTCGGTCAAGCCACCAGGGCCTGAGTGGGTGAGCCCAAAGGCATCACAGTGCGTAGTACATGTCGTACTCGACCGGGTGCACGGCCATGCGGAAACGCGTGACTTCTTGCATCTTCAGGTCGATGTAGGCGTCCAGGTACTCGTTGGTGAACACGCCACCCTTGGTCAGGAAGGCGCGGTCGGCGTCGAGCGACTCCAGAGCTTGGTCCAGGCTGTGGCACACAGTCGGGATCAGCTTGTCTTCTTCCGGCGGCAGGTGGTACAGGTCCTTCGTGGCGGCTTCGCCCGGATGGATCTTGTTTTCCACGCCGTCCAGACCAGCCATCATCAGGGCCGAGAAGGCCAGATACGGGTTGGCGGAAGGATCCGGGAAGCGGGCTTCGATGCGGCGGCCCTTCGGGTTGGCCACATACGGGATGCGGATCGAGGCCGAGCGGTTCTTGGCCGAGTAGGCCAGCTTCACCGGGGCTTCGAAGCCAGGCACCAGACGCTTGTACGAGTTCGTACCCGGGTTGGTGATGGCGTTCAGGGCACGAGCGTGCTTGATGATGCCGCCGATGTAGTACAGGGCGAATTCGCTCAGACCAGCGTAGCCGTCACCGGCGAACAGGTTCTTGCCGTCCTTCCAGATCGACTGGTGAACGTGCATGCCCGAGCCGTTGTCGCCCACCAGGGGCTTCGGCATGAACGTGGCGGTCTTGCCGTAGGCGTGGGCCACGTTGGTGATGATGTACTTTTGCAGCTGCAGCCAGTCAGCACGCTGGGTCAGCGTGGCGAACTTGGTGCCGATTTCCATCTGACCGGCGTTGGCCACTTCGTGGTGGTGCACTTCCACGGGAATGCCCATCGATTCGAGGATCAGGCACATTTCCGAGCGCATGTCCTGGCCGCTGTCGACCGGGGGCACGGGGAAGTAGCCACCCTTCACGGTGGGACGGTAGCCGGTATTGCCGTGCTCGTACTTGGTGCCGGTGTTCCAGGCGCCTTCTTCGGATTCGATCTCGAAGAAGCAGCCGGACATGTCGTTGCCCCAACGGATGCCGTCGAACACGAAGAACTCGGGTTCCGGACCGAAGTAAGCGGTGTCGCCCAGGCCCGAAGCCTTCAGGTAGGCTTCAGCGCGCTTGGCCAGCGAGCGGGGATCGCGCTCGTAGGGCTTGCCGTCGTGCGGGTCGATGACGTCGCAGGTCAGCAGCAGGGTCGGCTCTTCGAAGAAGGGGTCGACGTTGGCGGTGTTCGGGTCCGGCATCAGCAGCATGTCGGACGCTTCGATGCCCTTCCAACCAGCGATGGACGAACCGTCGAAGGCATGGCCAGAAGTGAACTTGTCTTCATCAAAGTGCGAAACAGGCACGGAGACGTGCTGTTCCTTGCCACGGGTGTCGGTGAAGCGGAAGTCAACGAACTTGACTTCGTTGTCCTTCACCATCTTCATCACGTCGGCGACGGTCTTGTTGGCCATCAGGTGCTCCTAGCGAGAGGCTGTGTGTGAATGCTGGATGGGGAAAAAAGCTGTTTCTGAGAAACAGCGCCGAAGTGTAATAGCAGAAAGCGTGCCTCGACTGCGCTGGATCAGGGTCCGCCCTCACTTCCGAGCCCCAATTTGGCGTCCGAAACGGTGCAATCAGCGGTGGCTGCGCCCAAGGACCGTCCACGGCGCCCCGCTATGGGGGGCCAAGCGAGCCACGTTCAGGCGCGACCTTTTTCGCCCCATGCAGGCCCCAAGGCGAAAACGCACCAGACAAGTGCGCGCATTCAGTGCGAAGCCTCACCGCACCGCAACAGGGCCCATGCGCGCACCAAGTTGGTTCACGCCGGCCAGCAAGGCTTCAAAGGCCGAATCGACAGCAGCGCCCTGGCCTTTCACACCCAATTCAATATGGCGTCCATGCAACGGGTGGTCCACGCTGGGCAGGCTGAACACCTTGATCGGTGCGTGGCGCGCTTCAATGTCCACCATCAGGGGCGTGAGCACCGATTCCGCCACCTCGTAGACGATCACCGATTTTTCGCTTTGCCGCCCCAAGCCGTGCTGGTCGGCGTGCATCTGGTCGAGCACCCAGGCCACCATGGGCCAGGCCATCACCGGAAAGCCCGGCACACAGTGCACCCGCCCGGCCATGCTGAAGCCCGGGATGCGGTTGTACGGGTTCGGGATGATGGTCGAGCCCACAGGGAAATGGCCCATCTGCAAGCGGCGCAGGGTGTCGGGCGATTGCGCTTCGAAGGGCTGCCCTGCCTGCTCGGCCATTTCCTGGCAACGCTGCAGGATCAGGGGTTCGGCGTCCGGGTGCAGCGCCAGTGGCCGGCCCCAGGCGGCGGCGGCACAGGCCCGCGTGTGGTCGTCGGGCGTGGCCCCGATGCCGCCGAAAGAAAACACGATGTCGTCACTGGCCAGGGCTTCTTGCAGCGCTCGGGTGATGCGGGCCGGGTCGTCGCCCTCGTAGCGGGCCCAGCTCAAGGCCATGCCCCGTTCGTTGAGCAACTCAATGGCCTTGGACAGGTGTTTGTCCTGCCGCCTGCCGCTGAGGATTTCGTCGCCGATGATGAGCACGCCAGCCATGTTGATGCGGCCTGCTTTCAGGCCAGAGTGGACATGGGGCCATCATGCCCGCAGGCGCTCACCCATGGCGGCGGGAAACCACATCAAATGGCGTCAGGCCCTCGCCAAAGTCGCTGAAGGCCCAGCCATTGCTGGGTCCAGAAGCCTTCGCCGTAATCTCGCCCGCCATGTTCTGGCAGCTGGTCACGGATGCCCGTGGGCTCGTAATGGCCGTCGAAGCGGGCCGTCCTGAAGATCAGGTCCCAGACCGGGAACAGCACCGCGAAATTGCAGCCGCCCAGCGTGCCTGGGCGGTCGCCCTCGTGCCCCAAACCGATGGCATGGTGCAGGCGGTGGAACCGAGGGCCCACGATCAAGCGTTCGCCCAGCCAGCCCAAGCTGATGCGGGCGTTGACGTGTGAGAGGTTTTCGACGAGCTGGGTGAAAGCCACCACGGCGATGAACTGCCCCGGCGGCACACCAATGGCGCGCGCCGTGAACGCGATCAACACGTCACGGATCACGTCGTCCAGCAGGTGGTTGCGGCTGTCTGTCCACATCGTCATGTGACGCTGGCTGTGGTGCAGGGCATGCAAGGCCCACCACCGGCTCGATTGGTGCTGGCCACGGTGGATCCAGTAATCCAGCAAGTCGAAAGCCAGCAGGTAAACGAGGAAGCTGCACCAGGCTGTGTCGCTCACCCCAGGCCAAAGGGGCGCCAGCCAGGTGTCGAGTTGAACGCCATGCCAGCCATGGACGCTGGCCGCGCCAAACAACTCGTCGAGCAAGGGGTCGACCGAGAAGAACATGGCCACCCGGAACAGGCCCAGGCGGTGGATGGCGGTGTACAGCACATCGACCCACAGGCTGCGCCATGGGCCCGGGCGCTCGATGGGCCGCCAGCGCTCCAGAGGCCCCAGGACGGCCAGCAACACCGCCAGCTGGATCAGGCCCACCATCAACCAACCGGTGGCGTCGTAGCCGTCTTCCGACAGGTTGCCCATGCCCATGGCGTAAAGCATGGGCTGCACGGCCGACTCGAACAACCAGGTTTGTGCATTGCCAAACTGGTCGGAAAACTGGGTGATCAGGTCGTTGAGAGACATGCGGCAACCGGGAAGGTTCAAGGCTCAAGGCTGAGGCACGGAGCCAGGTACGGGGCCAGGTGGCGCGACGCCAACGCGGGCGTAGTCCGGGTGGTCACGCAGCGTGGCAAAGCACAGGCCTTTGGCCTTGAGGCCTGCGATCAAGGGCTCCAGCACGGCGGGGGCCCAGGCCTCGCGCCTGGACCAAATGCCCAGGTGCATGAGCAGGATATCGCCTGGGCGCACGTCACGCAGGGCCTTGTCGAGCAAAGCCTGATTGGGGTAGCGGTCGCTGGGCAATTCGTCGCCCAGGAAGCCGGCGGGTGTCCAGGGCACATGGCTCCAGCCACACGCCTGCGCCGCACGCAGCAAGGCGGCAGAGGTCTTGCCCCCCGGAGCGCGGAAGATCGCCCGCATGGCCTGACCGCTCATGGCCTGAAAGCGTTGCGCAGGACGGGCCAACTCGGCGCAATATTGCTGCGGGGTCAGCGAGAGGATTTGCCCCGCCTGCGGGCCGGCCGTCGCCTTGAAGCGGAAACCTGTGGCGGTGTCGGCCACCCAGGAAAGGTGGTCCCAGGTGTGCGAGCCGAAATCGTGGCCTTGTGCAGCGAGCCCCTGCCACCAGGTGGCCCAGTGCTCATCCAGCGTGCTGCCGGCGGGCCGCTCGCCCACCGCCTGGGTGCGCTCATTGGCCAGGAAGAAGGTCGCCTTCACTTGCTGCCTGGCCAGCACCTCGGCAATCAGCGGCGCCACCCCCATGTGCCCGGTGTCGATGGTCAGGTAAACCGGGCGAGCACAGGTCGCGGCAACGGACGGCCCGGCGAGCGCAGGCTCAACAACGGCCAGCGTCAAGGCCAGCCCCACGGAAAGCGCCGCGCCCACCCAGCGCCGTGGACGAATCAAGCGGGACAAAGCGTGATCGGCCATGGCTGGGCTGGCGTTGGGCACATCAGGAGCGGGGCGCGTGGTCCAGCGTCCAGACGCCATGGGGCGAACGGCCCATCGGCACCTGGCGCACCACCTTGCCGCTCACGGTGTCGATCACGGTGAGTTTGCGGGCCCAACGCGAGGTCACCAGGATGGTTTTGCCGTCAGACAGCAGGTCCATGCAATCCGGGCCGCCGGGTGCCGGGTAAGTGGCCACCACCGTCATGGTCTGCATGTCGATCTTGCTGATCGTGTTGCCCGCGCGGTTGCTCAGCAGCACATGGCGCTTGTCGCCCCAGGCGCGGAAGGCGTGCGCGCCCTCGCCTGTCGGGATGCGCTTGACCAAGGTCGGCTTCGGCCCCGACACGTCGTACACCTCGGCCACGCGGTCGCCCGTCAAGCCGATCAGCAGTTGCTTGTCGTCGGGCGTGACAAACACGTCCGCGGGCAGCTTGCCCACAGGCTGGCGCCAACGGATGGTCTGCGTGGCCAGGTCGATGGCCACCAGCTCGTCGCTGTCTTGCATGGTGACGTAAGCCACCGTGCTCTTGGAGTCGACGTTGATGTGGCTGGGGGTCTTGCCCGTGGGCACCCGCTTGGCCAACACCACATCGACGCCACCGCCCGGACGGGGCGTCGATTTGTAGAAATCAACGTGGTTGAGCCGGTTGGCTGCCGTGATCAGCCACTTCATGTCGGGCGAGAAGCGCAGCTGATAGGGGTCGGAAATCTTGTCGATCACCCGCTGCACCTCGCCTGTGCGGGGGTCCAGCAGCGTGAGTGAATCGCCCAGGGCGTTGGCCACCATGAGCGACTTCTCGTCCGGCGTCATGTAGAGGTGGTGAGGCTCTTTGCCCGTCGGCACCCGGCGAATCTCTTTGTAGGTCACCGGGTCGATGATGCTGATGGTCGCGTCCAACGAATTCAACGCGAAGATCGGCGCCTTCGCGACAGCGGGCTTGGCCGCCTGGGCGGCCGCCTGACCAGACATCGCGCCCATGGCCAACGCACAAGGCAGCAGCCATTTCGACATGGCTCGGGCGATCGCCGAAGCGAACAAAGTCTGGTGAAGGGACACGGCAATCATCTGCAGGGGTCTCAAAAGTCAAGCTTTCCAGTTTAAGCGCTGGTCAAGCCTGTTGTGCCTGTCCTGCATCAAGCGGTGCCACCCACCGCCGAAGCTCAAAGCTCAGTCGTCGCGCAAGACCGAGCCCAGCAGGCCGCCTGCGCTGCCCAAGCCAGACATCAGCGAGCCCTCTTCGCGGCCACCGCCACCCGTCTGCGGCGCGGCCGCGAAGATGCGCGAAGCCAGACGCGAGAACGGCAGGCTTTGGACCCACACATGCCCCGGGCCCGTCAGCTTGGCCAGGAACAGGCCTTCGCCGCCGAACAAGGCCGTCTTGATCTTGCCAACGTACTGGATGTCGAAATCGATGCCCTGGGTGTAGGCCACCACACAGCCGGTGTCCACCATCAGCGTTTCACCCGCCTGGAGCTCACGGCGCACCACCGTGCCACCGGCGTGGACAAACGCCATGCCGTCGCCGTCGAGGCGCTCCATGATGAAACCTTCGCCGCCGAAAAAGCCGGTGCCCAGCTTCTTCTGGAAGGCCACGCCCAGGCTCACGCCACGGGCCGCGCACAGGAAGGCATCCTTCTGACAGATCAGCGTGCCGCCGAGCTGCTTGAGGTCCATGGGGATGATCTTGCCGGGGTAAGGGGCGGCAAACGCCACACGCTTTTTGCCCTGGCCCTGGTTCACATACACGGTGGTGAACAGGCTTTCACCGGTGATCAGGCGCTTGCCCGCCCCCAGCAGCTTGCCGAACAAGCCGCCGGATTGCTGGCTGCCGTCGCCAAACACGGTGTCCATGGTGATGCCGTTTTCCATGAACATCATGCTGCCGGCTTCGCCGATGGCGGCCTCGCCCGGGTCGAGTTCCACCTCGACGAACTGCATTTCCGAACCCCGGATTTCGTAATCCACCACGTCCATGCTCATGTCTGTGTCCTTTCGCTGCCCCTCGCTGGGGAGAATGCGGGGCCATTGTGGCCGCCACACGCGTTACCATGTGGCGCAGATTGTCTCTCAGTCCGGGGCGATGCCTGCCCGCTCCAACTTGTCGTGAACCTGCCACTCGAACCACTGCACCTGCCCACCCTCACTTTGGTGATCGGTGTCGTGCTGTTCACCGCAGCGTCCATCATGACGCTGGTGGGCGCCACCCAGCGCACCTACCGCGGCTTCTGGTGGTGGACGGCCGCCCAATGGGGCAACATGGCCAGCGCCATCTGCCTCCTGATGTACCAGGTTCACCCCTGGTTCCTGCCCGCCTCCACCCTGCTGACCCTGCAGTGGCCACTCACCATGCTGGCGGGCACGCGGCAGTTCTATGCCCGCACCAACTTCCGCACCCCGCAATGGACCGACCTGGCCCTGTTGCTGGCAGGCTTCACCCTGTACGTCACCATCTGGGACCGCAACCCCGACGATGTGGGCGCCCGCGTGGCCACCTTCAGCCTGATCAACATCACCA